>SLJB01000175.1 GCA_007135335.1 Balneolaceae bacterium
TCTCTAAAATTCAGTACGTATGTTGAAGGGGTAGCTCCTTCCTCTGTTTCATTTTCAATTAGCTTTACAAAATCTGCAATTGGTTCTCGCACCTTATCTTTTTTGAATTGATTAGCCATTTTGAAGTAGTATTAGTTTATAATTGTTGCTTTTAAAATAAGATTTGAAACCCGAAAAATTAACTCAACTTAAATTTAAGTGAGCCAATAGTTTCCCGCCCTATAACATATAATTCCACGACAACCTCGTTATCGCTTTTCATGTCGCAGAATATTCCATTTAGCTGTTATTTGCAAGCAAATGCGTTTACCCGGCATATTACACGACACAAATATCAGCGGTTTTGTCCGATAACATTATAATTACCCCTGCAAAACAAACTCAATATTTTGCCCGAATAAAAGGGAGAGTGATGTAAATCACAAAATAATTGAAGTTCCCCTCATTTCATTTCAATACCCTTTTCGGCCCTTCGATTATGTATTTTATATCGATAGAATGTGAATGCTAATGGAGTTAAAAAACAACCCTCACTTGGCTATTCATATTGAAATACAAAGCTAAATATTCATCAAAAACATATTCATGATACCCCTTTCCATTTTAGATCTCGCAGTTGTAACGGAGGGCAGTTCAGCCCGGGTAGCGATCCAAAACAGCAGACTGCTTGCTCAGAAAGCTGAAGCTCTGGGTTATCACCGCTTCTGGATGGCGGAGCATCACAATATGGAGAATATCGCCAGTTCGGCAACATCCGTTCTGCTTGGCCACATAGCCGATGCAACCGAAAAAATCCGTGTTGGGTCGGGTGGAATCATGCTGCCCAACCACTCCCCGCTTATCATTGCAGAACAGTTTGGTACTTTGGCAACCATCTATCCCGGAAGAGTAGACCTCGGGCTGGGTCGTGCCCCGGGAACCGACCAGATAACGGCCAATGCCATTCGGTCTGACAGAATGCAGCAGGTTCAGCAATTCCCGCAAATTGTGCAGCAGTTGCAGAAATATCTTTCAAAAGATAATAGCACAAGTAAGGTTCGCGCATTTCCCGGTGAGGGAACCGAAGTACCGATCTGGATTTTGGGCTCAAGTACCGACAGCGCTTTTGTGGCGGCAGAACTTGGCTTGCCTTATGCGTTTGCGAGTCACTTTGCCCCTCAGCAACTGTTTCCGGCACTTCGGATCTACCGTGAGCGATTCAAGGCCTCCGATCAACTGGATCAGCCCCGATTTATGCCGTGCGTGAATGTGATTGCTGCAGATACAGATGAGGAAGCGGACTATCTTTCAACATCGATGCTTCAGATGTTTATGGGTGTGGTAACGGGAGACCGATCACCCATGAAACCACCGGTTGACAGCATGGTGGGAATCTGGAATGAACACACAAAATATGCTGTAAATCAGATGCTGGCCTGCTCGTTTATCGGAAGTGCCGAAAGTGTGAAGGAAGAACTCACGAACTTTCTGGATCAGACCAAAGCGGATGAGCTGATGGTTTCGACCTACATTTTCGATCACAATCAGAGGGTGAAATCCTATAAATTGCTTGCGGATGTGATGGGTTGACGTCAGTTCAGCAAAAGTAGACTTTTAATGCAACTACAACATCAGATTCTGAAGAGAGAAGAATTAAAGCAGGTCGGCGTTTTGTATCCCTTAAATCTGTAAAAGGAAAAGGTACTAATACGATATCGCCCTTTTCCATCAATACATTCCTTTTAGATCTGCATCAGTTTATAGATCGTCCTCACCCGAAAGAAAATCAAAGGCTTCTGATTGTGATGCATTTCGTATGATGTACTGTTTTATCTCTTCATCTTCAAACTTTTGAATAAGCTGATCTACAAAAGCTGAAATCTCCTGAACCTTTTGGTCAGGCAGTTTACTAATTGCTTCTACTGTTTGTTTTATCAATAATTTTCTTGTTATAATCGCCTATTTAAGAAATTACGCTATATGATAAATCAATATTTTTAAACTATCTGATCTACACACCTTTATCCGTCAACTCATCAATCGAAAGTCCCTGCATAACGGTGTTGAAGTTTGAAAGATCTTTCGGAAGAATGATGCTGTTCTCTTTTTTGCCGAGTCCGCCTAACACAGATAAATATTTCTCTTTAAGCTGCAGCTGCATAGCTTCGGTGCCGTTGGGTTGAGACAGGGCATCGGCAATTTGCTCAATAGAGACTGCCGTCGCTTCGGCAATCGCCTCAATTTCACTTGCCCAGCCTTCCGCTTCATTAATTCTGCGCTGCATCTCTGCTTCGGAGATATTTACAATTTCAGCGCGCCGGCCCTGTGCATCATTCACGTTGGAATCCCTCACACCTTCCGATCGTGCTATCACAGCCCGCCTTTCCCGCTCGGCAGTCATCTGCCGCTCCATCGCATTTTGAACCGTTCTGGGAGTAAGGATATTTTTAATTTCGTACCGGTGAACTTTAATCCCCCACAAACGCTCCACATCACTGAGTACTTTTACCACTTCCTGGCTCATTTTAGCCCGCTCTTCGAACGTATCATCCAGATCCATCTGGCCGATCACGGAACGTGTTGTTGTCTGCGCCAGTTGCACGGATGCATATCTGTAATCGGTAACTCCGTAACTGGCATTTACCGGGTCCATCACACTCAGGTAGAGAACACCGTCAACATCAATCTTCACGTTATCTCTTGTGAAACACTCCTGCGGTTCCACTTCGATAGTCTCTTCACGCAAATCCTGCTTGTAAACCACTTTATCCACAAACGGAATCAATGCATGAAAACCGGGACCCAATGTTTTGTGATAATTACCCAGACGCTCCACAATGTGAGCATATTGGTTAGGTACCAGTCGTATGGCCTGCAGAAATTTATAAACCAGATAGATTGCAAAAGCTGCAAGTAAAATTTGACTTACTGTGTTAAAAAATTCCATTATCGTGTCCCTCCTTGTGTTGATTTTTGGGCAGTTGAACCGCCTGTTGTGTGCTGACTCACAGTAGCCACACCTTCGAAAAATGTTCTCAGATTTGCTGTTTCTACAGGAAGTACGGATACATTTGTGCTCTTAATAATTCGGCCGAACTGGTCGATATATTGCTCCACCAGTTTTGTTTGTACAGCAAGTGATCCCCCCGGTTTTTCAATGGCCTGTGCCACCCGTCTGATGCCGTTCGCTGTTGCTGTTGCCACCAGTTCAATCTCTTTTGCACGACCCTTCGCTTCGTTGATTCTGCGCTGTCGCTGGGCTTCTGAGACAAGTACCTGGCTCTGCTGCTCCCCTTTTGACTCATTAATGCGCGATTCTCTCAACCCCTCAGAGCTGGTAATATCGGCACGTTTCTGGCGCTCAGCTTCCATCTGTTTCTCCATGGTATCCACAATTTCGTTGGATGGGCGGATATTCCGGATCTCATACCGAAGCACTTTTACCCCCCATGGATCTGCGGCTTTATCAATTTCCTGAACGATGTTTTCGTTCATTTTTTCGCGCTCAGAGAAGGTGTCATCAAGCGAAATTTTGCCGATTTCACTCCGCATGGTTGTCTGCGCAAGATTAATGGCTGCCGCTTTGTAATTCGAGATACCGTAGCTCGCCTTATGCGAATCCATCACCTTCAGGTAGGCAATTCCGTCAACGGTTACTTCAATATTGTCGTTCGTAATACAGGTCTGGCTGGGCACATCAATCACCTGCTCCCGCATCTCCTGGTGATAGGCTGCGCGGTCAACGAAGGGAATAAGAAAATGAAATCCCGGCTTCAGAGTTTTTTTATACTTCCCGAGACGTTCCTGGATCACCTCTTCCCGCATCTCAACAATGATGAAAAGTCTTGTTATAATAAAGTAGAGGAAGATGATAAAAATGAGTAGTGCTGTCCACATAGTTAGTTGTTCTCCTTTTGTTTGTTAGATTCATTCATAGGCTCGTAGGCATCAATTGCCTCCACCACCCACGTTGTATTTTCGCGGTACCTGATGGCAACCTGCCTTCCAGCATGAACCCGCCCCTTCATAGAACGAGCATTCCAGGTAGCACCATCGAACCGGATTCGCCCGCTGTTATCCTCTTCGTTCAGCTCTTCTACAACAGTAGCCACCTGATCCATCGCCTCGTAATCTTCATCTGCAATTTTGGTGAAGGTTTCCGATTTAAAGTACTTCTTGATGAATGGGCGAATAGCAATCGTGAGGCCAATAGAGACCAAAAGCCATGCGGTAATCGCCCAGACGGGATCTCCAAGTAACCCGAAAAATCTGAGTACCCCGATACCAAATCCGCTTAGCCCGAGGAAAAAAGCCACGCCGCCGGGAAGAGCAAACTCAAGCAGCATCAAAATGATACCGCCTGCCAAAAAAATCCAGGTTAGAGTTTCTCCATCCATTCTTTACTCACAGATTTATGATTCCCGTATAGATAGTAAATTTGCAGGAATAAAACCCTATAAATGACTCATCATTTTACCTTTAATCGTAGATTATTTGCACCCTTTTTTTTAAGCAGATTATATCGTAAAAAAAGCCACCCGGAATTAACCGGATGGCTTAGAGTTTAAAAGTAAACAGAAGTTAACTTCTTAAATTGCCTTTGTTTCTGATACGGTATTGCCATTTCCATCGGTAACCGTAAGGCGAACTGAATCGGGATTGTTTCTCGATCTCAGCTCATTTTCACCGGATTCACTGCCTCCGCTAACGTTGATACTAACGCTATCCAATACGCTGCTTCCGCTCAGAAGTTCTATAACTACAGTATTGAGATCACCGTCTTCATCGGAAACTGTCCAATTTGTGGTAGCTCTATTCCACGGACCGGAAGAAGAACTATTCACATTGAATGTAACGATAGATGGATTAGTATCTCCTACTTCGTCATCACCGTCATCTGGTACATCATCGCCAGGATTTTCTTCACCATCATCAGGCACTTCATCACCAGGATTTTCTTCACCGTCATCAGGCACATCTCCATTAAGAGATCTGGTTTCAATTGTTGAATTACCGGCATTGTCAGTAACAGTTACGCGGACAGAATCGGCGTTTCCTCTTGTTCTTAATTCAGATAACCCGGAAGCACTGCTGCCACTAATACTGGTTGTTGCTGAATCTACGCTATTAGTCCCGTTCAGCAGTTCAGTTTTTACTGAGGAGAGGTCTCCATCAATGTCTGAAACGCTCCAGCTCACATCGGCACGTAACCACGGTCCCGAAGAGTACGAACTTACAGTGATATTATCTATTTCGGGTTCATTATTACCATCACTTCCATCATCACTGCCGTTGCCACCATCCGGGTCATCTTCACCTGCACCGGCAAGCAGACTGTAGAGCATGTGATTGTTCTCCGTTGCTGAATTAGTGACATTATTTTTCGTGCTTAAATTAGTTATTGCATCGTAAACAGCCTGTGGTGATGCATTTGGATTATCCTGCAGATAAAGAGCTGCAACGCCGGCCACATGCGGAGAAGCCATACTTGTACCACTTATTCTATTGGTTGCAGTATTTGAGGTATGCCATGCAGCTGTTATGCCTGCACCCGGAGCAAAAAGATCCACACAAGAGCCATAATTCGACCAGCTTGTTTTACTGTCATTGCTTGAAGTAGCGCCGATAGAATACGCACGTTCAGCACTTGCAGGAGAATAATTACAGGCAACCGCACCACTGTTACCTGCAGCAACGATAACCGGCACACCGGCATTATACATTCTGGCAACTGCATCATTAAGAGAAGCACTTTTACCACCACCCAAAGACATATTAGCAACAGAGGGTCCGGATGCTTGACTCACTACCCAATCCATTCCGGCAATCACTCCACTGAGAGAACCTGATCCATTACAGTCTAATACACGAACTGCAACCAGATTCACATCCTTCGCTACACCATATAAAGCTCCGCCAACAGTTCCGGCTACATGTGTGCCATGACCGTTACAGTCATCTCCATCCTGTCCGTCATTAAAGGCATCAAAAAAATTTGCAACCACTCTTCCCTGAAACTCATTATGACTATATCGGATTCCGGTGTCTAAGATATAGACATTAACACCTGTACCTTGCGATGTATATACATAATTGCCATCAAGAGGAAGAGCACGCTGATCTATTCTGTCGAGACCCCAGGTGGCATTACTCTGTACCGTTTCGGTAGTTGTAACAATACCATCCTGCTCTATGCGAACAATTCGGTTGTCACGAAGCAATCCGCTTCTTGCTGCATTTGATATTGTACCGGCAAATCCATTCAAAACCTTGTTGTAAACAAAGTCCGGTTCTACTCCGAATTCTGAAGCAACTGTTGCAGGGCTGTTACCCGGTTTAAGAGTAACAATAAATCTACCCGGAATAGGAGCATGCTTTGCATCGCCCGTTATAGTTTCTGCTTCAATAACTACACCCTGCTCTTGAGAAGGGTCCAGAATTTGCGAATTTTGATCGCAGGCAAGCATTAGCAGCATAATTGCCGGAATTAAAAAAATGAACTTTTTCATGTACTGTTAAATTTTATTAATATTTGAGAGTCGTTTAGGCTTTTTTTTTCATTTATTTTACTATCCTACTTTTTGATGAACAAATAACTTATGATCTCATATTTTAATTCCAAACCCTTATAAAAAAATTTAGTTTTAGCAATTTTTCAATAGATTCTTATCATTTAACATACCCATTAAGTGATTGTAGTACATACTTTAGCAGAGTATTTAACTGCAACGGTATATCTTTATTTTGATGTTCAAATATCGAGTTAAAGGCTTTATATGTTTATACTTTAAACCGGGAGTTGAGAGTTTGAAAAGGCAGATGTGTACATTAAGATTTGCTAATTTGTACAAAAATGCCGCCTATAATTTTGCTCAGCTTTGGCAGATATTTGACCTGATTTTTCTGTTATCTCTCTTTTTTTTATGGGCTTATTCTTTTCAACAATCTCCCAAGAAATTTTTTGCCGTACACTTTCTCAATATGATCCATATCTGCGATGACAACCAGCTCTTTTTTACTTCGGGAAAAAGCTACATTTAATAAGCGCGGCACACTGAGTCCGTTTTTATCTTCATCCAGCGGGCGTACTGAATAGTGACGGGTACGGCCACGCTGCTGTTCACCGCTCATCACCGTATCAAAGATAATGTAATCTTTCTCCCTTCCCTGAAAAGTATGAATGGTGCCCACTTCCACATTGCGTATACCGGCTTCGTATAACCTGTTTCGCAGATCATAAACCACACTTCTGAAGGGCACAATCACACCCACCTGATCCATCCGAATGCCGCGGCCGCTCATATTTTTCACAAGCCGTTCAATCACTTCCTGATGCACCATATTGATTGGTTTAAATCCTTTTTCACCTGATTTCTGCTCCAGAAAAGGTCCGTACTTTGATGTGTTAACCAAATGGAATGCCCGGCCATTTATGGCAAGTGAACCCGGCTCATCCGATAATTTCCCGGTTTTTAGCCTGCCTTCATAAAAAACCGTGCTTATCACATCGGCGAGAGATGATTCCAGCCGGTACTGTGTATCGAAAAATGCTGTGAATCCCGGATTTTCATCATGCCAGCTAAAGAGATCTTCGCCGGTTTCCGCACCTGACACCATCGTAAAAATATCCCTCTCAAGAAACTCACGTTCCTCAGGTTCAGCAGTTAGTGCAATAGGTGGAAGCTGCATGGGATCACCCACCACAACCATGTGCCATTTCGCGTGCGAGGCAAGCACCATCAGGTATGGTAAATTAGCCATCGAACTTTCATCCACAACTACAGCGTCAAATTCCAGGTCGTGAAAAAGGTCGGATGTGCAAACTTTGGCAAGTGTTGTAGCCACAAGCTGCTTTTTCCATAGCTCTTTTCTGTCGTTTACAAGACTGATCTCTTCAATACGTTCTTCCAGTTCTTCAAGCCCGCCGGCATCTTTAATTTTCTGATCAATCAGCTTTAATTCCAGTTCCTGGTTCGAGGTGGGCTGTTTCCCATTTTTAAAGCGTTTCTCTACAGCTTTTAATGCCTTTTCGCGGCGGCTGAGCAGATCAATCCACTCTCCCGCCTCTGCCTTCTGTTTTTGCACTACAGTTTCAATCTGAGCTTCAAACAGATATGCATCCAGCTTTTCGCTTTTAAGTGCAGAATCGCCAAATCGCGTTATTTTTTCCGGTTTAATCTTCATCCCGATCAGATCCATGGCATGCAGAGCACTCAGCAGACCAACATCCACCGCACGGTTAGTGTTGGACGCGAACAGAACCTTTTTCCCATGATTCAGATAATTGGCAACAATATAACCGAGTGTATCGGTTTTACCGGTACCGGGCGGACCCCAGATAAAAAGTGTGCGGCGATTCATCGCTTTTTCAATCGCGTCCAGCTGAGCTGCATTCCGCATACCGTCCTGCAATACTTCTTCATCGGCAGGTACAGCAGCATCGGCAGGATTGAACAGCCGCTCCAGCCGTTGCTCTACTCCATCTTCAAGATCCTGCAATTTCATGATTCCGGACAGTGTACGTTTCAGAACAAAGTCATTCTCCCACTCAAGATGTACATTTTTTATGGGTGATTCTGCAGCTTCAGGAAATCTGAGCACAACCTCATTATCTTCAAATGAAACCGGGTGAACCGTAACTGTTTTTCCTGCGATGGTAGCTTTTATCTCTTCCGCAAACCGGATGGATGGCTGATGGCATTCAAATGAATAATCAAAAGATCCGGCGGGTGCAGTCTTTGTCTTAATGCCATTAAATAAAATTTCTGTTGATGGTTTTTCCCGAACCGTTTCTATTTCCGATTCGAGTGCTTTTGCTGCCTGATGAAGTAGTTTCGGAATATCAATCATGGCTTAAAAGTAAGAAGAGCGTCATCAAAAGGGAAAAGGCAATAGTGAAAAGAAAGAGAAGGATTTGAAAAAAATAGCTCTTGTTAGATTCTTCTGGTATGTACGAACAAAAGCAGAAGCAAGACGCTTTCGATATCCCATATCTCTCTTTTGCCTTTTCACTTACTGCTCCCATAATTCGGAACGAATCATTTCTGCACTCTTTTCTGAGATAATATACTCCAGTTTTATGCGGTTCTTTTCAGGAATTTTAGCCTCCACAAGACGGGCACTTGCGGGTGTATAGACAATCAAATCGGTATTCCGAACAAAAAGCGGTAACGATTTTCCATAGGTAGCACCTGCAACAAATGCTCCTTCAAATTTCATGAGTGATTTCAATTCACTGATTATTTTTGGGATTGAATCTTCCTCTGCAGTTACCAGCCCGATAGCCTCAATCCCGGCCCGGTCTATGATGGACAGAAGCACATCTGCATCGTAATGAAAAACCACGGGCATAATGCGGATGGAGTCACTTAGGTTTCTAAACTCATTAACCAGATGAATAGGCACAAAGAGGGCATCGTAATTAATAGCCTCATCGTAATTACCTGTCTTAAGTGATAAGCTTTTTACCCCTATCTGATTTTTTATGGAATCAGATAAAATTTTCGCAAGTTCTACGGTTTCTCCCACTGTTGCAATACTTTGGATTCGATCGGGCCACTCCATAAAGTTGATCTGCTCCTCAAAAATCGCTTCTATTTCTGCTTCATCAAGTCCAAACCCTATTAGAACTTCCAGAAGCTGCTGCATTTTTTCGGCACCCATCTCCAGCCGTTCTGTTTTATCGAGTGCAGAACTCTGCCGGCGTATAATAAATCCGCGACCCTGTTCGCTTTCTATCATCCCTTCATCGGCAAGCTGATGATACGCTTTTCGAACTGTATGAAAACTGGCTCCCAGCTGTTTGCCCAGAACTCTTGTGGAAGGTAACAGTTCGCCAACCTGAAACTGCTTGGTGGAGATCATCAGGCGGATGCGGTCTGCAATATGTTTTGCTGAATGCTGCATATGAAAAAAGTAGTACACCGGTTGAGAAATGCCATCAAGAATGAATATCACAAAAAAACCCATGAAGTTTCGAGTAGCAATGAAACTTCACAGGTTTAATTTCAGAATGAAAGAGAAGATCTGTTATCCCCTTCTGATCACTTCGAGGTTTCTCATGTATTCTGCATTATCACGCACAGCATCCAGCGGAGTTGTGCCTTCATATGCTTCCTGCTCTACTAGCAGATATTCCATTCCATTCTCTTTTGCTGCCGCGAGTACGGTTGGAAAATCAATAGTGCCTGTTCCGAGAGTTACAGATTCTGTTTCACCATTGGTTGTTGCAAGATCCTTGATATGGCAAGATGTAAATCTTCCCGGATACCTTCGCACCCAATCAATAGGATCGTGTCCGCCGGCAACTACCCAGTAGATATCCATCTGGTATTCAACCAGGTTAGAATCTGTTTCATCCATCAGAACTTCCTGTGGAATCTCTCCCTCAAGCTCTTCGAATGTGTACGCATGATTGTGGTATGCAAATTTGATACCTGCATTGTTCGCGATCTCACCGAATCGGTTAAAGTTTTCTGCCATCTCTTTGTAAGCATCAATCGACTCCTGAGGGCCAATCCAAGGACAAACAATATTTGGCACGCCAATCGCTGCAAGCTCTTCTACTTTGCGCTCGTAATCCTGAAAAACGTTCGCATGGGTAGAAACCATTGTTAATCCAAGATCATCAAGGAAACTCTTAAAGGCGGTGTTACCCATGCCCCAGAACATTCCAAGCTGGCCCTCATAACTTTCAATTTGCTTGTATCCAAAATCGGCAACCTGGCTGATTACGCCTTCCGGATCATCACCAATTACGTGACGAAGAGTATAGAGCTGCACTCCAAATGGTCCGTATTCGTTACCGGCAGGAGCGCAAGATTTCAAAAATGACATGCTTCCCAAAGCAAGGCCTGAGGCCAAAGCTCCTGACGTTTTAAAAAATGAGCGACGTGTGTATTTCATAATAATTGTGATTTGATTAACTGTTTACGCGTGAATTTGTAGAATTATCCCCTTACGATAGCTCTTAATGCATACTGAGCATCATTCAGTTTACCTAACTTAATGTACTACTGCAATTTTTCTTGATAAATCTTTTAATAAAAATATGTTAAAAGCATTGATAGGCCAAAAAAATCAGCCGGCTATTTCTTAATCAACCTTTTCAGTTCACTCATTAGCAGCAGAGCTTCTATCGGGGTCATACGTTCCGGGTCGCACGCATCAAGTTTGTTAAGAAGGGTTTCCACAGCCGGATCAAGCTGACTATCGAATAAAGTCATTTGCGGCAGCTGCGGCTGGCTGTCAATCTGCCGTACTGCTTTTCTGGCAGCATCTTTTTTGGATGCACTCTGTTTTACGGCACCATTTCCCTCGTGGCTCACATCCAGTGAGTGGCTTTCAAGATTCGATAATATCTCCTTAGCGCGCTGAATAACAACCTTTGGCAAGCCGGCCATATTGGCTACCTGAATACCGTAACTGTGATCAGCACCACCCCGAACCATTTTGCGCAGAAATATTATTTTGCCGTCATGCTCTTTTACCTGCACATTAAAGTTTTTGATACGCTCGTAGCGGCTTTCCAATTCATTCAATTCGTGATAATGTGTGGCAAAAAGTGTTTTAGCTGCAACTTCGGGCTGATTGTGCAGATACTCTGAAAGTGCCCATGCAATGCTGAGGCCATCAAATGTGCTGGTGCCGCGGCCTACTTCATCGAGCAGGATGAGAGATTTTGGCGTTGCATTATTCAGGATATTGGCTGCCTCATTCATCTCAACCAGAAAAGTACTCTCTCCCGCAGCAAGATTATCGGACGCGCCTACACGGGTAAAAATCTTATCAACCAACCCGATTTTTGCTTTTTCTGCAGGAACAAAAGAACCGAGTTGTGCCATCAAAACCAGAAGGCCGGTCTGCCGCAAAATGATACTTTTCCCGGCCATATTTGGCCCGGTGATGATCAAAATCTGGTGCTCACTGTTATCCAGGTAGATATCATTTGGAATAAATGGTTCACCAGCTGGCAGTGTTTTTTCTACCACAGGGTGCCGGCCTTTTTTTACATCAATGATATCCGCTGTATCAATTTCCGGGCGTACATAACTGTTACGAAAGGCTACTTCTGCAAAACTCTGGATGCAATCCAGCACAGCAAGTGCCTGTGCAATTTGTTGCACGTCATCGGCAAATTCAGCCACATATTGCCTGAGTTCTTCAAACAATTCGCCTTCCAGCATCTTACTTTTATCTTCGGCAGAGAGAACTTTCTCCTCAACTTCTTTCAGCTCAGGGGTGATGTAGCGCTCAGAGTTTACCAGTGTCTGCTTTCTGATGAAATGTTCGGGTACTTTATCTTTATGGGTGTTTGTTATTTCAATATAGTAGCCAAACACTTTGTTATAGCCGATTTTCAGGGATGGAATACCTGACTCCTTCGCAAGCTGATCTTTGATGCGCGCTATATACTTTTTACCGTCTCTGGCGATATCACGTAGTTCATCGAGATTCTTATTGAAACCGTCTGCTATCATACCGCCATCGCGTATGGAAGCCGGTGGCTCTTCAACAAGCGCTGAAGATATTCTATCCTGCACATCCAGCAGGAGTTTTAAATTTCCATTCAGGGCGGAAATCAGAGGACTGTCTGTATTGGAAATCTGAATTTTTACACGGGGTATCTGGGCCAGTGAAAGCTGCAGCTGTTTTAAATCACGGGCATTGGTTCTCCCCACACTGATTCGGCTGATCAGGCGCTCAATATCACCGATCTGTTCCATCTCCTCGCGAAGTTCAGCGCGCCGGCCATGCTGATGAAAGAGCCAATCAACAGCATCAAGCCGTTTTTCAATCTCATTTACTTTCTTCAGCGGCCGCATAATCCATTTCCGCAGCAAACGGCCACCCATCGCCGTAATGGTATCGTCCATGATGGAAACAAGCGTGCCTTCCGTGCCACCCTCCTGCATGGAAGCAGTTAGCTCAAGATTTCGTTTTGTTGAGCCATCCAGCGACATATAGTCGGAACTTTCGTACGCATAAAGCCTGCGCAGATGAGCCAGCGAAGATTTCTGAGTCTCCTGCATGTAGTGAAGCAGAGAACCTGCTGCGGTGTGGGCAATTTCAAGCTCTTCCACACCAAACCCTTTCAAAGAGTGAGTCTTAAAATGGTCAACCAACAGTTTATATCCGTAATTACCTTCATAAACCCAGTCATCAATAAATGTGATGTTGTACATTGAAAGATGATCGGGAAGATTGTTTTTGAACTTTTTCTGGAGAAGAATCTCAGATGGCTGAAGAGCCTGAAGCAGTGAATCGAGCTCGGTTTTTGAAACCTGGCTGAGCGCAAACTCTCCCGTTGAGATATCAGAAAATGCAATCCCGGCTGTGCCACCCGCCCGGAAAATGGATGCAATGTAGTTATTTCGTTTATGATCAAGGAGCTTGTCCGACATGGTTACACCCGGAGTGGTAATCTCGGTTACCTCCCTGTTTACTATCTTCTTTCCTGCCTTTTTTGCCTCTTCGGGATTTTCGGTCTGTTCACAAATAGCCACTCTGAAACCACGTTTTACCAGCTTTGGCAGATAGGTATCCAGCGAGTGGTATGGGAAACCGGCCAGCGGTGTTTGGTCGCCACCGTTATTTCGTTTGGTGAGTGTAATTCCAAGTTCACCGCTGATCAAAATAGCATCCTCGGAGAAGGTTTCATAAAAATCGCCCACGCGAAATAGCAATATGGTTCCCGGATGTTTCTCTTTGATATCAAGATATTGCCGCATCAGCGGTGTATGCTTTTTTTTACTCATTGCGGACGAACACGGTATTTATAAATTCTATGAGCATTTTTACTCTTCAATTGACTGGAAAACATACAAATACGGGGCCCTGTGTGAGCCTCCGGTTTTCTTTTTACCAATGCGTTTCAGAAGGCCGGAGTTCAGCATTTTTCTATGAAAGCCTGTTCGGTTGAGCTTTTCACCAAGAATGGTTTCGTGCAGTTTTTGTATATCTGCCATTGTAAACTGCTCCTGCAGTAAGTTTGCACCAATAAACGCCTGGTCAATATTACTCCGGAGTACTGTCAGGGCTTTTTCAACGATGGAAGCGTGATCCTGCATGAGTTCTGGAATTTCATCAACATCATACCAGGTGCAGCTCTCAGAAAAATGGTCGGGGGCGGGGTCTGCACGCGTATAATTGATCAACGCAAAGTAACCAACAGAAATAAATCTCTGTACCATCCAGTGAGATTCATCAAATGGAATGTCATTGGCCTTCATTACGCTCATCATTGCTTCCGGATTTGCCCTTTTTGATTCACCAAAGGTATAAAACTGATTCAGGAAAATATCTTTCAAACCGGTTCTTTCAAAAAGAACCCGGCGTGCGGCTTCAGAAATATCTTCACTTTTTTTTATAAAACCACCGGGCAGAGAATACAAATGTGTATTCTTAAATTTTGAAATAAGAATTTTCAACTCATTTTCATGATATCCAAATATCACACAGTCAACCGATAAGCCCGGCATATACTGAGCTCCGTTCAGTGGATCTGATTCTGTAAGTTTCGCATCTTTTTTCATCGCTGCAATATAAATATTTGAAGAGAGCTTTCCCTACCTTTCAATCTCATTATCCTTAACAATTGTTCTCGTTTGATTATTTATAATTTTGAGTTTGGGTTAGTGCTGTTTTGGGAATATTGGCTGATCAGGTTATTTTGGAAAAAAGTATGATTGATATTGATTTGCAAAAACTGAACCATTTTGGCCACCGGCTTTGGACATTGTTAAAGGAAAAAAATCTTTTTTTTAATGCCTCTGCCATAACCTTCAATCTGTTTATCTGTGCAATTCCCTTCACACTTATTTTGATCTCCATTTTAGGGTACGTTTTATCAACTGAAGCAGCATTCAATGAACTTGTTCGCTATGGCAGAGAGTTGTTTCCTGCCTTTACGTTTGAATCAGACTCTGGCGATGTATTTGCCGGAGCTGTGACCCTTGAAACTCTCATTGAACCACTGGTTGGAGTTCGCCAGGTATTCGGGATTGCCGGCCTCATTATCCTCATGATCTTTTCGCAGGGTTTATTTCACACCCTGAAGCATGTTCTTTTTGAGGTGTTCGATATTCAGGATCGTAAAAGCCCTGCAATGGAACTGGTGTATAATTTCTTCGCTTTTGGAATTGTTGGAGGTGTTTTCATCTTCTTTACCATGGCAATCTCTCTGATATCAATCTTTTCATTTGATCAATATAATGTACCCTACACAGATCTTGTGATTGAGCTGACCTGGATTTCTGACTGGCTCACAGGATTGGTACCTACTATTTTTACATTTCTGCTTTTTTTTGCCATCTACAGGTATATCAGTGAAAAACGCCTCAACAATCGTGTGGCTCTCATTGCGGCAGTTTCATATACTCTCTTATTTGATTTGGCAAAATATGGCGTTAGCATCTACCTGGAATATGCCTTTACCGCCTACCAGTTTTTCTATCAGGGATATGCTGCACTCATTATATTGAGTTTCTGGGCTTTCTACTCTGCTTTTCTGTTTGTTGCCACTTCCGTTCTTGCACGGGCTTATCAGGATGTATTTCTTGAACAGGCACCTGCAATCGAGAAAAATCCATACACAGCTATTTCCTGAGGTAATGGAAACCAATCCCGGAAAAAGTCTACCTGCTTCATTTTTCAGCAACCCCGATGTGGCTGATGTTAGCCGGAAGCTCTTGGGGAAAGTGATCTGCAGTTCCGTAAATGGTTTGTTTACTGCCGGCATCATCACTGAAACGGAGGCCTACTGCGGACGTAATGACAAAGCCTGCCATGCAAATAATGGTTTACGAACCAAAAGAACCGAGGTGATGTATGGAGATCCCGGCCATGCCTATATCTATTTATGCTACGGAATTCACCACCTTCTAAATGTTGTTACGAACAAAAATGGCATGGCTGATGCAGTACTGATCCGTGCCATAAAACCCCTTGAGGGCCTTGAAATCATGAAAAAGAGAAGGAAATTAGATCATACAAAGAAACTGGCTGACGGGCCCGGTAAACTGACTCAGGCACTTGGTGTTACAACATCGCTAAATACAATTCAGCTCATTGAAGAGCCACTGTGGATAGAAAACAGAGACATCCAAATCAAAAAATCTGACATTATTGCCTCTCCTCGAATTGGCGTTGACTATGCAGGTGATGATGCAAATAGATTGTGGAGATATACAATTGAGGCAGATTCACTTCAATTCTGAAATAACCGGCACATCAAAAGAATCTTTAATTCACGGAACGGTTCGAACCTCAGTGTAGTTCAACATTAAACAAAAGAACATTAAAACTAAATTCTCGTATGAAAACGCTACAATATTCTACACTTACACTACTATTTATACTATCAGCATCACTTACACAAGTACTTGCAACAGACAACGACAATGCAGTAACAGCCTGGGAAATTGACCGATCGCACAGTGCTGTGAACTTTACTATTAATCATTTTTTCACACCTGTAGACGGAAGATTTGATGATTATCAGGCAGAAATTAATTTTGACCCTGAGAATCTTGAAGGCAGTCAAATCAACGTAAGCATTCCCGTTGAAAGCGTGAATACACGTAATGAAAGACGTGACAATCACCTTAAGTCCGGAGACTTTTTCAATTCATCACAATGGCCGGCAATACAATTTGTAAGTCACTCAATCGAAAGCAGAGGTGATAATCAATTTGTTGCAATCGGAGAACTTACTATACGTGACGTTACCAGAGAGTTTGAATTGCCGTTTGAGCTTCTTGGTGTAATGGATCACCCCATGCGCGAAAATACCAAGGTAGCCGGAATTGTAGCGAATGCTCAACTTATGCGAACCGACTTCGGTGTTGGTGTTGGCGACTGGGCGGCTACTGCGGTGGTGGGCGACAGAGTTAATATCCGTCTGAATCTCGAGCTTCTCGCAACTAATTAAATATATTCTCTCATCATTAAAAAGCCGCACTTTTGACGGAGTGCGGCTTTTTCTTTTTCTGCATTTCAGCCTCACACTTTTGCTCATCATGCCTTATATTTACAGCTTAAACATTAAGGCAAAAGTTTCATGAAGAAAAAAACTGTACTGATCATAACCGGATTCATCGTATTTGCAGCGTTATCACGCTTATTACCTCATGCTTATAATTTCACACCTATTGGAGCCATCGCGCTTTTCGGTGCGGCCTATTTCACCGACAAAAAATGGGCACTTCTTGTACCGGTACTCGCTCTTTTTCTCAGTGACCTTCTTCTGAATAACATCATGTATAGTGCTTACTATGATGGATTCACCTGGCTTACAGGCGGTTTCATCTACCTGTATGGCAGTATCGGCTTAATTGTGGTTTTAGGATATTATCTGCTTAAGAAAATTACACTGCCCCGTGTATTAAGCGGAGCCATTGGTGCTTCCGTTATTTTTTATATTGTAAGTAATTTTGGCGTGTGGGTTCACAGCCCTATGTATCCGCTTACCCTTGAAGGATTGGCTATGTGCTACACGGCCGCTATTCCATTTTTCCATAACACCCTTGCCGGTAATGTAATCTACTCAGCGTTACTGTTTGGCAGTTATGAATGGATGAAATACCGTTATCCGCAGTTACAACCTGTTCCGGTTAAATCCTGATTTCTAATAAAGGCCAGATTCCGTGAAAAAACGAATGATAATCATAGGTGCCACTTCCGGTATCGGAGAGTCACTTGCACGGCAGGCTATTAAAAAAGGATACATCGTTGCAGGAACCGGCCGGCGAAAAGATCGCCTTATCTCGATGAGAGAAGAGCTTGGTGAACATTTCTACTTTCGGGAAATGGACGTTACAAATTTTGAAGAAGCATCCGATAAACTTCATTCGCTCATTGAAGAGATGAACGGCATGGATATTATCGTTCTGAATGCCGGAATAGCCAATGCTCCCTCCTCCTCAATCACATCAATGGAGCAGACCGTTACAGATGTGAACGTAAAAGGTTTTATTCAGCTATTTGGAGAGTCTTTTCAATACTTCAGGAAAGCTGGAACGGGGCAGATTGTAGGAATTTCATCCATAGCAAGCCTGTTTGGTTCTGCCAGAAATGCGCCCTATGCCGCATCAAAAGCATATATTTCAACCTATATGCAGGCTTACAGAAATCGCTGCATTACATCAAACATTGATATAACCATTACCGATTGTAAACCCGGTTTTGTTGAGAGTGAGATGACTGAGGGTAAAAAAGGTATGTTTTGGGTTGCCGATACAGAAAAAGCTGTTAAACAATTGCTCATCGACATCGAGAAAAGAAAGGCATATTCTTACGTAACCCGCCGCTGGAGACTCGTTGCCTGGCTGATAAAGATGACGCCAAACTGGATCCTGGAAAGGGTTTAAAAATTACAGAAACAGGTAAAGAAGCAACAGAATAAACGGCAATGTGAATACCCAGTTCCCTCTGTAATATGATTGGTAATTTTTGTCCATTTGATCGTTTTCTTTCTCATACCTGAATCTCTTCTTTTTTGTTCCAAATCGCTGCTATTTTTACTATCCCAGCCATCCTTCACGATCAAGACTGCGATATTGAATAGCTTCCGCAATGTGATTAGATTGAATCGCTTCACTTCGGTCAAGATCCGCAATGGTTCGTGAAACTTTTAGGATTCTGTCGAATGCCCGGGCTGATAAACCCAGTGAATTCATCGCTTTTTTCAGCATTTGTTCGCCTGCAGAATCAATTCTACAGATTTTTCGGGCCAGTTTTGTATTCATCTGTGAGTTACTGTACACACCGCTTATTCCCATAAAACGCCGATCCTGAATTTCCCGGGCTTCAATTACCCGTTTTCTGATATCGGCGGAGCTTTCACCTTTCGCTTTTGCTGCAAGTTCTTCAAATCCCACCTTATCCACATCGATATGAAGATCGATTCGGTCGAGTAACGGTCCGCTTATTTTTCCGAGATACCGTTGCATCTGAATGTTTGTTGATCCATGTTCATCAGAGGGGTCGTACCAATCGCCGGTGGGCGACGGATTCATCGAGGCTACCAGCATGATACGGCTGGGATAATTCACGCTCATTCTTGCCCGTGATATGCTTACAGATCCATCTTCAAGTGGCTGACGCATCACTTCGAGAGCACTGCGTTTAAATTCAGGAAGCTCATCCAGAAACAGCACACCGTTATGAGCCATCGAAATCTCGCCCGGCATGGGGATACTGCCTCCGCCAACCAGGGCAACATCTGATACTGTATGATGCGGACTACGGAATGGGCGATTGGTTACCAGTGATTTGCCCGGTTCAACAAGCCCTGCGACAGAATGAATCTTAGTGGTTTCAAGAGCTTCATCAAGTGAAAGCGGCGGAAGAATTGTCGGGATTCTTCGTGCCATCATGGTTTTACCGGAGCCGGGCGGGCCAACCATAATAACATTGTGGCCTCCTGCAGCAGCTACTTCAAGCGCACGTTTCACATTTTCCTGTCCGCGCACATCCTCGAAATCCAGAATATCTGATTGCCCGTTTGAATGGAAAAGAGTTTTCAGATCAACGGTAACCGGATCAACAGTACTCTCATCATGCAGCCAGCCCATAACCTGCTGAAGGCCTTCGAACGCAATCACCCGGATACCTTCCACCACAGCAGCTTCTGCACCGTTTTTTTCAGGAACCAGAACATATTCCAAACCTCGATTTCGAGCTTCAACTGCCATTGGCAGCACACCTTTTACAGGTCGCAGCTTCCCATCCAGAGCCAGTTCCCCCAAGATAAGTGCCTTTCCAAGTTTATCTGTCTCTATTTGCCCGGATACGGCAAGCAAACTAACCGCTATGGGCAGATCAAAGGCACTTCCTTCTTTTGGAAGGTCGGCCGGGGCAAGATTTACCGTTATTTTTCCGCGGGGAAAATGAGCCCCTGCATTTTTTAAAGCTGCGTCAATTCTGTCTTTCGACTCGCTCACAGCACGGTCGGGCAATCCCACAAGGAAATACTTAGGCACTCCGCCGCTCATATTCACTTCCACTTCAATTAATCTTGCATCAACGCCAATGGTTGACGCACAAAATACTCTCGAAAGCATAATTCAAAATTGTATCTTTTCTATAGGTCTTCTCGTAGTATGAACCGGAATCAGGCTATTCCTTACAGTTATTTTTTCAAAAACATAAAAAAATTATGGAAACATCAGATAAAACCATTCTTCAGGAAATCAGCGGAACCCTTGAAGAGATCATTGCTCAAATTAAGAAGCTGATAAAAGAGGGGAATGCACGGCGAGTTTACATAAAAAATAAAGAGGGTAAAACACTTTTTGAAAGTCAGCTGACTATTGGCGCTGCCGGTGCTGCCTTTTTTGTGATTTACGCCCCCATCCTTACTGCCTTAACCACTGTCATTTTGATGGCGAATGATGTAACCGTACTTGTTGAGCGAGAGCTCACCACTGAAGAGAAAAAAGATGAGTACGAAGTGGAGGCAGAAATTATTGAGATTGAGGAAGAAGAAGAAGAAGAGCAAAAAGAAGAAACTGATAAAACAGTTGGCAAAAAGAAAAAGTAAACTAACTGATCTGTTAGAGAAATCCGGACGGCTTTAACTGCCGTCCGGTGTCCCTGTAGTCATATAGTTCTATTTCCAGTGACTTTCAGCAATTGCCTTTTCACTCTCATGATCAGACAAGAATCGCTCGGCATCAAGCGCAGCGCGGCAGCCTGTACCTGCCGCAGTAACTGCCTGACGGTATACAGCATCCATCGCATCCCCACAGGCAAAGATTCCGGGAAGGTCTGTTTTTGTGGATTGACCTTTTGTTTGAATGTAACCCACATCATCCATCGTAAGCACACCTTTGAAAAGGTCGGTATTTGGCTTATGACCAATTGCTATAAATACACCTGTTACATCCTCAAGAACTGTGATATCACCCGATTTTCTGTTTTTAACCTTCACCCCTTCAACAAGTTTATCTCCTAATACTTCCTGAAGTTCAGAGTTCCACATAAATTCAATTTTTTCGTTCTCAAATGCACGATTTTGCATGGCTTTTGATGCACGAAGTTCATCTCTTCGGTGAATAACCGTTACTTTTTTTGCAAATTTTGTAAGGAATGTTGCTTCTTCCATTGCTGTATCCCCTCCTCCAACTATTACCACATGCTCATTCCGAAAAAAGGCTCCATCACATGTAGCGCAGGCACTTACTCCCTTTCCGCGCAGACGCTGTTCGCTCGGTAAATCGAGCCACATGGCTGATGCTCCTGTTGAAATAATAATTGTTTTGGCATAAATCACGGTTTCCTCATCCACCGTAACTTTGTATGGGCGTTTATCGAACTCGATATTTGTTACATACCCATAGCGGCAGTCTGCTCCGAACCGAACCGCCTGGCTTCTGAAATCTTCCATCATTTTAGGGCCCATTACGCCCTCAGGATAGCCGGGATAATTCTCTACATCTGTAGTTTGCATTAACTGCCCACCGGGTTCCGGCCCTTCAAATACAATCGGCTTCAGATCAGCTCTGGCGGCATAAAGTGCTGCTGTTAATCCGGCAGGTCCGCTGCCAACGATTACAACCTCAAACGTTTTTTCTGCAATATCTTCCATTTTTTTCTACTCTTATCTTTTATGATTATTTGTATATAAAGTAAGAAAAATAGCTGCACTTATTGGTCAATTTTCTCTATCGATTTCATAGGTAAACAATAAATTTTCCTTTTTTTTGAATTAAAAACGCTTCCAGCCCTAACGTGAAGTTGCAAAAACCGTAAAATTCGCTATGTTTGTGCAAACCATGACAATGGAGGAAATTTTGATAGTTGGAGTTTGTAAAGAAAAAGCCAAAGATGAAGCCCGTGTTGCACTTACCCCGGAGGGAACACAGAAATTGATTTCTCTTGGACTGCAGGTACATATTGAAAGCGGAGCCGGGTTGCTCTCAAGCTATACCGATGGAGATTACTCAGCCGCCGGAGCTTCCATTGAGAATGACAGACAAACAGTACTTAGCAAATCTAATCTGCTGCTTGCAGTTCAGGCTCCTGATGAAACCACCATCAATCTGCTTAAACCCAATACACTCCTGGTCTCTTTCATCTGGCCGTTGCAAAACAAAGTATATGTTGATTTACTGATTAAGCAGAAAATTACCGCACTGGCAATGGATACCATTCCGAGGATCAGCCGGGCTCAATCCATGGATGCACTTTCATCCATGAGCAACATTGCCGGTTACAAAGCTGCACTGATGGGTGCCCATAAACTTGATAAATACCTGCCCATGATGATGACTGCCGCAGGCACTATTCCACCCGCAAAAGTGCTCGTACTGGGAGCAGGTGTGGCAGGCCTGCAAGCTATAGCTACCGCTAAACGTCTGGGGGCCGTGGTTGAAGCGTTTGATATACGCCCGGTTGTAAAGGAGCAGGTTGAAAGTCTGGGTGCAAAATTTGTGGAAGTGCCAATTGAAGAAGAAGATGAAACTGAATCAAAAGGCGGATATGCAAAGGAGCTTTCCGAACGTAACAAAGAGAAACAGCGGGAAGTGGTTCATGAGCATGTAAAAAAATCGGACATTGTAATTACCACCGCACTTATTCCCGGCAGGCCTGCTCCACGGCTTATATCAAAGGAGATGGTTGACGATATGAAACCCGGCTCTGTAATTGTGGATATTGCAGCCGAACAGGGTGGAAATTGCGAAGTTACAAAACCCGGAGAAACCTATAATCATAAAGGTGTATTTGTGATGGGTCCCCTCAATATCCCATCAACACTGGCTTTTCATGCCAGTAAATTGTACTCAAAAAATATTCTCTCTTTGCTATCCCTTTTGATTAAAGATGGGGAAGCAAATCTCGATTTTGACGATGAAATTATCGCGAATGCTACCGTAACCCACATGGGTGAAATTATCTCCCCTTTTGTGAAGGAGAATAGTAAATAATCACATCCAAATTGAATAACAACTTCATCGTTTTTTATATTTATCACCATACAAATCAGTAACATGGAAGATCTAATTTTCAACCTTTTCATATTTGTTCTGGCTTCATTTGTCGGGTTTGAACTGATATCAAAAGTTCCGCCAACACTACATACCCCGTTAATGTCGGGTGCAAATGCCATTTCCGGCATTACTCTAATCGGGGCATTGATTATAGCCGGTGGTCCGGATAGTGTATATGCACAGTGGATTGGTTTTGCCGCGATTATATTCGCTACCATAAATGTGGTCGGCGGTTTTATGGTTACCGACCGTATGCTGGAGATGTTCAAAAAGAAGGAGGAGGATAAATGAGCCAGTTTCTTCCGGAGTTTTTGCAGGCATATATTCCCAGTACCATTCAGCTGATTTACCTGGTTGCAACCGGGTTTTTCATCGTGGGTATAAAACGGCTCGGTTCACCTGCAACCGCCCGTTCAGGTAATCAGCTTGCCTCTTTTGGTATGCTGATGGGTGTGGTGGTAACACTTTTCGACAGAGAGATCATCAGCTTTGAATTTATTATTGCCGGAGTTTTGATAGGGGCACTCATTGGGGCTTTTGCTGCAAAAAAAGTACAAATGACAGCCATGCCCGAAATGGTTGCTGTTTTCAATGGTTTTGGCGGCGGTGCATCTGCACTTGTGGCATGGGGTGAATTTACCCGGCTCGATCCCGGTTTGATTGAAACACAGGCACTGGCAACCACCGGTTTAAGTATCTTGATTGGTTCCATAACCTTTACCGGCAGTTTTATAGCTTTCGGAAAGTTGAAAGGGTTTATTAACGGAGGCAGAGTTGCACTGCCCGGTCAAAATATTATTAACCTTGTGTTAACATTCATCGCACTTGGATTGGTAGCGTGGTTTACTGTTGACCCTGAATATCAGCTTGTCTTTTGGGGACTGTTTGGACTTGCACTGCTGATTGGTGTGTTTACTGTGTTACCGATTGGCGGGGCAGATATGCCGGTTGTGATCTCACTGCTCAACTCCTATTCAGGCATTGCGGCTTCCATGGCCGGTTTTGTACTTGGCAATAATCTGCTCATCATAAGCGGTGCACTGGTGGGTGCTGCCGGGTTAATTTTGACAAACATCATGTGCAAAGCAATGAATCGTACACTCACAAATGTACTATTCGGAGCATTCGGAGGTACTGATGATCCTGTTCAAGCGGGATTGACGGGAGATAAAAGCGTTCAGCAAACGTTTGCTGATGACGCTGCCATTCAATGCGCGTATGCCAAAAAAGTTGTGGTGGCACCCGGTTACGGACTTGCCGTTGCGCAGGCTCAGCATGTTTTAAAAGAAGTAGCCAACCTGCTTGAAGAGCGCGGGGTTATCGTGAAGTACGGTATCCATCCTGTTGCGGGAAGAATGCCGGGCCATATGAATGTTCTTCTTGCTGAAGCCGATGTTCCCTATGACAATCTCTATGATATGGATCAGATTAATCCTGAATTTGCATCAACCGATGTGGTTCTGATTATCGGGGCAAATGATGTTGTAAATCCGGCCGCTAAAACTTCACCGGGCAGCCCGATTTATGGTATGCCCATCTTAAATGTTGATGAAGCAAAAAGAACCATCGTTTTTAAACGAAGTATGAGCACGGGTTATGCCGGCATTGAGAATGAACTGTTTTACAGCGACAAAAATCAGA
>SLJB01000252.1 GCA_007135335.1 Balneolaceae bacterium
GAGGCCGATTATAACTTCCTGAAATCTCTTGCTAATCTGGCAGTTATATCAATTCAGAAAACGTTCTTTCTTGAAGAAAGAATTGATAAGGAACGGATGGAAGAAGAGCTATCTATTGCTAAATCTATTCAGGAGGGTCTATTACCGGATCCCATCCCTGAAATTGAAGGTGTGGATCTTGCAGCCAAAACCATCTCCTCGCGCGAAGTAGGCGGCGACTATTTCGATATTGCAGAAGCACCCGATGGCAATACTATCTTTGCGATAGCTGATGTTACCGGCAAAGGTGTTCCTGCAGCGTTGCTAATGGCAAACCTTCAGTCGATGCTGCATGTTTTACTTCCGGTTGAAATAAGCCTCAGCGAGGCCACTGATAGAATCAATAATATTATTCATAAAAATACCCCTTCAGATAAGTTCATTACATTCTTTTGGGCAAAGTATTTAAGCAGCCACAAAATTCTGCGATATGTAAATGCGGGGCATAATCCACCTCTCCTCCTGCGAGCAGAAACTGATAAATTTTCAGAACTTTCCGAGGGCGGGTTATTGCTTGGAGCCATGGAAACCATCATGCCTTACATTCAGGCTGACATTCAGCTGAATCCGCATGATCTGCTGGTCTGTTATACAGATGGGATTGATGAAACGATGAGTGCCGAAGAGGAGGAGTATGGAACGAACCGTCTAAAAAATTGTATCCTCAAAAACAGAGATAAGTCCTCACAGGAAATATTAGATGCAATAGTTAAAGATGTGAGGGATTATTCCGGTAATAGATTTTCTGATGATCTTACCTTACTGGTACTCAAGGCCTGCGATTAAGCTGGGGGCCGGCAAGATTTGTAAACCCGGCTCGCTGTTGTTCCGCAAGTGCCAAAATAGCTTCATACGTTCTGTAACGGTTCATGATCTCTTCAACATATCGTACAGGTTCAATTCCTCTCGCAAATCCGTAACGGGCATTCTGATAGTACCTGTGCTGCATCAGCATCAACAGTGAGTCTGAAATGTTTTCCCACTCGTTAGGATCGCGGTTACGATCTATAGCCAGGCGCCTTGCATCAGCCATGTGCCCAATGCCTACATTGTAAGTTGCCAGTGCAAATGCAATTTGATTCGTGCTGTCCATATAGGCATAGTGATCCTTATGATCTTTTATTATCTGTGAGCCTACCTGAATATTTATGTATGGATCGTAAAGGTCTTCGTATGGAGTTTCCACAAACTGTGGCATAATCTGCATCAGACCTACAGCACCGGCCCAGCTTTTTGCATCCGGGTTAAATCCAGACTCCTGAGCAATCATGGCTGTTACAAGCAGCCAATCGAGACCGAGATTCTCAGATACCGCTTTCACAATATCATCATACGGAGAGATTATACCCATTGACTGATACTGCCAATCCGGATTATAGTAATCAGCCATTTGGCGGCTCTGTTCGAAATATTTTCTTCGCAGGATATTTAAGAATGTAGACCTTCTTGGCCTGTCATCATCATCTACAAATCGAAAATGTTTGTAGAGAAACCGGTTCATTCTTGTTTCAAGATCGGGGGCATTGGAGCGAATTGCCCATGCAATGGTATCAGCTTCAGCTATTACGGGCCCCTGATACAACCCTTCCATATATCTGTTGGCAGCATGAAACATGTTATCATCTGCTACAGTTGCACGCAAATTTCCGCTGGCAAGTTGCACCAGAGCAGCTTCTGTGTCCAATCCCTCTGATATAATATCTACTTGAATGTCATAACCATCATCAATCAGCTGATTGAGACGATTGTAATATGAACTGTTTCTTCTAACCGAAATTGGAATTCCGGAAATCTCCAGTTCTTCCAATGTTTGCGGCCTGCTTGGCAGATCTGCTGAGTAGACAATCATCTGATCTACGATATTGTACGGGCGGGTAAACTTTGCGACCTCTCGCCGCTCATCTGTAATAGTGTAGTTGGCAGCAATAACATCCCCTACACCCTGATTGAGCAGATCAAAAGGATTCTCATCGGCCCCCACAATTATCACCTCAAGCGCGAGATCATTTTCTCTTGCAAATTCACGAAGCAGCTCATATTCAAAACCTACTTCAAGACCCTGGTTCAGGAAATATGTATTTGAACTATAGTAGGTAATCATTCTTAAAACTCCACCTCTCTTAATCTCGGCAAAGTCTTTTTCAACAGGCTCATACTGGGATAAGAGCCCGCTTCGGGAATGATCTGCAGCATCTCCACCGCGTTGGCAATGGACAAGAAAAAATGACAGTATCACTACAGCTAAAAAACTATTTTTCTTTGGCAGGAATGAGTTGACGTTCATATATCAGTGGTTCGTTCTCAGTAAAGAAGGAAACAATTCATTTCAGAATAACTGAAACTACATTGTTACCAGCAGGGTAAAAACAGTTTATTTCTACCATAAAATGTTATCATAAGATCCATGTTCGAACGAAATTAGTTAATCTCTTGAATACTGCTAATTTAACGTATGGAGTGTTTAAAATTTTTTCTTAGCTATTATTTAAACACAATTTAACTGTTTTGTCGTAGATCAACAAAAATTTAGAGCATACTTACTTTCATAAGCCTGTCCACCAGCGTTTTTTATGCCGGCTATTTTTGCACAGTTTCAACTACTGTCTCTGTTCTTTTTCTTGTGAGTCTTCGTGTCCAGCTGAATCCAACCCCAAGCATAATTATCAGCATCGCGGCTATGGATAGTGTTGCCGGTACTTCATGAAAGATGAAATAGGCCGCAATTGCCGCGAATACAGCCTCTGATAAGATCAATGTTGATAAAAGTGTGGGAGAGACATATTTAACAGCATAGTTCATGGAACCATGGCCAATAATGGTAGGCCCGATAGCAAGTGCAATTCCAACAAGAACAGCCATACCGCTAATATAAGGCCACCCGCCTGACCAAATCAGAGAGAGCAGTACACAAGTAATTGCAGCATAGAGATACACATAAAATACGTAGTCTATCCACTCGGTGTGTTGCCGGATTTGACGCCCAATCAAAAAGTAAACCACAAAAATTACTGCGGCTGAAAATGCCAAAATATTTCCAAAAAGTGAATTTGGAAACTGTCCGGCTTGAGTATCATCCGCAAATCCGAGAAGTACAGAGCCGGTAAATGCAATGATTACACCAATCCAGACCAGCGGCCTGAACTGTTTTTTAAAAATCAGGCTTTCAACAACAATCAGCATTACAGGGTGAATCGTTACCAAAACTGACGCTGATGCAACCGATGTATAATGAAGTGATCCAATCCAGAGTGAAAAATGAAGGCCGAGGGATATACCGGCTGCAATTAGCCATATTGGCTTTGCACCATTCTCTTTTAACTGCTTAAGAGGCAGCCTTTTTGGAAGCCAGAAAGGAACGAGAAACAGAACCGCAAAAAACGTTCGAAGTGCAGCAAGTGTCAGAGCTTCAACATCAGTTGCAAAACGCACCAAAATAGGAGCAAAACCAAAGGTTAATAACCCTACCACCAAAAGCAGAGTAACCTTTACAGCGGGTATTTCTGAAGAAGACGGTGTTTTCAATCTCTTATCACCGGATTCGATCCATTGATTTAACAAGCTCTTCATCCTTCTTAATTCCCCTGCCACCAAGCCATAACATCAGCAGAGCAAGAAAAACAAGAAATACGCCAACTGCCTCCCATACCAGATACACTCCAAAACCACCAAGAGAGAAGATTATTCCACCTACAGCACCCAAACCTATTATCTGAAGATAGGTTGCGAACTTAACAACCTTAAGCTGCAGAAGCCTGTTATTAAAAAGAAATATTGCTGCGAATGCTATCAGCATGGCGAGAGTTAACGAGGTAGCCAACCCCCAGCCAATCCATAGAACGGGGTCTGCCATGGCACGGCTATAGAGCGGAGTAAAGAATACAGCAAGATTAAAAAGTGCTGCAGCAAATAGATAGAGGGTTTGCGGGCGTTGAATCACAATAGAGTCACTATTTTTTTAACAATTAAATTTTAGCTGTTAAAAATAAGAAATTTTGGACAGATCTTTTTCTTTTGAAATCTGTCCAAAAATTTAAGAGAACTATCTGAGTGCCGCCATCCTTTTCGATGCTGAATCGAATGCTG
Source organism: Balneolaceae bacterium (assembly GCA_007135335.1). GTDB lineage: Bacteria > Bacteroidota > Rhodothermia > Balneolales > Balneolaceae > Rhodohalobacter. The sequence goes on from SLJB01000252.1 coordinate 4,123, forward strand.
AGTAAAGAACCGGAACCACAACAAGGGTAAGGAATGTGGCAAATGTTAAACCGCTGATGATGGCAATTCCCATTGGGCCCCAGAATGCGGTATTCTCTGAACCAATCTGAAATTGAGGATCAAAACTTCTGAATAGTTCAACAAAATCGATGTTAATTCCGAACGTCAGTGGAACCAGGCCCAGAATGGTGGTTAATGCCGTAAGAATTACAGGGCGAAAACGAATCAATCCTGCCTCAATGATTGCATTTTTTTTGCTTAAGCCCTGATCAGTAAGCTGTTTTACGTAATCCATCAGAACAATATTATTCACACAAACAATACCCGCGAGTGATATAATGCCTATAAAGGTCATCAGGCCAAAGGGGGTGCGCGTAAGTATTAAACCAAGCAGAACACCAATTAAACTTAAACCTACGGCTGTCATAATAATCAGTGGAGAGACAATACTGTTGAACTTAGCAAGCATCACAAGGAAGATCAGCGCAAACCCTACCAGGAGCGCTGTTGTCAAAAATCCAAATGCCTCATCCTGATCTTCACTTTCACCCGTGTATTGCATGGTATAACCGGGTGGTAAATTTTGCTGATATTCTGCCAGAACTTCCTGAGCATTTGCAAGCACTTCAGGCCCACTGAATCCGGGGGCTGCTTTACCAACGATCGTAGCTGTGCGTTGCAGGTTTAAACGGGTAATATTACCCAATCCGGAACCCTCCTCGAAGGTTGCTACAGAAACAAGCGGCACACTTGCACCCATCTGGGTTCTGATATTCAGATTTCTAAGGCTTTCAAGATCCTGTCGATCTTCCGGGCGTAATCTCACCGTGATATCGTATTCATCTTCACCATCGCGCCATTTGCTTGCCTCGAGTCCGTTATTGGCAATTCTTATTGTTTGTGCAATATCCGCCATACTGAGCCCAAACCTGCTGGCCGCTTCATAATCCACCAGAATTCTATACTCGGGCAGACCACCACTCACATTGTTTCGAACATCAACAAGTCCTGGTACAGTTTGCGATGCAGAGGCTTCAACAAGAATTTGAGTAATCTCCTGGGTGATTCGAACAATCTCATCAAAGCCTTCACCGGATACTTCAATGTTAACAGGATCACCTGTTGGCGGGCCCATTTCCTCACCTTCAATACTGATAATTATATCGGGAATATCCCGAACCACCTCTCGCAGTTTGGTAAGTGTAGCGGCCGATGGCTCTGCCCGGTCTCCGAAATCAACGAGATTCAGTGTAATTCGCGATAACTCAGGGCTCTGCCCACCGCCGCCAAAAAACGGATCTCCTGCAACGCCTACGTTTGTTTGAATACTTTCGATGTTTGCCTTCACAAACTCATCGGCTTCTATCAGCTCATAGATTCTTTCCTGAGCAAACAAGGCAATTTCGTTGCTGGCATCCACATTCATCCCAATTGGGCCTTCAAGCTCTACAATAATTCTATTTGGATCTGTTTGAGGGAAGAATTCTACCCCGGTTGGGGCAAAGCCAAACATTGCAAAAATTGCGAACAGGGATGCAACAACTGAATTGAGTAGAAGTGCTCTGTTGTCGGTAAGTATGATTGGCTTTTCAGAACGGCGAAGTAAACCTAAAGCACCTATAACAATCAGCAGAATCGGGATTGCCATCAGCACTACCCAAACGGTAAGAGTTACCGTACTTGAGATGGATACAGCAAAAAGTATCACGGCATTAAAAAGAGCAAGGAAAAAGCCGGTGATGATGGAAACTTTACCCCCCCTGAAGATAGCCTCCAAAAAGTGGACAATCACCATGATAAAACCAATTGCACCAAACAGCCCGGCTAGAATCATTAAAAAGCCGGAAGCCGGTGAGAAGAGTCCTACCACACCACCGAGAATGGCCAAAACAAGTGCAAGAGCCAAACTGCCTAATGCAAGCGTATTTCGTAGCAGGGCATATTTCGGTCTGTAGTCTCTTTGCAGTAATGTGCGCATCATTACTTTGTAATATTGCAGTATTCTTGGCAATGTTCTGTTTGTAAAAACAAGAGATAACGGACTGATCACGAATTTGTAAGAGAGATAGAAAAATGCAATCGTGAGAATGGTTACAAAGAGAGTGGTCATGTTTGCCATGCCAATGGCTACGGCAAAAAATATTGCCAAACCGATTCCCAGTCCCTTCACAAAAGTTGATTTTTCCTTTGTTTTTTCGTGATCAAGCTTTACCAAATAAGCTGTAAGTACGGGATATAGAACTAATGCTACAAAGAGTGAGCAGATCAGTACAATGATAAGTGTCATCGGCAGATACCCCATAAACTGGCCAATGATGCCGGGCCAGAATGTCATCGGGATAAACGCCGCCAGCAGTGTTGAGGTTGCTGCAATAAGTGCATACCCCACTTCGTCTGTTGCCAGCTTTGCTGCCTCGAACCGTTCATAACCCATTTCACGGTATCGATAGATATTTTCAACAACTACAATGGAGTTATCAACCAGAAGTCCAAGTGCAATAATTAAGCTGAATAGAATAATGAAGTTAACTGTTTGCCCCATTGCCAGCAGAACGATGAATCCCACAAGAATAGACAAAGGAACTGCAGTACCAACAAGAATGGCATTTCGAACACCCAGGAAGAAAACCAATACCAGTATAACAAATAGCATACCACTGATGATGCTGTTTTCAAGATCTGAAATCAGCTGAACAATATCCTCACTCACATCTCCGGAAATTACCACTGTGGTACCGGCAGGCAGAGCAAAGCTATCCACTATTTCCATGATCTCTTTCGAGGTATCCAGTATGTTTACACCGGGGCGTTTTTTAATGTTCAGACTGATTACCTGATTATCCTGAATCTGCTCATCGGGCAGGTCAATCTTCACACCATTTTCATCGATTTTGTAGGCTCTGAGACGCGCGTAGCTCTCACGTTCTTTGAAACCGAAAACCACTTCTGCAACATCGCGCATGTAAACCAGGCCGGGGCCTCGCGGACCTTCACCCACAGGGCGTGCAACCACAAGGTTTTCAATCTCAACAGGTTCAACAAATTCACCGCTCACACGAATCAGATAGCTCATCATGTCTACATCAACCGTACCGCCGGGGATAGTTAAATTCTGGCCCTGAATGGCATTTACAAGCTGACCAAAAGAGAGGCCATACCCATTCAGAGCGGCCAGATCTACATTTACCTGTACTTCACGTTCTGTACTTCCAACCACTTCCACATCACGAATTCCCGAAACTGCCTCTACGGCATCTTCAAGTCGCTCTGCAATTTCTGTGAGTCTGGAAAGGGGATAATCAGCCGAGAGGTTAATCGTCATGATGGGGAAGTCATCCAGATCTATCTCAATGATAAATGGTTCCTCAGCATCAGGCGGGAGATCAGTTCGTGCAAGATCAACCCGCTCACGTACGCGCTGGCTCGCCTCAGTTATGGGCACATCGAGGTCAAATTCAACAATCACACTGCTGAAACTCTCCGTAGTTGTGGACCGGATATCTTTAACGCCGTTAATTCCCTGAAGTTCTCGTTCAATCGGCTGAGTAATGAGCGATTCCATATCGGAGGGGGATATACCCGGATAGATTGTATTTACGATGAAAATCGGGATCTCAATAGATGGGTTTGATTCTTTAGGAATCGTGCTGTAACTATAAGCCCCGGCAATCACCAGTATAGC
>SLJB01000016.1 GCA_007135335.1 Balneolaceae bacterium
CATTTTTCGCATCAATCCACACCCCAAGCATTACATACATTTCGAAATCGGGATCATCTTCCTGTATTTCCCGTATTGCTTTCAGGAGATTTTCTGCTTCGTCATAATGCACATTGTAGGTTCGAAGAAGCCTGATCCCCATCGCATGCAGAATCATCAGATCTTCTTTAATTTGGATAATCGTTGGCTGAATATCCCTGGTTGTTTCCCGATAAGCCCCAAAAGAGATCGCCTGATAATATGGATCGCCAAGTATTTCCTCGGCAGTTATTGTAATCATAGAGAAGTCATGAGTTTTTTGTTCAGAACAGGATGCCATGATGATTACCATCAGCGTAATTAGCAGTATTGAAGTAATTCTTTCCATAGTAGTTATTGATCGATTAGATGGCCTTCTTCCAGTGTAACAGTGATTTTTTTGATCTCACCGGATCGCTGAAAGATGGCATCGCTGACTTGCTTGTTAAGGTGAAGCCCTTCAACTTGTTTGATTGAACCATTTTGCATCTCAATCTCTACCCTATTCTCCGCACCGGTTTTGTAAAGCACCGGCACCTGGCAGATAGAGAAACAGAGCGAGCCTTGAGGTATAGATATCTCTTCTTTCTGCATCTCAGTGAGTATAAACTCAACCATAGCTGATTTCTCCCTTAGTTCTGATTTACGCAACAGAACGGGATTAAAGCGTAACATGCCATCATCCACTGTGAGGCCAAGTTCAAAATAGGAAGCCAGAATATCTTCTTTAACCTGCCCTGTCATACCGGGTTGTTGAGCACCCCGATGTGCCGGTGTATGTGAATATGCATCTGTTGGAAAAGCACCATGTACTTCAGGCGACTTATGGATGCCAATACCCTCACCTATTTCATAAAAATGGCTTCGTAGTTTTGCACAGATTTCCTTTTCCGTATTACTATTAGCAGCTTTATAAGCTACTTCTCCGGCTGCCAGATACAGTTTTGAAACCATATGCCAATAGATTGAGCCAAGCCCCTCATACGCAAAAAATGTACCCGAACGGCCCGTAAACGCTTTGTGATTGAAAACTTCTTCAAAGATCTTAAGGGCGCTGCTGCCATCTTTCTCAACCAGATTTTTGTATGATGTTTTCTTCAGCTCTTCAAGAGCCGCTTTTACATCACCTACGTTTCTGAAATTACCATTGAAATGGAAGCCGCCGAGCACGTCTTCAGTGATGACCTGCCTGTTGCCCTCTTCAGCAAGCTTCTTGAGAAGTTCTGATTTTTGGACCGACTCCTTCGGGATATTATTTTTCTCCAGAAAACCCGGCAGCTCTTTGTTGGGATAGAGTATATAGCTGTTCTGATCTTTGCGATACAAAGCGCTTTTGCGCAGGGCGTCTAACACATTTACTGCTTCAGCCGAATCCAGATACTCTGAACTAAGAATAGCCACCTGCCCTTCAAGCATTTCACTCAGATAAGAGATGGAAATTCCACTCTCCTCAATGCTCATTATATTGTAGGAATGATAAAGCCCGTCTTCTCTTAGATTGGCTTCAATAGAATGCTCCATAAATGCGAGCGCATCTTTCACAAATTCCGCGAATTGACTTAGCTTCAGTGAAGATTTCTCACCGCTGAAACCATTATCATAAACGTGAATTCGATACTTGCTGCCGGCCTGGCCAAGAAGATCTGTGATTCGTTTCCGGTCTTCATCGCTTATACTGCCATTAAGCAATTCACGATTGCCGGCAAGCACTTCATGTATATCATTAAAAAGCTGGTGCAACTCTTCGCTGAGGTTCACTTCATCTACACCGGATTCATCAGCGAAGGCTTCAAAAAATTTCAGAAATCTTCGAAGGTAATAGAGCGTAACCATACTCACACCATTGCCCACCAATGCGTTATTTGCATCATTCCATTCAGGGCGCTGGGTGTTCATCCAGATTCCACCTTCAGGGATAAAGTTAGAAACCTTGGCAAGTGTGGTGGCAAGAATCTTCTCAAGAAAGTTAACTCTGTGGATAGCACCTTCTTTGTTTGTTAAAAGTGCGCCATCTGCACCGTGTTCTGCCACTTTTTCCCTAATTGCTCGATCGCTCTCTTCATCAAAATCGATGGTATTTTTAGGGTCAGCAGCAATATCATCGTAAGATTTAATGCGATACGGTACATTTGCATAAACAAACAGATCTTCCGCAAACAGATCTTTGAGCGCATTCGGCTCATGCATGTTGTAAAACTCAAGTAGCTTCAGGAGGTAAATGATCTGATGATCGCCCCAGTAGCCGATGTACGACCACGGATTATCCGGTTCAATGGTCTCCCAGTCGAAACCACCCTTAGTTACACGATATGGATTGTATCCATCAAACGTAGAGGTATTCAGAAATTTGAAGATCATTCCATCAATAAAACCGGGATAGGAATGCGCAAGAGCCTCCCAATTCTGGAAAAGATCCCGCCAGTTACCTTCATAATCGAGGATTTTAGAGCCGTCAATCTCACTCTGGGTATTGATTGTGAAGTAGTTCCAAGGCCGGCTTGGGTCGCCATGCCTGCGGCTGAATTTCAGAGGCAGGTATTCTCTTACTAATCTGATCAGATCCGGATCGTCTGTCCCATCAAGCAGCTTGAGAAGATCATATCTGTTTATTCGTTCATCTAAACCGTTAATAAACTCACGGTTTCTTTTGAAGACATCTTTATTCGCTTTTGACAGATATCCGCAGAGATCTTGCTTTTCAATTTGGTAGTTAAAATCGAACGTACCGCCGCGCATAATGTTAAAAAGCACATTTGAGAAGTGGCGTGCATCTTTCAAGGTATCACCTGTAACCCTTAGGCCATCAGCTCCTGCAATGAGTTCGCGCAGCTTTTGGCTTCCTCGTTCAATATCCTCTTCAATCTCTGCTTCAAGATCGCCGCCCTCTTTTATCTTTTCATTCAGCTCAATAACCTGTGCATGATTCTGATTCACATTGGCAATGATCTTCCATGATTTATCACCATTTGAAGGCAGTTCAAAGTTTGTCTGTAAAAAGTATGCCCCTTTTTCTCCTTTTACTACCTCTTCCTGCCCTACCGGCAGCTTGTTCCTGAACCGGTCAACCTGCAGGGAAGAAACAAGATAAGATACATTTTCAATTCCCAGCGACCACGCAACATTTGCTTTGAGCGCTTCACTTGGTTCTGCTTTGTCAACAATGATGGCGCTTAGTGCGTAGATACCGAGTCCGGTATCTGTTACCATCTCATTCTTTTTGTATGCATCCACAAGATTGCTGGTTTGTGTCTGCATATCGGGCTCAACCCCGTAAGGCAGGATGTTCTGGATTCCATCAAGCAGAGAAATTTTGCGCGTGCTGCCTGAGTGGTTTACCAGTTCCGATTTTCTCACAAAACCGTAGAGGTTGCTTGAATTCCACTGGTATCTGTAGGTTAGCCCAAAATCATGATTGATCTCTTCGAACATGATCTTATTGCCATTGAAGCTCTTGAAAATATTTCGCGTTGTATGGTATTGCCCGGTAAATCTCTCAGAGAATGGTTCCCATACCCGAATTTCATCATCAATATGAACCTGAAGGATAGTTTTGCTGCCGGTAATGTCCGCAGATTCGGTGATTTTATCATCCGTGTAATATGGAAACAGGGAGTAACTGTTGTTTTTTCGCCCCGCAGTGAGTCCACCGTTACTCGATATAAACATCCAGTGATTCGAATCACTGACAATATTCATAAAAAAAGGACGAATAGATTTGATATCGGAAAGCTTAAACCAGGTATCTGATTCAATACTTAATACTTCAAGCCTTCCATTAATTGAATTGTCTGAAGAGCCGTCTAAAACAGCTTTCAATCTGTTGTCTTGTCTGTTAGTATTCATCTAATTCCTTTAAAGTAAATCAGAGTATGTTTTTAGAAGTATGAACTGCATGTCCCTGCAGTAAATCATATAAAACACTGGCAGAATCATTTATAGAACTTTTTCCTCTTAGAATCACCGAATCCATCATCTACAAAAAACTGCCCGTCCGGTAAAACAGGTTTCCGAGAGGGCTAAACTATATTCAAATAGACATAGGTATTTTACCATTTACTAAAACCTAATGCAAATTTTTTTCACTAAATTGGAAATGTATTTCACTTGTTGAATTTATCTATTCCATTTATTGATTAGCTCACAGAAAGTAATGAATTAAGACGATATAAGGCATTAATTATGTACTTTACCTGCAATTTTAAAGGGTTTACTAACTTTGTCTCACACCTTATTTTCCTACAATTCATGAAAATATTTTGCCATATTTCTTAACAAAAAATATGTTTGTGCAAAAATTTTTCACTACTTTATTCTTAAATACAAAGTCAAAATTTTTAAAATTCAGCTTTAAAAAGAATCACATTTGATATTCCCTATACAGATTAACGGGATAACTATTATGGCTCAAAAGGTTACTTTAAAAGATATTGCTAACGATACAGGGTTATCTATTTCAACGGTTTCACGTGCCTTATCCCAAAGCGGGAAAATCAGTAAAATCAATGAAAAAAAAGTCTTTGAAAGCGCTCACCGACTCAACTACTCACTTATAAATATTCCAACACCGGTTGATCTCAAGGTTAAAATCAACATTGCGCTCATTACGAAGCATCATACAGGCGAATTTTATGCTTCATTATTTGATGGAATAGACAAAGCATCAAATGGAAACAAAGCATCAATCAGCCTAATTAGTGTCGCTAATTCAAAAGTCCCTCCCCTTCAGACTGTTTCTGAGCTCAGAAACAGCAGATATGATGCTTTAATTATATTTCTGCCAAATCTTAATGCAGAAGATTATTTAGAGTTGATTAAAATTGTTCCAAAAAACTATCCCATTGTATCAATTGCCCCGATTGCAAATCCGGTAATAGATACCGTTACCTTTGATAATTATCGAGGAGGGTACCTTGTAGCTAACCACTTTAAAGAGCTTGGGTATAAGAATCTTGGAATAATTAAGGGGCCATTTAAAAAATCTGAAGCAATGCTAAGAAAAAATGGGTTTATAGATGTGATAAATGCTTCTGATGACCTCAATCTGACTTGGGAATATGACGGAGATTACTCTTTTCGGAATGGAAAATTTGCTTACAGCAGCTTCAAAAGTATGCCCATTAAACCAGATGCGATTTTTTGCGGTAATGACAGCATGGCGCTTGGATTCTTGCATAACGCAATCCGTGACGGAGTCCACATTCCAAGAGATGTTGCCGTAGCGGGTTTTGACGATCTACCCACATGTGAACTATACACGCCAACGATTACATCTGTTCACACGTCATATGAAATACTCGGCAAAAAAACACTTGAACTTATCTTCAACAGGTTAGAAAACAGCTTAGACAGCAGTCAATCAGGCTTCACAAGTTTAATCCCTGTCTCTTTGAATGTTAGAGAAAGTTCCACTGAACTAAACCATGTATTTGAGAAATACTATCCAAACACTATTTAACTGAGAAATAATAATCAATCAGAAAAATCTAACTGTTATGAATTTTAAATTATCAACACTTCTTTTATTACTGTTTGTCATTTCATGTAGCGAAACCACAGATATAGGGTCTGAGAATGGAACAGATTTAGAGTATGAATTAGTTTGGTCTGATGAATTTGACGGGAGTGAATTAGACACTGACAAATGGAGTTATCAATTGGGAACGGGAGCTCAATTTGGTTTAACCGGTTGGGGAAACAACGAGCTTCAGTTTTATACTGATAGAGAGGATAACGTACATGTAGAGGACGGTATGCTGCATATAGTAGCCAAACCGGAATCTTTCCGTAACATGAACTACACATCCGGAAGAATTCGAACCATTAACAAAGGCGACTGGAAATTTGGAAAGTTTGAGTTCAGGGCAAAAATGCCGGAAGGGCAGGGTATTTGGCCTGCAATTTGGATGCTGCCAACCGATGAAGTTTACGGTGGCTGGCCAAAAAGTGGTGAAATTGACATTATGGAACTATTGGGTCACGAACCTTCAACCATTCATGGAACCGTTCATTTTGGGCCGGATTGGCCAAACAATCAGCAAAGAACCCGCAGATTTACACTTGATGAGGGTAAATTTTCTGATGATTTTCACATCTTTGAAATAGAGTGGCTTGAAGATGAAATTAATTGGTTCGTAAATGGCGATAAGTACTATACAATCACCCCGGAAACACTCGGTAACCAAAACTATCCATTTAATGAAGAGTTCCATCTCATATTGAATGTTGCAGTTGGGGGTAACTGGCCCGGCAACCCGGATAGCACTACAGAGTTCCCACAGTCAATGATCGTTGACTATGTAAGGGTTTACCAGCTAAGATAATCTCAATGGAAATATTGACTCACGCTAGGGTTTGCATACTCCGGCGTTGTTATAAGGCTTCCGCCGGCAGGAAAGGTTTTAAATCCACCGAAAAAATTTGCTTACCGTAAAATTGTGTGAATTTGCTCAACTTCGGGCGCAGTTTTACTTTGCCCGTTGCGTAGCTTCCGTAATTGAAATTGCATCGAAGTGTCTTTCCAGATCACCTGGATTAGCTCCAGGCGCATAAGGATCAAAATTATGCGCTTCCTTTATAACATAGTATGCAGCACGCGGGAATAATTCATAAAACCCTTCTGAATCTGCAGGCCCTTTTGCGGTAATTCCAAACCACTCTTCGTTCATATTGTTTTCACCCTCAACATAGTCCCATGTGTAACCTCCGTTTGACCAGGAAGCTTCTGTATTGTGAACATCCAGGTCAACCGTCTGACCATACTTCCACCATCCATCACTGAACTGAAAAGTAAAACCCCCTATCGAATTGCCTGAACGCCCCAAACCAGCTGCATGTGAGTAGATATCTTTCCAATTTAAGTGCTTGTAATGTGCCTGCATTCTCTGATCTTCTTGATTGGTTCGTGCATTAAACGCATCCGATCCAAACTCTGTAAGTAATACCGGCTTGCCATACTCTTCTGCAACCCTGTCAAAAAGATCCGTGAATGTTTCACCTCTATAAACATTGATACCGAAAATGTCTACATCAGGAGTTAACTCAACAATCAATTCCAGAAACAACAAGTCTCCATTACAAAGTGCAATTGGTATATCATCGCTGATAGCTTTCATTGCTAAAGCAGCATCATTAAACATCTCGTACATAGCCCTAGCTCTGATTGAAGACTGCCTGTCAGCTACAGGTATGTCTTCGGTTTCAGCGCCGCCCCAAAAAAGGCCATAGTTATTTTCATTACCCAGTAAATAAAGCAGCAACCCTCTTGTGCCATTAAACTCCTGAACCATTTTAGTCACCTCATTTAAAAGCAGCTCCTGAACTGTTGGATCTGAATATTCTGTATTGGCCATCCATACACCGTCAAGATCAACTCCATACCGGCCAAAAGAGTGATTAAGCATAGTATAAATTCCGAAGTTATCATAAATGTATTCTATCCAATATCTTGGTATACCCGTATATACTCTGATTGTATTAACTCCCATGTTCTGTAGCAGGCCCATTTCATAATCAAGAGCTTGCCGTATAAAGCCGGATGGTTCATCCCAAATACTGTACATATAGTTGGTACCGATCGGGAAGTAATCCCAATTCATGCCGTTAATCATGAAAGGCTCATTGTTTACAAGAAGCCGCCACCCGTCTTCGCTCTCCTGTACTTCAATAGGATCAGTTTGAGCCATTACAGAGGCAGTAAAAAACAACAAAAGGCAAAGCAGGGATAAGAAAGGTACTGTTCGATTCATATAGCTGAATTTGCGTGGCTCATGCTTATAAAGAGACCGGCGTTTTGTAACCGTACTAATTACCGGCGTTCCAAGCCTGTTAATACTTTTATATTACAATCAGAGTATCAGCATCCATGTTATATGATGTATAACTATTATAATCTCTCGCAAACAGGAGGCCAACAGCGGCAGATTACAACCGCTTCCTCAATTTTAATGATTCGGGAATTCTCGTGCAAATTACTTTCTTTTATATGAAAAAATTTTTCAACATGGTTGCCAAAAGTTATTATGATCAGTTACGGTTCATCAACTTATAACAGACAAAAAGAAACACAATATATCTATTTTGATCTCTTATTAAGTAAATATTGGCAAAAACAACCAAAAATGTTCGATTGGTACTATTCTTCAAAGATTATGCAATTTTTTCAGTAAATTTATTTTTTTAGAGATATAACGATAATTTCTGATTCTTGTAGTTTTCTTGAAGAGATCTCCACATTTTTTGAGTTTGCAAAACGCTCACAAACTAATATGCCAGAAAAGGTTACACTAAAACATATCGCTGACGAAACAGGTTTATCCATCTCAACAGTTTCCAGAGCTTTATCGCAAACGGGAAAAATCAGCAAAGAGAATGAGAAAAGGGTATTTGAAAGTGCACACCGCTTAAATTATCCTCTTTCCACTGTATATACACCGGTTGAGCTTAGACAAAGTATCAATATTGCGCTTGTAACCCGACATTACACAGGTGAGTTTTATGCTTCACTTTTTGAAGGGTTTGATCAGGCTACCATTGATACCAAGGCTGTTATGAACCTCACAAGTGTGAGCCATGCTTCATCACCAGCAGCCCAGATAATTTCTGAACTTAAAAATGCACAGTACGATGCAGCTGTAATTTTCCTGCCTGAATTCAAAGCAGCCGATTATACTGAGCTGTTAGAATTTGTACCGGGAACTTTTCCCCTGGTATCCATCGCCCCCATTGCCAATCCTGTAATGGATACCGTAACGTTCGACAACTATAGAGGCGGTTATCTTGTTGCCAACCACTTCGAAGAGCGCGGATATAAAAAACTTGGAATCATACAAGGCCCTATCAGGCAATCGGAAGCGATGCTGCGTAAAAGCGGCTTTTTGGATTACATACATGCTTCAGATAATCTGAAACTTGTGTGGCAATTCAATGGGGATTACTCCTTCCGGAAAGGTAAAGTGGCGTATGATGATTTCAGAGAAGCAGATGAAAAACCGGATGCCATTTTCTGCAGCAACGACGGTATGACACTCGGCTTTATGCACAGCGCAATCCGTGACGGAGTACATATTCCGGGCGATGTGGCTGTTGCAGGTTTTGATGATTTGCCCACATGCGAACTCTACACACCTACCATTACTTCGGTTCACACTCCTTATGACATACTCGGCAAAAAAACAATTGAGCTGATATTTAACCGCCTGAAACAGAATACGGCCGTTCAGCACTCCGGATATACAAGCCTTGTTCCTGTATCTCTGACTGTTCGTGAAAGCTCCACAGAACTGACCAACGTTTTTAAGAACTATTATCAGCGCGACACGTAGCCGGCTGATTGGCATATAAACTCTTTTTTTTAAAGCGGATTTGAAAAAGAAGAAATGTGATCCGGTAAATGTCCTCCTCCAAAAAATCTCAAGCAGTCATGAATTTCCAAAAACCATATCCAACCGAATTCAAACTCCAATCGTATACGATGCTTCAGTTATACAACACTTGAATATTCTGATTTTTATGATGACTGCCGCCTCGCCAGTTCCGCTTCTGCTGCAATAAACCCAAACGCAGGCCAGTTGCCCCCATCATAGATCTCCTGCCAGATTTCGAAAGCCCTCTCCTCACGGCCATTCATATAATGCCAGTTGCCAATTCCATATCCCAAAGTGGCATTTTGCAATGCATCAACCGATGATTCCATTAACCGGTTTGCATCAAAAACACCTTTAAAAACCAATAACAGATCAAGGTAAACATCATTTTCGATGAGTTCAATTTCAGGGGTTACATCTGTCAAAAGCATACCCGCATCCAGATCTCTGCCCAGTCGTTTAAGTGCCATATAGTACCAATATGTCGTAGCAATGCGCATGTCTTCGGTCAATTCCAGTGCAAGTGCTCTTTCGTACGAAGCCAATGCCCGATCAAAATCACCTTTCAGGTAATGAGCCAGGCCCATGTGGTACCAAACATTCGATTTGAGTGTGCTGGTGGGAATACCCTCAGGATTCGGAAGACCATCCGGTTCAACTGCATCCGGCCTGTTACGCATCATCAATTCTGCATTTTCAAAATCGCGAATAGCCAAATCAAACATCCTGAGTGTAAGATAGCGATGGCCACGATGTCTGTACATTCGGGGATCTTCCGGATGCTTGAAAATTCCCTCCGTAAAAATACGTACTGCCTCACGATACTCTCCAAGATAAGCTGTGCGTCGTCCCAGCCAGATAATCACTTCAGGTTCCTCAGGATCAATACGGTAATCCATTATTGCCTGAAGCAGATTTGCATTGTATTCATCGTACACCTCAGGGTTGATTTGAGGAGTGCGAAGTGTATCGCCCAAGAGAGAGTATGCCTGAACACCCGATGGTGCATGTGGCAATTCAAGGCTTTCTTTGCAGGATAGTAACAATAACGGTATTAAAAGAACTGAAATGAACAGATGTATTTGGGTTGTTTTCATGAAATATTTCTGATTTGATATTTAAAACTGAACAGCCAGATCAATCTCTGAGCCGTTTCTTAAAATGTAAATGATAACATCGTCTCCATCACTGAATCCACTCAGTGTTTCCATATAACTGTAAATATCTGCAATCGTGTCTTCATTCATTCGGAAAATAACATCTCCATCCTGAATTCCCGACTCTTCGGCCAACGATCCGCTTCGAACTTCGGCAATCCGAAAGCCCGCTCCGCTAAAGTTGTAATCAGGCACAACGCCGAGAGTAACTCCTTCGAGAACCGTGGGGCTGCGATCCCGGCTGCCTGCTTCATTAAAAAGAATCTCTGAAGGATGATAGGTATCCAGACTTCGAATAGTTTGTTTAGTGTGATTGAGCACCCACTCCATCCCCCGGTAGTTGATTTTGTCAGCAGTATCGGTCGGGCGATGGTAATCTTCATGAGTGCCGGTAAAGTAGTGGAGTACAGGAATTCCTGTCCGGCTGAAGGAGGCATGATCACTGCTGCCCATACCGTCCGGTATTTTGGTGATACGGAGTGAATCCGCCGGAATCCCCTCTATCAGATCATCCCATATATTCGCAGTACCTGTACCAAAAATCGATAACTGTCCGTCGTCGAGACGCCCGATCATATCCAGATTGATCATTGCAAGAACAGAATCACGCGGCATGACCATCTGATCCGCAAAATATTCTGATCCCAGCAAGCCCATCTCTTCACCCGAGAATGCTGCAAAAATCACCGTACTTTTAGCCGGATTTTCAGCAAATTGACCGGCAAGCCACATCAGTCCGGCGGTTCCCGAAGCGTTGTCATCCGCCGAATTGTGTAGAACCGGATCCGTGTTCGTTTCCATCGAAATAATACCACCCTTCCCCTGCCCGTCATAATGAGCGCCAACAATAATAAACCGGCCGGGATATTCAGTTCCTTCAACAGCTCCCACAACATTTCGTGAGATGTGATTTTCCATCCCCAGAGCCTGCACCATGGGCCCGTTCAAAACAAATTGCTGGATGTAGCTTTCGGAATCAACGAACGGAAGAAGTCCTGCCTGGAGATAGAAATCAGAAATATAATTGGCAGCTGCAGCTTCTTGCTGCGATCCGGCCAGCCTTCCTGCTCTTTCATCAGAAGAGAGCCACTCAATATGCTCCTGTAAAAATGGTTCCGTACCTTTTTTATCAGCTGAGGTTTGGCAGTTTAGCAATAGTAAGCCCACTAACAGCATCCCGGAACAGAGGCTTACCGCTTTTTGAAAACATTTCATACAGTTGTCAGTTTTTCTTGAAGCATACGGCTTTCCTGCCTATTTTTAAACTTCAAACCAATCAAAAGGTTGGGGGTGTCTTGCTCCAAAAAAGGAACGAGACTGAGATCATACCCTGTGAACCTGAACCGGATAATACCGGCGTAGGGAAACCGATCTGAACGCGTGCATGCAGATGTTCGCCGCCCCCTCCTTCAATTTTATTGACGGAGGCACCATGCTTTACAAAACCACTTATTTATCATTTCTGATCCCGATTCTTTTGGGATTATTTCCCTGCTCCATCCTGGCACAAACCATTGAGGGAGTTGTAACCGATGCCGCAACCGGGCAGCCGCTGGAAGGGGCAACCATTATCGAAAGAGGAACCACAAACGGCACCTCCTCGAGAGCTGATGGAGCATTCACGCTTTCTCTATCTACTAACATCAATCAACTCACAATCAGCTTCATCGGTTACAGAACTGTGAATGTTTCGTTTCACGATGCAGATGAGTTTCTGGAAATAGCCCTTGATGAACAGGTAATTCTCTCGGGTGAAGTTTTCGTAAGTGCTCTTCGAGTTGACGATTCCACACCCATCGCTTACAGCAACATTAGCCGTGATATGATTGAGAGCCGAAATTTCGGGCAGGATATTCCTGTGCTGATCAATACATCTCCATCCGTTGTTTCTTCATCTGATGCAGGCGCAGGCATCGGCTATACAGACATGCGAATTCGCGGCGTTGATCAGGCACGAATCAATGTAACGGTTAATGGAATTCCGCTGAATGATTCCGAATCACATGGTGTGTTTTGGGTGAACATGCCTGATTTTGCATCATCCACGCAGAATATCCAGATTCAGCGCGGAGTAGGCACTTCCACACACGGAGCAGGTGCGTTTGGCGCCACGATGAACCTTCAAACCGGAATGATGCGTCCCGATGCCTATGGAGATCTTACGCTTGGAATTGGCTCTTATGGCACCCAAAAAGCCAACGTTCAGCTCGGTACCGGACTCATGGACAACGGCTGGCAGATTGAAGGGCGCCTTTCAAAAATAGATTCAGATGGGTATATGGACCGCGCCGAGTCTGACCTGCGCTCTTTTTACCTCTCCGCATCGCGCCACGGTGAACGAAGCCTGCTGAAAGCGGACATATTCTCCGGGCAGCAGGTAACCTACCAGGCGTGGAACGGCGTTCCCGAACCGATTCTGAACAACGATTCCGCCCAGCTCGAGAATTACATCACCCAGCTTTGGCTTAATGAAGGGTCGGCAGCGCACTGGCGAAGTAATACAGGAAACAGGCAATTCAACGAATACACCTATGAAAATCAGGTAGATAACTACCAACAAGATCATTACCAGCTTCACTACTCATACCGTTTGATGGATAACTGGATAGCGAATGCCTCACTTCATTACACCTACGGGCGTGGTTATTTCGAGCAGTTCCGTTTAAACGACAGACTCAGTACATATAACATTAGTCCGGTTTCTATTGGCGAAGAGGTGATTAGCCGTAGTGATCTTGTTCGGCGGCGCTGGCTCGATAACCATTTTTACGGAGCCATTTTCTCAACAGAAATTGATCGGGCTGAGCAGTGGCAACTTACACTTGGCGGTGGCTACAATGAGTATGACGGCGACCATTTCGGTGAAGTAATCTGGGCACGTTTTGCCGGCGACAGCGATCTTGGTGACCGCTATTACGACAACAACGGATTCAAAAAAGATTTCAACATCTATGGAAAACTGAATTACTATTTTACACCGCAACTCAATGCTTATGCCGATATGCAGTTCCGTACTGTTTCATACCGATTTCTCGGACTTCGAACTGACGGAGTAACAGGTGAAGTTAGTGATATCACTCAACAGGAAAGCCTCAGCTTTTTCAATCCTAAAGCCGGTCTGGTTTACCGTTTTGCTGATGGCCAGCGGGTGTTTGCATCCTTCAGTGTTGGCGGAAAAGAACCCACACGCCGCGATTATGTGGATAGCAGTGCTGACAGCCGACCCGATCCTGAACGCCTCTTCAATTATGAGTTTGGATACACCGGGCAGTTCAACCGCTTTACTCTCGGTTTGAATCTTTACTACATGCTTTATAAAGATCAGCTCATCCTCACCGGCGAGGTGAACGATGTGGGCAATACCGTTCGTGAAAATGTACCTGACAGCTATCGTGCGGGCATTGAGCTGCAGGCCGGTGCGCAAATCAGCACTCAGTTACAATGGAGTGGTAACCTGACTTTCAGCCGGAATAAAATTGATCTGTATGAGTATTTTCTCGATGATTTCGACCGGGGTGGCCAGCAATTGCAAACACTTGAAAATGTGGACATAGCCATGTCTCCGGCCACTATTGCAAAGTCGATGCTTACATATCAAACAGGTGGTTTCAGTGCCAATTGGAACTCTCAATATGTATCCCGGCAATACCTGGACAATACCCAGACCGGTAGCCGTTCAATTGATCCTTATTGGGTAAACGATCTGATTTTATCGTACCAGATAGCCCGATTCCCTTTTGCACGAAATGTAATTGCTTCGCTTCAGATCAATAACATTTTAAATGAGAAATATGTCTCGAATGGTTACACTTTCGGCTGGATTTCCGGCGGACAACAACAGCACTTTAACTACTACTTCCCACAAGCAGAACGTAACTTCATGCTGAATATGAAAGTAGGGTTTTAGCAGACCGGCGTTTAAATATTATCTTTAAGATATTATGGCGCGAACGGGATGTTTGCGCCAATATTTATTCGCCATTTGTTGATCTTTTGATAAAAAAGTCAGGTATTTTACATTCGTACAATGAGCAAAACACCCTTTCAAAATCAATAGTGCGAACGTCCCGTTTGTGCTTTTTCTATTCAGGCATCGAATTTTTATGGAAGATTATCCAGCTCGTTCGATCGAACCATCGATCTATATTCTATACCGCTATGATTATTGTCGAAATAAGATTCAAGAAAATTCACGACGATATTCTCGGAGAAATCCGTCATCGGCAGAAAACAGCGCCAAATTGCAAGTGTCTCACCATTTGGCCCATCATTTGAATTTGCCCTCCAATAAGTAAATTGAAAACGATCATCGGCCTGTTCAATAAACTGCTTATCAAAATAGAGATAGAAATAGCGAAAGCTATATTTATCATGCACCTGCGGATGGGGTTCACTCCCATAACATCCAAACGGTGATGGGCTGAGGCGTTCCGGTTCAGCCAGTGGATTGAAATCAGGGGCTGCTTCAAAGCTGCCGGCCATCATGTCTCTCTCTTCACCCGGCCCCAAAGGCGATCTGTACGGAACCATCACAAAACGAACACCCATTTGCACAATTTCCGGATGATCCTGAACAGCAACAGGTTGCGATGTATCACAACCTGCTGTAAGAAATGAAAATGGAAATAGTATGATGAACAGTTTCCTGATCATGGATATGATTCTTTGAAACTGATTAAAAAATTAATCTTGATTTTAGGCAAATGGCACAAACTGAAAATTCGCGCCATACCTGAAAAATCAGGAAGCTATTTCAATGCGAACCGGTACTTTTACATTGTCCCAGTGGATGATCAAATGGCCGCTCTCTTCTGTAACATCCTCAAAATAGATCATCATTTGCTCCATGTGATAAGACTCTTGAGGCGTAACTGTTACCCGTAAAAGATCTTCGGCTTCATCATACTGATTTCCCCAGGAGAGTTTGTTGTTGATAATGATCGTCCATTCGTTGGTTCCCGGAATTGTGTGGATTGAATAAGTACCTTCAGGAACGTGTTCCCCTTGAATTAAAACATCATTTGGAAGAACGATTACCGTTGACTCATTTGCTCCGGTTCTCCAGACTTGATTGAAGGGTACTAAACCCCCAAAAATTTCACGATCGCGTACAGAGGGGCGCCCGTAGGTAACATATATTTCTGTTAGACCAATAGTCTGTGCAACAGATGCGTTAGGACTTGCCCAAACGCGATCCGTGGTTCGCTCCTGAGCAGCAGAGTTTTGAGTAATAAACAGAGTTGCTCCAGTAAGCAACAGGGTAATTAGGAATGCTTTCATAGAAAAATGGATGTTAGTTTAGGTTTGTCTGCTATTATAACGACTCTTGCAGTAAATGTGGAAAATCTTTTTTGAATTTTGCCAGTTTCGGTGCTATAACAATAGAGCAATATCCCGCGTTGGGGTTATTATTAAAATAGTTCTGATGATAATCTTCAGCAGTGCTATAGTTCGTTAGCGGAGTCACTTCAGTTACGATGGGATCATCCCAGAGATCAGAATCGTTCGTTTTTCGAAGGGATTTAAGTGCTGTATCTCTCTGCTCAGGTGTAAAATAGAAAATGGCTGATCGATACTGAGGCCCCACATCAGCCCCCTGACGATTTAGCGTGGTAGGATCGTGTGTGTGCCAGAAGACCTCCAATAACTCTTCAAAAGAGATAATCGATGGATCAAACTCAACTCTTGCCACCTCGGCATGTCCGGTCTTTCCTGTAATAACCTGTTGATAAGTTGGATTCTCTACATGCCCGCCGGCATACCCCGACTCAACAGCTATTACCCCATTTACTCGCTGATAAACAGCTTCAACGCACCAAAAACAGCCTGCGCCGAATACTGCAACTTCGGTTTCATTTTGATCTGATTGACTGGCTGATTGATTCATTGAAAACAATATTAGGATTGAAATTAGTAACGTGTTCATATCAATTAAGATTTATTTTGTACTGATCATATTGAAAACGAGTCCCAATTATGAGTAAGTAGTACTATTCTGAATTATCTGAATGAAAACAAAACGCTAAAGATTTGACAAACGTGCCCTAACTAAAAAATTGGCAATTGTATGAAACCCCTGCTCATCTGCTCTTATGAAATACCGGTAACACAAACAGGGATAGCAGTCCGGAGAGCACGCAAGTTATAGCAGCTGTTAACAGAATGGTATGGATCGTTATAGCATTATCAAGCATCCAACCTACAAGAAAAGGGCTCAATGCTGTACTTAAAACCATAATCGTGGCAAATAGGCTTTGAACCGTGCCGATTTTATCAGCACCGTACATCTCCGTAAAGAGAGCTGCTTTCAAGGTAGTTCCCATGCCCATGGTAACCCCAATCATTCCCATATAAACAAAGGCTGCCCAATTTGCTTCATAGGCAAACGCAATCAGCAGGCCAATTGTCATCGGGATAAGTAATATTGGAAAAAGTTTCTGTGCTGAAAAACGATCAATCAGCGGACCTGAAATCAAACTCATCAAAATACGCGAAACGGCAAATGCAATAAATGCAGAGGCAATCAGTGCGGCAGTCCAGCCCAATGCTTCAGCGGCAGCTATTTGATAGAGAAACAGACCTGTAACCCAAAATGGCGGCATAAGCACGGCGGGTATTAAAAAATAGGTGCGATTATCGCTGAATACTGTTCTGTAGTTATCCCGGGTTGACGGGAGGTCTTTAGGGTTACCGTTGGTGCCGGTTTCCACAGATTTTTCTTTACGAATCAGTTGCCAAATTACCGGAATAAAAATTAAAGCAATAAAAGCAGCGATTATTCCCCATACAGTTCTCCAGCTAAATACAATCAACATTGCCGCAAGAACTGAGGGGAGCAGTGCCTCGCCGATCGGGTATCCTAATGCCGAAATACTGAGCGCTTTGCCACGTTCTCCATCAAATTTTTTAGCCATGGTGGCCTGCGCTGTATGTCCGCTGAGCCCCTGGCCGGATAGACGAAGTAAAATCAGGGCCAGAAAAAGCATGGAAATATGCCACGATATCGCCATTAAAACACTGGCAAAAAGTAACCCTAATGCCACATACATGCTATATTGGCGCAGCGGAATCCGGTCAATCCACTGCCCAAGCCAGGGAAGTGCCACAGCCCCGGTAAGTGTTGCCACAGAATAGAGTGTACCAAATGCTGCATTACTTAAATCAAATGCAATAAGAAAATAGGGTACAAATAAAGAGATCAAAAATGTTTGTCCAAAACTTGAAAAGAACGTAAATGAAATTGCAAATGAGAGCAATCTCTTCTCTTTTTGAACGAAAGCCAGATATGTCATTAGCTGATGGAGTGCCGTATTGGTTAATTTCTTGTAGAGAAGCAAAATACGGCTTTTTAAGCTGAAAATGAATGTTTCAGCTCACATTAAACCCGAAGCGCTTCCATCGGGCAGTACAAAATTCATTCAGAAAAAAACCCAGAAAAGCATCAACAGAATAAACAGCCAGATCGCTGCTTGCAGAGATTTCGACTGCTTCGGGAATTCATACTCACAAATCGGGCATTCATCAGATTTTGCATCCACATCCATTGCACAACCTGGGCACTCTTTTGTTTTCATCGTTGATTTATTCCAAAATTTGATAACATCTGCCGTAATATAACTGTTTGATGAACGCCCTTCATGCCGGTTAATGATTATGCATGTAGGTAAATGAAAATATCTGTCGAGCTTGAGTGTGTAAGTTTGTATTTTATGAATCTGTAAAAAAATTACCATTTAGCCGAACTCTCTATGTCATCACGCCTGATTAAACTAATACTGTTTATTGCTATTCCTTTAATTTTACTCTCAATCTCATCAAGCTGGATTTTTGAGTGGCTCTGGCTCAAAGAGCTTGGTTATGAACGAGTCTTCTGGGTTCTTCGCAGCACTCAGTTAGTACTTATTACAGGTGCCTTTGTCATCTCTGCCATCTACTTCACACTCAATTTTCGCCATCTGGCCTCACAGCTCAAAAACATCAGTCTGCATGGATCACCACTTCAGGGCGTTGAGTTTGATCTGAACAGTGAATTTACTAATAAACGAATTAAACAATTCTTTACCCTTGGCGCTCTTGTCATGGCTCTTCTCTTCGCACTTAGTTTCTTTATCCGTTGGGATGAGTCTCTAAGATTTATCAGTAATGTAGAATTTGGCGAAGTAGATCCGCTTTTTGGCCGGGATATTGGCTTTTATATGTTCCAATTTCCATTTTGGGGTGTTGTACAAAGCTCGCTCATCTCCATCGCATTTTTAACGGTTGCCATACTTGTACTCTCTTATATTTTCACAGGACTTCTCCAGGTGCGTTCGTTCTCCGATTTTGACGCACCAAAACGTGTAATGAACCATCTGAACTTGAATATTGCCATCTGGCTGGTTCTGCTGGCTTGGGGGTTTTATCTGGACCGTTACGAGCTTCTCTTCAAGTCCGACGGAATTGTATTCGGTGCCGGCTATACAGATGTAACCATTCAACTGCCCGCCATCTGGATACTTTTTATACTCTCACTGCTTCTGGCCGCTATCTTTTTAGTAAACCGCTGGGTTAATCTCAACCGTTTTATCCCTATTCTGGGAGGTTTGCTGGTAATTGTACTTGTTTTCGGGCGGGGTTTGATTCCATCCGTAGTACAGCAATTCAATGTTGAGCCCAATGAGCTTCAGCTTGAATCACCGTATCTGGAACATAACATCAACATGACACGCCTCGCTTATGATCTCCATAATGTTACCGAAGTGGAGTATATGGCTGATGACACCCTCACAATTGCCGACATCCGAAACAATCAGGATGCCATTGATAATATCCGCTTATGGGATCCAAGATTACTCCTTGGAACGTACAAACAGTTACAGGAGATCCGATCGTACTACGAATTTTACTCCATTGATAACGACCGCTACATGGTTGATGGCGAAGTAACCCAGATGATGCTTGCCGCCCGTGAAATTGCACGAACACTGCCAAGCCAATCTGATACCTGGGTAAACCGCCACTTGCAATATACGCACGGTTACGGCCTTGTGATGAACCCGGTAACAGAAACCAACCGCCAGGGCGAGCCGCGTTTGATGATACGGAACCTGCCGCCGGTCTCCGACAGCGCCGACCTTCCTGTTGAAAGGCCTGCTATCTACTACGGCGAAAACAGCACCGGCTACTATATTGTAAACTCTGGTGTGGAAGAACTTCACTACCCCGATGGGGATGCAAACGTCTACATCCATTACGACGGGCAAGGCGGAATTCAGTTTTCGAGTCTTTTCAGGAAACTCCTCTTTGCATGGGAGCTGGGTGATATCAACATTCTGCTTTCTGATTATATTCATGAAGAAAGCAGGCTCCAGATCTGGAGAAGTGTACAGCAGCGCATCAATAAAATCACTCCGTTTCTTCAGCTTGATAACGATCCTTACCTCGTATTATACGAAGGCAGGCTGCTTTGGATTCAGGATGCGTATACAACATCCTCAACTTTCCCCTATTCTCAGCGGTATCAGAACCGGTTCAACTACATCCGAAACTCCGTGAAGGTTGTAGTGGATGCCTACGAGGGTTCAGTAGATTATTTTGTAGTTGACGAAAACGATCCTGTTTTGAATGTGTACCGAAACCTATTCCCCGATCTTTTTAAATCACTGGACGAACTTCCCACCGGGCTCGATAGCCATTTTCGCTACCCGCAGGATCTGTTTGAAGTGCAAATTGAAACCTTTGCGCGCTACCACATGACCCGACCGCAGGTGTTTTACAACCAGGAAGATTTGTGGACCCGGCCAAACGAAAGTTACGGAGGCCGCAGGGTATTAATGGAGCCATATTACGTACTGGCAAGGTTACCCGGGCAGGAGACACTTGAATTTATGCTCATAAGTCCGCTAACTCCCGAAAACCGGGATAATATGATCTCCTGGATGGCAGCGAAATCAGATCCCGGAAGCTACGGCGAGCTGATCGTGTACAAGCTGCCTAAAGAGCGCCTTATTTACGGTCCGGCACAGATTGAGGCACGGATCGATCAGGACCCTGAAATCTCACGGCAGATTGCTTTATGGGATCAGCGGGGATCGAGGGTAATTCGCGGAAATTTGATGGTAATTCCCATCGAAAACTCCTTCCTCTATGTTGAGCCTGTTTTCCTTTTGGCCGATAATGTAGAAATTCCTCAATTGCAACGGGTTATTGTAGCCATTGGTGATAATATTGCGATGCAGCCAACAATTGAACAGGCGATCTTCGAACTATTCGGTCAGGAAGCCGATTTCATACTGCCATCCGCAGCAATACCCCCAATTACCGATGGAGCTCCACCGGCTGCCATTGCCGAAAGTGCTGTAACCGACTTCACAGCTCAGCAGCTTCGTGAAATACGATCAACCTGGCGCGATATGCTAGCTGCCCTGGAAGAGGGAAATTGGACTCGTTACGGCGAACTCCTCCGCGAACTGGATGAGAAAATAAATAATGATTGATGTGGTTTTGAAATTTGGGATGTGAACTTTAACAGTTTCACATCTCAATCCTCAAGTTTTGAAACCAGCTCTTTTGCCAATTGCATACCAATGGCAATGCCCATACCGCTAAGGCCGGCAGCAGCCCAAAGTCCGGGCTTTACTTCCTGAAGAACCGGCTCTTTGTTATCCGTCATCCCCATGATGCCACTCCACTCTACATCAATTTCCCATTTTTCCGGCAAATTTAACGTAACATTAGCGAACCGGGTCAGATACTCTTTGATCTTTTGATTGGTACCAAATTGGTCCGTTGTTTCCTCCTCTTTTGCAACATTTCTGCCTCCGCCAAGGAGGAGCCTCTCCCCAATATTTCTGAAATAAACATAGCCTTCATCAAAATGAAAGGTACCTTTCCATTTTAGGCCAGGTATAGGTTTTGTTACAAAAACAAAGCCACGGGCTGGTTTTACCGGAAGATTTACCAATCGCTGCACAAAACCATTTACAGCAATCACCGTTTTTTTTGGGTTGATTTGAAAACCGTTTTCGAACATCACAGAGCCCGGTTCTACACGCTCAACCCTGCTGTTCCACCAGGTTCGAACACCCGATTCAGTGAACCGTTCATGCAGAAAACGCATCAGTTTACCGCTGTTGATAGCACCTTCAACACGGTTAAAAATCGCCGGATATCCTTCGTACTCTCTTTCAGAATATACATCTTCAAGTCCAAGCCTCTCTTTCAGTTTTTGGTTGAACCAGGGAATTTTTCCGGCGCATGTTTCATAGATTTTCTCATCTGTAAAAATTTCATACCCGCCGGTATTTTGGTAATCCATCACCTCATCCCCACAGGTTTCCCGGAGCAGCTGTAACCCGTTCCAGCGTCGTACAATGCGGCTAAAGACGGTTTCTCCACCGGAAACTGCAAGATCGGCCAGATGCTCAGAAACAGAACCTATACACGCGAAACCGGCATTTCGGGTACTCGCACCTTCGGGAGCAATCCCCTTGTCAACAAGAATTACATCGTGCTTGGGAAACCTTTTTTTATAAAAAATAGCTGTGGATGCTCCTACAATCCCACCGCCAATTATCATCAGGTCAGGAGGTTTAAGCCACTCTTCACGCTCCCAAAACGAATGCTGTTTCTCCATCAGTAAGACTACTAAATTCTTGGCTCCCAGCCGGGCTCGTAATCACGGCGCCACATGCTCATCGCTTCGGAATCACCAATAATACGGCCTGTTTGCGGATTGATGTTGAGCGATCGCCCTACATACTGCGCAATATTGCCGATATGAAGTGCCAAAACACTTTTCTGTCCCTGCTCAATCGGGGAGGTAAGTTTTTCACCCTGACGAATGGCCGCTGCAAAATTTGCGATATGATTGTCCGTCAAATCACCGCCGCCGACAGTATCGAGCCCGTCTGATTCGCTGGCACGCACTCTTCGCTTAACTTCTTCATTTTCGAGATTGTACGCAATATAACCGTCACGATCGATGAACATGGTTCCTTTGGTTCCATGTATGAGTGAACCGCGGCTTTTACCATCCCAGAATCTGAACCCGTTACTGCTTCTCCCCTCCCAGTTTATACTTTTGCCATCAGGAAAGTCGAAGTTTACGTTTTGCACATCATAAAATTCCCAGTCATCATTGTAGTGGTATCTTCCGCCGTTTGATGCAATTTTATTGGGCAAATCCACGCCCAGTGCCCAACGGCAGATATCATACTCATGCGTACCGTTGTTCAGCAGTTCGCCGGTGCCCCATTTCCAGAACCAGTGCCAGTTGTAGTGAATCACGTTATCGCGATAGGGAGTTCTCGGAGCCGGGCCCTGCCACAGTTCATAATCAAGCCATTCCGGCACCTCTGCAATTTGTCCATTGCCGATAGATCCGCGCGCATTGGCGTAGAAACATTTTGCATAGTACACATCACCAATAAGCCCGTTGCGAATTTCACTAATCGCCTCGATCGACGCGGGCGCGGAACGTTGCTGATTGCCCATCTGCACAACCTTATTATATCGCCGCTGTGCCCTCACAATCAGTTCTGCCTCGGCAGGATTGTGGCTTCCCGGTTTCTCGATATACACATGTTTGCCGGCCTGCATCGCCATAATGGCCGCCGGGGTATGCCAGTGATCCGGAGCGCCAATTACAAGTGCGTCAATATCGGGATCTTCTAGTGCTTTTCTGAAATCGGTACCCACCTCAGGTTTTTTGCCTTGAATTTCAGCTACCCGATCAGCAAGCTCTTCAAGCGGGCGGTAGTCAACATCAAAAATGGATTTCACTTCCGTTCCCTCCACTTCAGCAAATACTCGCGCAAGATATCCTGCGCGTCCACGGCCTCCCATCACCGCAACCACAACTTTTTCATTGGGTGAGCCTATACCACGGGCAAATGTAAGAGGCCCGGTAAGGCCAATTGCCGCTGATGTTAGTGCTGATCTTTTTAAAAATGTACGTCTGTCCATAATCCCGATATTTGATGGTTTAAAATTTGGAATCCTTTTACGAAGCGTTTAATATCATCTAAGAACATAGATATTTGATACAATTATTACAATTCAGAATGGTACACCTTAATAAACTTTCAACCGCGGCAACTCTTTTTATCGGAATAACTTTCGGAATTATGATATCAGCCTGTGAATCAGATTATAACGAATCCACTCAATTTACCGGTGCTGAAAATGAAGTAACACTCATGACCCTCAATCCGGGCCATTTTCATGCAGCTCTGGTACAGAAAAATATGCTGAGACAGGTAAATCCTGATGTGTATATTTTTGCTCCTGAGGGCGCCGATCTTGAACTTCACAAAACCAGAATCGAATCGTTTAACACACGGCGGGATTCTCCGGCAAGCTGGAATCTCATCACCTATACCGGGGATGATTATTTTGACACGATGCTCGAAGAGCGCCCCGGAAACGTGATGGTGGCGGCAGGCAACAACCGCATGAAGACCGATTATATTCTGCAAACTATCAATGAAGGTATCCATGTGCTTTCAGACAAACCGATGGCTATCGATACCGGAGGATGGCAAAAACTTTCTGAAGCGTTTCGCCTTGCTGAAAAGCACGGTGTTCTGCTCTATGATATTATGACCGAGCGCCACGAAGTTACTTCAAGGGTACAGCGCATACTCTCACAAAACCGTGATCTTTTTGGAGAGCTCGCTGCTGGGGATGCTGAACATCCCGCCATCGTGAAAGAGAGTGTTCATCACCTCTACAAAATTGTCTCGGGCGAACCACTTCGAAGACCGGCGTGGTATTTTGATGTTTCTCAGCAAGGCGAAGGTATAGTTGATGTAACCACTCACCTTGTAGACCTTTCACTTTGGGGGGCATTTCCTGATGAACCGATTTATCA
>SLJB01000291.1 GCA_007135335.1 Balneolaceae bacterium
CCTTATTGGTACTAAAATAGACTGCAGTTCCTGGTATAACGGGATTCCCATGTTTATCTCCAAGCAATACAGTGATTTCATTTGGTGAGCTGCTTCTGGCAGGTATATTTATAGCCGCACTACTCACTTCAAAATGATTATCACTTGGCAGTCCACCACTTATTGTTACAGAAACCGGTGATGAATGCGCTCTGACACCATTTCTGTTGAATGAAGCCCTGATTTGTACAGCACCGGCTTTGGTTCCGCTTGTTAATGTTGCTCTTGCAATCCCATCACGGGTTATTGTTGAATCAGGATAGAGATATTCACCTCCGTTTGGCCCGGAGGCAATTTCAAACTTTACAAAAACCGCATTGTTGTTATCAAGCACGGTACCTGAAGAGTCTCTGACTATAAAATCGAAACTTACAGTTTCATCACCACCCGTTCCCTGTACCTGAATAAAATCTTTTGTTTTAGAATTTAAGGTGATAGAAGAAGACCCGCCCGAGTCCGGCAATTTATCATCATCATCCTGATCGGCTTCAAGATTTCTGATTCTAAGATTGGGAACCAGTAAGTTTTTTTCGGGTGCGGCAAGAAGTGTTACTATCTCGGTTGTATATCCGGGCCTGGTAGCTTCAATAGTAATGTCAATTATACTATCAACGTCAACTTCTGAGAAATAATAATCACCGTTTTCATCAGTAAAAGTTTGTGCAGCAATCTCCTCTGGGTTTATTATTCTGACTTGTGTGAGCGGCACCGGTTCATCAGTATCAACATCTACTACTTTCCCCTGTATTTCAATTGGTTCGTAGATTTTTTCACAAGCCCAGAATAAAAATATTGCAGAAAAAAGAAGCAGAGCTAGTTTAGTTATCTCTTTTGAAGTCATCATCACACCCGAAATTTCTAGTTTAAAATATGTTAAGATATTTTAATTAAGCATACCAAAATTATACGGAAATATTTGACTTAAACAAACTTATAACTACAATGCAAAACTTCACGAAAATAAGCTTGTTGACTGAAATATATTCGTGATTTTATTGAAATTTTTCATCATGTATGTCAAAAGAAAATATGTAATACAAGCTGTAAAATCTTTATTATCTGTTTCATCTGCAAAAGCAAATATTTAGAAATTCATGAAACTAACAGACGCAAACAGTGCCATTAAGCACATACAATCCGGAAACAATGTTTTTATCCATACAGCAGCTGCTGCACCGCAGCAACTGGTTACCGAGCTTGCCGCTCAGCACAACCGGCTTCGTAACGTCTCTATCTATCACATGCATACAGAGGGTGCAGCTCCCTATGTAGCCCCCGAATTGAGTGACTCATTCTATACAAAAGCTTTTTTTGTGGGAGCCAATGTTCGCAAAGCACTCGAAACCGGCCAGGCCGATTATATCCCTGTTTTTTTGAGTGAAATCCCACATCTCTTTAACAGAGGCATTATCCCGCTGGATGTTGCACTTATTCAGGTAAGCCCACCCGATAAACACGGCTTCTGCTCTCTTGGAGTTTCTGTGGATGGATCGCGTGCTGCGGTGAACAACGCAAAAATGGTAATTGCCCAACTGAACCCCAATATGCCCCGAACTCATGGTGATGGTATCATCCACAAAAGTGCCATCGATTTTGGTATTGAGGTGGATGACCCGCTTCCGGAGCATGAGCCTGCTGTGCTCACAGAGCTGGAACTTAAAATAGGCCGACACTGCGCGGAGCTGATAGATGACGGTGCCACACTACAAATGGGCATAGGCTCTATTCCGGATGCTGTACTCGCTTCGCTGCAGAACCACAAAGATCTCGGGGTGCATACAGAGATGTTCTCCGACGGGCTTATCCCGCTTATCGAGTCGGGTATTGTGAATAATTCAAACAAACGAATTCATCCAAACCGAACGGTCTCATCATTTTTGGTGGGCACGCGAAAACTGTACGATTTTGTTGATGACAACCCCAATCTTGCCATGCTCGATTGTGCCTATGTAAATGATACGGCAGTCATCCGGCGTAACCCGAAGGTTACGGCCATCAACAGTGCCATTGAGGTGGATTTAACAGGCCAGGTTTGTGCCGACTCCATCGGGATCCGCCAATATTCCGGTGTGGGCGGCCAGATGGACTTTATCCGCGGAGCGTCTTTATCGGAAGGCGGTAAGCCTATCATCGCGCTGCCATCTGTTACAAGGCACGGCGAATCGCGCATTGTACCTTTCCTGAAGCAGGGAGCCGGCGTTGTAACCACACGGGCTCACGTGCATTATGTTGTCACCGAATATGGTATTGCAAGCCTCTATGGCAAATCCCTGCGCGAACGCACAAGGTTACTTATTGAAATCTCACATCCCGATAATCGGGAAGAACTTGAAAAGGCAGCCTTCAACAGATTTAAAATACTGTAACTTTATATTCAGAATACCTTATCATTAGCCCGTACAACAAATTCAAAGTATTACACCGGCCATGAATCAGAACAGAGCACGTAAAACCTTTTCATACAAAGACAAAGAGATCAGCAGTTATCTGAATGAACTTGGGGGAATCAATCTTGAATCGTCCCACTACCTGCTCATTACAGCCGGATCCAACAATTCTGCAAAAAAATCATTTCTCAGCAGGGTTGAAAAACAGAGGGGTGAGCTAAAAGAGATCAGTTTACGAGGAATTATCACTACTGATGAGAAAGAGTCGTACAAGAACATCGACCAAATGTTCTCTTATATTGGAGAGACAGAAAAAAATCTGATTTTCAGACATGGCGATATTCTTACCGGTGAATATACCGGATTTACCTACTCACATGTACGGTATGCCACCCCTCAGGAGAGATATCTGCTGAACAAAATTACGAACAGTGAGCGCTTTGTGGTCATTGATCTTAATGATAAAGAGAGTATCGACAAAACACTGGAAAGATACGCACAGGCTGTTGTTTTTTTTGATGAGGCAGATTCATTTTTTGGAAAACTGAAACAAATCTCACTGAACGGCCACACCTTTTCGAACAAACGCCCGGCTGCTTTAGAAGGGTAGTTTAATAAAGGAATGGTACTTTATCCGTTTGATATAATACCCTGCTTCACATGTGCAGCAGGGTCTCTAATAAACTCTAAACGGTTACTTTACTCTCCTGTTTCGGGTCAAGATCATGCAGTGATGATACCGTGGCCTGAATGGTTTTATACCATGTATTGCCGAATTTATCATTTATCTCGTAGTAATCGGCAAAATCCGGGCGCCGGATCCGCATCTGCCACTCCTCATTTTTAGTTTTAAAAACGGGGTCAACATGAAGAAGCTCATGATACAGAAGCATTTTTTTCGTATCGGAATCAAGCATATCCCATAAATCGCCGGATACTTCAATGAGATAATCATTTCCGGAGTAGTGTTTTACCTCGCGTGTTGCTTTCATGCATTTTGCTGCTCTCTGCTTTGATATATTCGGATATACCAACAAATAGCCAACCTGCGCCGGGCCCAGTTCAATATTATGGGTTTTAATCACATCCTCAGCAATTTTCTGCATCTCGGGTGATTCCATTAGCTCTTTACCGCTCAATTTTATTTCGCCTGTGGGATCTAAATTACTATTCTCTGGCATCTGTATGTTTTTTGTATTTTGATGATTAATTCAGTTTTTGAAGGGGTTGAAAAGATACAAAAGCTACGTTGAAATAGAGATGATTAAACCGTTTATTTTCATCATTTTTATGATATCATAGTTTATGGATTTGTACGCAGCTTATTACATGTTTAGCTTACCCCTTGAACTATAACCTAAACCAATAAGATTTTACTCATGAAAAAAGGCATTCTTGGCGGACTCATCGGTGTAAGTATTGTATTAAGCATTGATTCACTCTTCAGGGTATTTATTGCACTTTTTCTGGATACATCCATTTTAATGTTTTCATACAGCGAGTATGAGGGGTTACTTTGGCCTGTTCTGCTAACAATTGTAGCCATGATCAGTGCTTTTTCCGGAGGCCTGTTCTCCTTTACCTATGGAAAGCTCCACA
The DNA here is from genome assembly GCA_007135335.1 of Balneolaceae bacterium. Lineage (GTDB taxonomy): Bacteria > Bacteroidota > Rhodothermia > Balneolales > Balneolaceae > Rhodohalobacter. The sequence continues at coordinate 4,026 of SLJB01000291.1, forward strand.
AATATTCGAGCCTGATCTCCTACCTGGTCTGCCTGATGCTTCTTCGCTACGGGCAAATTCATCTTCTTTTTGAAACTGAAACCATCATCTACCCTATTGTTGCACTTATCCTGTCACTGGTGGCGGTATTTTTTGCGTGGAAACTCGCATTTCCAAAACGGCCAGAGTTTGAAGGAAAGGAGATAGAGGAAGATAAAAGTTATCACCAGCCGGCTAACGGGAACTGAGGGCATCTACCTGTTCACGAGATTCACCCCGCCAACCTGAGAGCTGTTCGGCAATCTGAGATCGGATATTTTCCATCAGGTTAAGGCTGTCTTCAGCGCTGAGGCCTTTAGTGGAAACCGGTTCAAGAACTTTCAGTTTTACATACACATCCGGTTCAAAAAGCCATGACTTTTTCGGCAGACACTCCTGCGTGCCATCAAGTACAAGGGGCAGAACATCAGCTTGTTCACGTATGGCAAGATCAAAAGCACCCAGTGTAAACTTGTTCAGTTTTCCGCTTCTGGATCGCGTTCCCTCCGGAAAAAAGATTACGGAGGTTTTTCTGTCCAGATAGTAGGAACATCGTTTGAATACACCCAGCCGCTTATTTGAAGATTCTCTGTCAACGGGAATATCACCGGCAAGACGCATCATCCAGCCTAAAACAGGAATATCAAACAGTTCCTTTTTGGCAACCCATTTAAGCTCCCAGGGCAGGCTCGAAATTACGGGTATATCCGCATTGGATAGGTGATTGCTTACAACCACGTAGGGCTTGCGGTCGTCAATGCTGTCGGCTCCTTCAATTTCCACATTCCAGTTAGGGTTTATTTTTGTAATAAACAATCCAAGTTTCCGGAATATCCAGCCGGTTCTGTAGTGAACGGGATCACGATCGAACAGTCGGGTAATTACAAGAATCGGCAACCATACAAGTACCAGGAATACAATTGCGGCCCATACTATTACAGAAGTAAAATATTGCATACCTGTTTTAAAGGCTTACAGTTTGGGTATAAAACTTTTGATAATTCCCCATACTCCTTTTGCAGGCTTACGGGCTCTTTTATTTCGTTCCACTGCCTGCTCAATAACAGGCGGAACCACAACAGGTGCTTTTTTCTGAACAGGGGCCTGTTCTTTAGCTGTCTGTTTCTCGGTGTCCTGTTTATCCGGCTCCGGTGCCTTCGGTTTTGAACCGGGCCTCAGGTTTTTATTACGTCCGTTATCACTTTTGTTATCCGTTTTTTTCTGCCCCTTATCTTCAGTTCTTCCCCCGCTGCTCTTGGAACCGCTGCGCCTGTCATTTTTCTTCGGCTGCTTTTTCTGGGGTGATGCGGGCTTTTCAGTGCGCTCTTCTTCTTGCGCTTTTTGTTGCTGCCGTTCAGATTTTGACTCCTGAACAGAATCATCCTTCTCCGATTTTCTTCTTCCTGATGAAAATCCCTCTTTCCAGGAAAATTCTTTTGGGTGTTTGAAATTATCAGGTACATCAATAGAATTGATTGTGTTTCCTTTGATGTTTGTGATATCTCTGAAGGTTCTTGAATCTCTCTTGGTTACAAATGTAATAGCAATGCCGCTTTTATCGTAACGTCCGGTTCGCCCAATACGATGAACATAATCATCAGAGTTATTCGGCACATCGTAGTTAATGATAATCGAAACACCTTTAATATCAATTCCGCGTGCCAGTACGTCGGTGGCGACAATAACAGGTACCTGTCCGTTTTTAAATGCATTCAGTGCTTTATTCCGCTCATCCTGTGAACGATCACCATGAATACTTGCTGCTTTTATACCCTCTTTCTTCAGCAGGCGCTGAAGTTCATCCGTACCTTTTTTGGTTGAAGTAAAAATGATACATGATTCCCACTCAAGCTGATCAAAAATACCTTTTACAAGCGGGATTTTCTGATTACTCAAAAGTGAATAAGATCGCTGTTCAACCTGAGACGATGGTTTGGAGCGTTCAATTTCTACTGACTCCGGCTTTTTCATGATGGAACTGGCCAGCTTCTGAATTTCAGGAGGCATAGTTGCAGAAAAAAGCAACGTTTGTCGTTTCTCCGGAATCCAGGAGATAATTTTTTTCATATCCGGCAGAAAACCCATATCCAGCATCCGGTCTGCCTCATCAAGTACAAGAAACTCAAGCTTAGAGAAGTCGATGGTTACCACCTTATGCTGGTCAATAAGCCTTCCCGGTGTGGCTACAATAATATCAACTCCTGCCTTCAATGCTTTTGCCTGAACGGAAAAGTCGCTGCCACCTATCACAGTAGCAGAGGTTATTCCGGCATGATAGCCAATTGCGAAGATTTCCTGATCAATTTGTGTTGCAAGCTCACGCGTCGGACTCAAAATCAGCGCTTTTACCCCTTCCCGTTTGGTCTGAAGCACGCGTTCCATAATGGGTATTACAAATGCCCCGGTTTTTCCCGTTCCTGTCTGGGCTACACCAATCAGGTCTTTGCCATCGAGAACTATGGGAATTGCTTGTTTCTGCACTGGTGTTGGTTCAATAAATCCTACGTCTCTCAGCCCCGCCAACAGAGACTCTGATAATGTTAAGTCAGTAAATTTCAAATGTGTTGTATCTTTTTTTTAATAATTGATGGAAAACTTTACAAGACTTTCAATATAACGATTTAAAGCGAGATAGTAATCATTTTTAATGCAAATGAACCTGTTCTGCCCTATTCACAATGCATTTTTTCTGTAATGCTGTTCGCACCTTATTCTGATTGAGAATTTCTCCGTGCTTTCCTATAGCGGTAAAAAAGGTTACCTTCTCACATTCATTAACCCAAAGATTAGAATTTACTCTATATGAAAAACTTGATTTATTTGCCTGTACTCTTTCTCTCAGTTTTGATGCTGAGCAGTGGATGCGGCAACTCATACGAATCAGCTACGGCAGACCTCACATCAAAAACAGACTCATTAAGCTACAGCTTCGGTTTTTTACAGGGCGCCAACCTCTCAGCTGAAGGCATTGATGATATTGATATCAATAACTTTGTTGCAGGCCTGAAGAAAGGTCTTGATGGTGAAGATGCAGAAATTGACCAGATGGCCATGCAGACTCTTATTCAAACTTATTTCCAGGAAATGCAGGAAAAACAAATGGCAGACAGAGCCGCTCAGGCTGATGTTAACATTCAGCAAGGCCGCGCATTTCTCGAAGAGAACCTGAACAACGATGATGTGAATCAGACCGATTCCGGCTTGCAATACAGAGTGCTTGAAGAGGGTGATGGCCCAAGTCCGTCAGCATCAGACGAAGTGGAAGTTCACTATCGCGGTACACTCATTACAGATGAAGTTTTTGACAGCTCTTATGATCGCGGTGAATCTGTTACTTTTCCACTGAACCGTGTAATTCCGGGATGGACTGAGGGCGTACAGCTGATGAATGTTGGTTCAAAATATCAGTTCTTTATTCCGGCCAACCTTGCTTACGGCAACAATCCTCCGCAGGGTAGCATTATTCCCCCTGGAGCCGTATTGATTTTTGAAGTGGAATTGCTGGGTATCAATTAAATACCATTTTTGTCCTGTCTAATTACACCTTATCGCACAACCGGCATGCCGGTTGTGCGATTTTTTTTATCCTGTAATTATTCTTAGCCTACATTTTAAAACAGACCCTGAGCGATGGATTCCATTACAGCCACACACAAAGTA
>SLJB01000061.1 GCA_007135335.1 Balneolaceae bacterium
GCATTTCGATTAGGGGAATTGTTTACATCTCACTCGAAACCTGAACTCGAATTTAAGAGCAGTGGAACTTCTGATATGCTCAGAAGCACGCACTTCGTTGCAGATCCAATTCTGTATCAGAAAGCATCGGCAACAGAATTTTGCAGACATTTTCCTTTAGAGAAATATGCTGTTTTATTCTGTCTGCCCGGCTATGCTGAAAACCGTTATTCATCTCTTATTTGGATGGCTGATTATTTGATGAGTCTTGATGAAAGCGGATTAAGCGGCTACTATAAAAACAAAATTGAAGCCGATATATGGATTGAACATGTTCATAAAGCTGCAAAAAAGCCATTACTGTTCGGTGCTGCATTTGGTCTACTTGATCTAATTGATGATGGAACTGCATTTAATATCAAAGATTTAGACATCATTGAAACCGGAGGTATGAAGACACATCGAAGGGAGGTGTCAAAAAGTGAACTTAGAATAAAGTTATGCAAGGGTTTTGAAATAGAAGATCAACACATTCACTCTGAATATGGCATGTGTGAATTACTAAGCCAGATGTATGCTATAGGTTCAGAATGGTTTACGTCTCCACACTGGGTTAATGTTACAGTACGAAAGGCTGATAACCCTGATGAGATATGTGCCCCCGGCGAAGAGGGCATAATTGGAATCATTGATCTTGCAAATGTTTATTCATGTCCCTTTATACTCACCGAAGACAAAGGAGTGATGAATAAAAAAGGAGAGTTTAAAGTGCTGGGCAGATGGAATGCTGACGATTTGAGAGGATGTAACTTTCTAATTGACAGAGATTAAATGAAGAAGATCTCCGAAGCACATATCAAAAAGATATCAACGGTTTTATCTCAGTGGTTTACACCGGATAACTCAAATCTGAAAACGGCAATAGAACGAACGGTTAGTGAAGGTTTTTTTAGCTTTGAAGATGTAAAGCATCAAGTGCTGGCTTTGAAGCATACTACTGAGTTCAAACATCTGATAAAATGGGTGAATCAATCAGCCGCAGATAAAGAATTACTTGCTCAGAAAAACATTTTATGCCTTCATGCCGGTAATTTACCTCTTGTTGGATTTCATGATGCGCTCGCAGTAATAATTACCGGTGGAAATTATGTTGGAAAAATCTCCAGAAAAGATCCGTATTTGCTTCCGGCATTGTTACAGCGATTTTCAGAATCCATGCCTGAATTAAATCTGCAGTGGAACAGTCAGATTGAACAATTACCTGTTAAAGAAGCAGATGCATTACTTTTTGCGGGTTCTGAGCAATCTTCCCGGGATGTGCTTGCATTGTTGAAAAAGAAGAATATTATATCTGAGTCTACACCAAAACTTATTCGAACTGCTCACTATTCCGTTGCATTAATCACGGAAAACAGCGCTGACACGATGAGAGACTTGACCGAAGCCGTTTTTCGATACGGTGGTGCAGGTTGCAGATCGGTAGCTGTTGTTGTTGCTCCATTTAGCCTTAATGCAGAGAAATGTACTTTTACAGACTATATTGAAGAGTTTTGGCTCAATAATCCACAACTCAAAAAACCTGACCGATCCCTATTCCACAGATACGCGTTTAATAAAGCACTGAATATTGAGCAGGCATGGCTGGATAATTTTTTGATAGAAGAACATCTTTCGAAACCGGGTGAAAAATTTGTTCTGAAATGGATTAAAGGTGGAAAATCTACACTGGATGAGATTCTGCAAACCTATTCGAAAGGAATTCAATCAGTATACTCCACACAAGAGTTCATCGGCAAAAAAGCAGAAACACATAGAATTGAACCCCTTTCATCAGCACAAAAACCACCTATCTGGTGGAAACCCGATCAGATTGATACAATTTCTTGGCTTTTGGAAAATGCCGGTAATAAGCTTCAACAATCCTAAAACTTTTCTATTTTACTTACTACACCTTCCTCAAGAATAAAAAAATTTGTTATGAACCGTATTACTTTCCTGCTGATTCTATCTGTATTTATCGTAACATCTACTGCTTGCAGTAAAAACACACATATTATGCATGAGAAATACATATTCGAAAACTCTGAAAGTTCAGTGCTTGTATTTACTAAAACAGAAGGGTGGCGGCACGATTCAATTGAAGCAGGGGTGGAGGCTGTGGTTGAACTTGGGAGAGTAAACAACTTTAATGTTACCTGGACTGAAGATTCTGAATATTTTACAAGGGAAAATTTGTCGGGATATGATGCTGTTGTTTTTTTGAATACAACTCTTACTGTTTTTAATGACACTCAGCGAAGTGCTTTTAAACAATATATTCAAAACAGCGGTGGGTTTGTGGGAGTTCACTCAGCTACTGATACGGAGTATGATTGGGCCTGGTATGGCGAGCTGGTAGGAGCTTATTTTGATAATCATCCACCCGGAGTTCATGAGGCTGTTATAGAGATATCAGATCATAATCATCCTTCCACAGCACATTTAGATAGTGAATGGATTAAAACAGATGAATGGTACAATTTTGGGTATATGAATGAAAACGTACATGTACTTATGAAACTTGATACAGATAGTTTTGAAGGGAGTGATCATCCCGGAAACCATCCAATATCCTGGTTTCATGAATTTGATGGGGGCCGGGCTTTCTACACGGGTTTAGGTCATACGAAAGAATCATTTTCTGACCCGGTATTTCTGGATCATCTTCTAGGTGGTATTCTATATGCCAAAGGACGTTAAACGTTTCATAGAAAATCATTTAATACAGCAGTACATTGGCTAAATATCAATCCAGTTTAAATACATTTCGTACTTTATATAGCCTCATCAAAAAGGGAGAACCGTTAAAACCCATTATCTATCTATATGGTGAAGAGACGTTTTTGATAGATATGATTCAGGAACAGATTGAGAAACTGGTTCCTGATGAAATGAAAGATTTCAATTTTGACCTTCTTTACGGATCTGAAATAACGACTGAAAAAGCCACCGGTATTGCAAGAAGTTACCCCATGATGGCTGATCGCCGGGTTGTGATCATTCGCGAATTCCAAAAGTTTGAATCAGTTGATCGCGGTTCTCTTAAAGATTTCATGGAGTATTTTCAGAGTCCGAATCCTACAACTCTTCTCTGTTTAATTGATGATAAATTACCTGATAAAAGAAGCAATCCCGGAAAATATCTGAACAGTAAAGAAGCACGAAACCATTCTGAACTTTATGAGTTCAAAAAGATCGATGAGAATAAACTTCCCGATTGGATTACAGATTGGACCCGGCATTCCCATAAAATGAAAATAAATCCGGCTGCCTCTCATCTGCTTGCACAGCTTGTGGGTGCAGACGTCAAGTTATTGTCCACAGAAATAGAAAAACTGTGTACTTTTGTGGACACTTCTCAGGAGATTGGTACTGATCACGTAAAAAAAATTACCGAGTCTTATCGTGAATATAACGTCATAGAGCTTAAAGAGGCGGTATTATCAAGAGATCTGATCAAATCACTTCAAATTGCGGAACAGATATTGCATAACAGTAATAACAACACGGCAGAAGTATTTAAGACCGTGGGGTTCTTTTACAGTGTGTTTAGCAATATCTGGCAAATTTGCCGTTTACGGGAAAAAGGCCTGAGCAAGCAGGAAATTCAAGAGCAGCTGGGAATTAAAAGTACGTATTTTTTTAATCTTCAGTATGGTGAAGCTTCCAATTTTACGCTTGCAGAAATGCCTCAGATATTCGAAGCTCTTTTAGACGCAGACAGCGCCATGAAAGGGTTTAGCACTTTAGATACCCCATCGATATTTCTTCTTCTGCTTAAACGCATCAACGGTTAAACGAACCGCTGCTGCAAAACAGCAACTTAGATTTACGGGGGTTCCACATGGAAAGTTCAAAAGCGACTAAACTCCATAAAATGTCGGATGAAGATGTAATGGAACAACTTCAGAACGGAGTGGTTCAGGCATTCGATATCATCGTTTTCAGGTTCAAAGACAGGCTTCATAACTTTCTCTTCAGGTATACTCATAACCACGAAGATTGTGAAGATTTGGTTCAGGAAACATTCTTACGGGTTTACAGAAGCCGTTATTCATATCAGAGAATTGCTAAACTTTCTACATGGATCTATACCATTGCGCTGAATCTCGCAAAAAGCATGTATAAGAAAAAGCAAAGGATGAGCACAATATCTATTCATGCTGATGAATCAGATTTGGATACCCGGGAGTTTGAGATAACTGACACCACCATTTTGCAGGATGATGAACTGCACTTAAAAAACTCTATGGCAGAGCTTGAAAAAGCATTGATGCAGCTGAATGAAGATTTCAGGGAAGTCATCGTTTTAAGGGATATTCAGCAATTAACTTATGAAGAGATATCCGAAATTACCGGTACGGCAATGGGCACAGTAAAATCCCGTATAAACCGTGCAAGGATACAGCTCCAGGAGATTATTGGAGACTATGTGAATTCGGAAACTTTTTAATAAAACTGAAGTAAGAATTTCTGAACCCATAAGAAATTCTTACTTCATGACCTCTCAAAACAGTAACTACTTTACCCGGCTTCATCATCTTTGTGAATGTCCGGAATGCGTTGAATTGCAGTCTCAACAAGCAAAAAATAACATTACCCATCAGCTAAACAAACTATCAAAGATCAAGGCAAAACCGGATTTTGACAGGAAAATGGCAGCTGTTTTCGCAATGGAACTTGAAGAGGAGGTTGGAAGAAAAAACAGAAGCTGGCTACGAAAGAATAAAAAGATTCGCCTGCCTTCACTAATTACGAATCTTTCCCAAGAGTTTAATTAGATCACTATTCTTTGGATCGGTAATCAATCCATCCTGAGCATATTTTTCAGCCTCTTTCAGAGCCTTTGCTTCATTCAATATCCAGGCAATGTTATGGTATGCATCAGTAAATGACGGTTCCGCTTCTATCGCTTTTCTATAACACTTTACGGCCTCTATGTGCCTGTTCTTTCTTAATAGGAAGTTTCCCAGATTAAAATAGGAGAGAGCATTATCCGGAGCCATTCTGGTTATGTATTCAAAGATTTCAAACGCCTTCTCATCAGAACCCATTTTTTCATAACAATCAGCAAGATTATTCAAAGAAGGAATATGGTTACCATCAATAGCAATGACTCTGTAGTAAACCTCTGTAGCCTGATTATAGTGTTCAGCTTCAGCGTATGCATTTCCAAGGTTATACAGGAAGTTTTTATTTTTAGGTTCTCTATGTACAGCTTCTTTCAGCAATGATATGGCTTTTTCGTAGTTACCCAAAAGATAGTAGCCAACTCCCAGATCATGTATCAAATCGGGATTTTCCGGATGCTCTTCCAGCTGTAGATAAATTTCATTTAGTTGATGATTTATGTACTCTTCACTACTCAAAACTGATATCCTATTTGAAGTTCAATTTTAAAATTATTAACTGTGTTTGTAGAAAGTATTGCTTTAATGGGGCCCAGTATGGTTTGAGCCCCGGCAGTTAGCGATGCACCATACAGAACATCTTCACCTGTAAAATCAATATTCCATCTATCCGGAAACCGGCCGGTGTAAACATCAATCCCGATAAACCGGTGGCGGAAAGGCTCAAGTTGAAGGCCAATGGAAGCCATCTGAATATTTTTCGACATTTTCTCATACCTGCTTAAACCGCCAAAACGTACATGGCCCAAAAGCTCATCATATCTGTTAGGTGTTTTCCAATAACTCCAGGGTATTTCTGAGCCGTACGAATACCCAATCCAGATAGAGTTTGTCAGCGATAAGAAATCTGTTACGGGATAAAAAGTGTTGTAGTAAAATTGTGCAGAAGTGAAATTAATTGGGCTAAAAAATAGCTGATCACTAATATAGCCTTCGAGTATTACTTTTTCACCTGAGGTAGGATATGCCCTTCGATTTTGGCGATCTCTTGTAAATCGTAAGAAAAAAGCGTGATAATCTCTTGAAGATGCCCTGATTGAGTCAGGGTTTATTTCATCTGAGTGAAACGTAAAATCTTTTCTGATACCTGTTTCTATTAGATTGTTTATGCTGAAATAGTTTGCCCAGGAGAATTCCCCGCGAGCCATTTCATGATTGAACCTGGAAATACGTTCTTCTCCGGAAAACCATTCTACATTTTCTGAATGATACTGCAACGAATATCGCAATGCCAGCCTGGAACCTAACACACCAAAATAGATATGGTCGATGATAAAACTTTGTCTGTCGCCCAGCCGCGCTTCCAGTCTCGATAAAGTGCCTGAGTGAAACAGGTTATGAAAATTACTTTGCAGCAGAATGGAAGCTTGTGTTCCGGTTTCATACCGAACTCCAACTTTAAACTCATCCCTAATATTTTCTGAAATGTTGATTTGCAGCGTGTACTCATAATCATCGTTCGGAATAACCCTGTACGTAACATTATGTATGTATTGTGAACTATAAAGCAGAGTAACTTTTTCCTCAATAATGTCCGGATTCAAATACATCCCCGGCATAAACTCAAGCTGGTTCAGAATGTAATCACTGTCATAAATGGTGTTTCCAGTAATGGTTACCTGGCTAATCGGCAATGAACCCGGATCTCCAACACCCGGGCGGGGAGGAGGGGGCGTTGTTTGAGCTGCTGAAATTTTTCTGAAATTATCAATGTGTTTTCGTCCGGCTCGCTGACCAATTTCAATGAGTTCTTCAACACGATCAAAATCAGCAGCTGTATAGCGTCCATGTAATTCATCAACTTCAACAAGATAATCTGCCAAATTTCGCTGAATTTCTGAATATTCCTGAATTCTGAAGAAGAAACTTTGTGTGAAAATATCAGCAAGTGTATTCAAACTGTCTTTGGGCATCAGCGGACTGCTTACATCCACAGCAATGGTGTAATTTGCGCCGAGATCCAGCGCATCCTGAACAGGTATATTTCTTATCAAACCGCCATCAATGTAGATTTTGTCATCAATCTGGTGAGGAGCAAATATTGAAGGAATAGATATACTGGCCCTGAGTGCATCAGGCAAATAACCATCGCGAAAAACCACAGCTTTCCCTGTTTCAAGATCAGTAGCTACTGCCGCGAAAGGAATTGGAAAATGATCAAAATCTTCAGTTCCATGAACATTCCATGTAAGTCTTGATAAAAATGTATAGACGTCTTGCCCGGATAATAATCCTATTGGCAGATCAATGCCTTTTCTGCTAACGGGAAACGAAGCCACTGTTTTTTCCTCGAAACTTCTTTCATAATTAGTAATGAAACGTCTGTTTCTCTGCTCTGTGAAAAGGTCATTAAAATTGTTGGAGCGGGCAATTTCAAGGAGCTGATCACTCGAATAGCCAATTGCATAAAGAGCACCTATAAGACTTCCCATACTTGTACCCGAAATATAGTCTATTCGAACACCTGCCTCCTCTAAAGCTTGTATAACCCCAATATGAGCGATGCCTAAGGCACCACCTCCACTCAGAACCAAGCCCACTTTAAGGGTGTCTCCATCAGCCTCAGTAAGTTGTCTGGCGTTTGTGGTACAAAATAAATTTACCAGCAAGAACGTAAGTAAAAGAGTGAATTTGCAAAAGAAAAGCTGAACTTTCATTGTGATGGTAATGGATGTAATGATGGAAAATGTTTATCAAAATTCTACGGAATCAGATGAATAAAGTTGTA
>SLJB01000256.1 GCA_007135335.1 Balneolaceae bacterium
GGGTTTTTTGGGTTTAACTATCTGCCCCCGGGCTCCGTTTGGCAAACGCTGAAGCGTTTTTCTCACTCTGCCCGGGGCTAAGATCTATGACCCTTTCAGGGTCTCGCCTGAAAAGGATGTACAGGTGGATGTCTTTAACCCATCTCCATTAAAATCAGTAAACGCCAAAAAAGAACTTAGGGTCTAAAAAGGTCTGCCAGCCTGGCTACTCAAACAGATCGTAGGACCGACCCGCCGGAGCATTAAATGGGCGGAAATAGATTGTGTTATCCCAGCTATTGAGACGCTCAAACCAACCGTAAACAAATTCGGGTGAAAACTGCGATTCGTGGCAAAGCGCTGACCGGATAGCAACTTCGGCTTCTTCATCAGTGAATCCCATTTCCACGGTCAGATATTGATCGGCCACACCCATAAACATCCGCTCATTTTCATCCAGCAGTGATGCCGGTATCCCGGTGAAGAATAATGAGGGTTCAAAATCCCACTCGCGGCTCAAAAAAACCTGTTGTGTGGCAATTCCTACCATCCGGTGATCCAGGTGATTAGAGAATCCATCAGGCCCGAATGTGATAATAACGTCTGGCTGACGCTCTTCGAAAATTCGATGCAGATCCTGCTTAATTCCACGAGTCTGCTCCATAAGGCTTCCATGTCCGTCTCTCATTCCCAGCTGATCTTCATAGCTGAGATGAATCAGCTCAACGCCCAGCAGATTTGCAGCGCATTGCAGTTCCCCGCTTCTTACGGCAGCAAGTTCATCTTCATCCTCAATATCGGTGTTCTCATTAAACCCAAGGCGTCCGTCTGTGGCAATTACCAAAATTACTTCATAGCCGCTGTTTGCATATTGATGCAGAATAGGACTCACCAGGGTTTCATCATCCGGATGTGCAAATACGGCCATAATAACATTTCCATCCCGTTCTGAAATTTCGGGCTCATCCACGCAGGATGTAAAGCTGCCCGAAAGAGCAAAGAAGAGAAGTAACGAAAGAAGAGTGGATCGTTTAAAAAAATGGTTCATATTGATAGATGGTTAGGTTCATGGGTGGAGAGAAACAATGCGATATTCTGTACCCGGTAGTTTATAGGTAATATCAATGAACGCAACTAAAAAAACAATCTCATGAAGAATAGAGCCGGCTGAAAAATAATTTGAAAAATTCTCATAGCATTTCATGAACAACTCTCAGGAAATTTTCCGTTCTTAATCAGAAATATCCAACTTAATATCTTCAAGCATTTATGAAACACCTGTTTTGTGCTCTCTTTTTTATCGCATTCTTTACCAACACTAAAGCTCAGCAGATAACCCTCCCCACACAACTCACCGGTTTTATGGATCACAGGGTGCCTGCCCAGGTTGATTTTGAGCAGCAGCTCATGCAGCAGCATCGTCCTGAAATATACCGCCGGCATCTCTACAATCTTACCCGCAACCCGAATATTGCCGGCACAAAGGGAAGTGAAGAGGTGATTGATTATATCACCAGAATTATGACAGAATCAGGGCTTGATGTTTCTCACTACGATTATGATGCCTGGATGCCCTCGCCGGGAACCGCAAGCATTTCACTGGTTCGGCCTATACGATTACCGCTGAATAACCAGGAGTATATTTATGATGAAGATTCCTATACAGCGCATCCTGACCTGCTCCACGGCTGGAATGCGTACAGCGGCTCCGGAGAAATCACAGCTGAAGTTGTATATGCAAACTTTGGGAGAAAAGAGGACTTTGAGCAACTGAATGAGATGGGTGTGGATGTAAACGGGAAGATTGTGATTGCCCGTTACGGAGGAAACTTCAGGGGCTTTAAAGCGAAGTTTGCTGAAGAGGCCGGTGCTGCGGGGCTGATTATCTACACTGATCCGGTAAATGGCGGATATGTGAACGGTCTTACCTATCCCGATGGAATTTTCAGTGATGAGAGCGCCATTCAGCGCGGTTCACTACTCACACTCGACTTTTTCGGTGATCCGTTAACCCCATTCGAACCCGCCCTGCCGCTTGATGGTGATATACAAGTTGAACGGCTTGATCCGGCCGATGTGGCTTTCCATACGATTCCGGTTGCCCCGATCGGGTATGGTGCGGCGGAAGAAATATTATCACGAATGAAGGGAGATCCGGTTCCTCAGGATTGGCAGGGCGGTCTTCCGTTTACCTATCGCCTGACCGGCGGCGATCAATTGGAAGTGAAATTGAAGGTTGATCAGCCGCATGATTTTACCCGCATCACCAACGTGGTGGGTACCCTTGAAGGAAGTGAATACCCGGATGAGTGGATTATACTCGGTTCCCATCACGATGCGTGGGGATTTGGCGCCACAGATCCGAACAGCGGTACAGCGATGCTGCTGAATCTTGCTGAAAGCCTGGGCCAGATGTATCAAAATGGCTGGCAGCCAAAACGCAGCATAATGATTGCCCACTGGGATGCCGAAGAATTTATGCTGATAGGCTCATCGGAATGGGTGGAGCAGCTTCGCGATGAACTGAATGCAAACGCGGTGATGTATCTCAACGCGGATATGTCGGTAACCGGGCCAAACTTCAGATCATCCGCATCACCTTCCCTTAAAAAATCGATTATGGAAGCAACCAAAGTAGTAAAGCACCCTGATACAGACACATCTATTTACGAAACCTGGATTCGTGAAGGTGATGAAGAACCTGTGATTGGAAATCTTGGGGGAGGGTCAGATCATGTAGGGTTCTATATGCATGCGGGAATTCCCTCAGCCGGTATATCCATCTCCGGCAGTGTACCCATTTACCACACCAACTTCGATACATTCTGGTTCTACGAAACCTATCTCGACAGCACTTTCAGCTATGGTCCGGCACTGTCCGGTGTTTACGGCGTGGTAGCCACACGCTTTGCCGATGCCGAAATTCTGCCGTTCGATCTTGTTCGATACGCCGTTGATATCTCCGATCATATCAGTACGCTTGTTTACAGAGCCGGTGTGCTTGAACGCAACCTGAACACAGAAAATCTTGAGTTTCTGATTTCAGAAACCCTTGACCTTGCAGAAAAAATCCAAAACTCCATGCACTCTTATATTGAATCGAAACCGTCAAATGAGAGCCTTCTTGCAATAAATTCTAACTTAATACAGCTTGAGCGTTCATTTCTGGATGATGACGGTCTGCCGTTTAGCAAGTGGCAGCAGTCGCTCTATGCATCAACCGATCCCTGGAGTGGCTATGCCTCATGGATGATTCCTGGGATTAGATACATTCTAGAAGATGATCGATCCGATGATGAAATGATCAGAGAAATCGAACGGTTCGAAGCCGCTGTAAGCCGCCTGAATGATCTGCTTAATGAGATCAATATACTGATGAAGTGAGATCACACATAAAATTTTGATAATAACCTATCTCAGATTCCTCATGCCGGACTCTGATCCGTCATCTCCTGAACAAAGTATGGGGATTCCTCATCAAGTCAGGAATGACGGAATATCCGGGATTCTCAAGGCTGCGGCCTTTGAAGCCAGGGCTCGGGGTTTACCATTCGGCTGCCTTCACCGATCAGGAAGAAGAGTACGGGACCGCGAATGGAGTTGGAATCGCCGGAGAGCCCGATCACATCCCCTTTGCGAAGCACCTGATTTCTACGAACATAGATATCACTCAGGTTTCCATACGCACTGTTAAAACCGCCATGATTTACAAAAACCACTTCTCCATAACCGGTGAGATTTTGTATTCCATACACATATCCATCACTTACCACATGCACACTGGATCGCGGCAGGGTTGAAATATCTATTCCGAGATTTTGAGTTCGGGTAGCGTAAACCGGGTGCACCCTCTCTCCAAACCGCTCGGTAATGGTGCCATTTTCAACAGGCCAGGGTAGCTGTCCCCGCTGTTCGCGGAACCGGACTTCAAATTGCCGGATCTCCTCATCACTTACCATCACTTCACGCCGTACAATTTCTGCACCGGTGGCTTCCGCACGGCGTAATCTTTCCTGATCCCGAAGCAGATTTTCCATTGCTGATTGAAGATTTTCCCGCTGTTGCCGGGATTGATTGCGGCGCTGCTCAAGGCTGGAAATATCTCCCTGTAATGTTTGTACAATACGTTGCTGCTGCTGTTGCTGGCTTTCAAGGTTGGATGTTTCACGGCGAATGGAAGCGAGTGACTGCTCATTTCGCACCCGGGTTGCTTCAAGATCTCGTTTTGACTGCTCAAGTTGTGCTTGTGTCTGCTCAATTTCATCAACCTGGCCCTGCAGGTGTTTGTTAAACTGAGCCAGGTAGTAAGAGCGTATCATCAGCTGGTTTATGGATGTAGAGGTGAGCAGCAGTGCAAGCTCGGTTGTGCGCCCGTGTTTATAGAGGTACGTCAGTGTGGATTTGTACTGTTCGATCAGTTCCCGCAGTTCCTGTTCAAGGTCGCGAAGGTTCTGTTCAATGAGCTGAATCTCTTCTGCAATCTGGCTCTGCTCGCGATTCATCTGCCGCAGGCGTTCTCGCTGTAGTGAGATTAGCCGGTTGAGCTCTTCAAACTGTCTGTACACCTGATCATATTCCTGGGTTACCTCATCAAGCCGGCCGGTAATACTTTCAATTTGGCGGTCTAAATTATCAATTTGTGAACGGGTTGATTGCTGCCTTTCCAGCAGCTGAGACCGCAAATCCTCGTACGATGTCTGGGCAAATACCGGGTCTGCCAGAGCGATCAGAATCAAAAATAAAAAGAAAGAAAGTCTATTAATCATGGCCTGTAAATGGGTACATCATTGGGCAGAACGATGGAAAGTTCGGGAAGTTCTGTGTTCACATCAAGCCTCTGCACCAAAAGTGCAGCGCGCGATTCGCCATCACGGCTGAAAATGGTAATTCTGCGGGGCAGCGTAAAACCATCAATTATTCCATACCCTTCATACTCTATGCGGCTGTAAGGAGCTGCGATGTTTTCATTTGCATGTACAACTTCATGAATAGAACCATCTGATTTGCTGATGTTGAGCAACGTTCGGTTGTACAAAAGGGCAACATACATGTCGCGATCATCATAAATTTCATCCACATCATTTGCTTCAAACGTAAAATTGATCAGATCCAGAATATTGATTGATGCAATGGAACCCACACTGCTTAGCCGCCCATCCCGGAGGGGCACTTTTTCCGCGATTCTGTCAATACGGTTGTAGATGAGCAGGGAATCGGAATCTACATAAATCTGCCCGCCTTCAATCCCCACACTGTTGCGAATCGTTAAAAGGCTTTCATCCCGGTTTGATTGAAACTGAATGGTTACCCGCTCACTGTTGCCCGGTTCGCTAACAATGGCCCGTCCGCTGCCCGAAATGGTCAGGAGAGATTCGGAATAATTTGGAACCATAGACACCAGTTCATCTGCAGAGATATCCGCTTTTTCCAGGTTCTCAATGGATGTGATATCACGAGATGTGCTGCATGCTGATAACAGTAACAGCACAAGCAGGACCGATGCGTGTAAATTGTAGATTTTTAACTTCAAAGACTCTCCGGGTTACAATCTTTCTTGCAGATAGGTACGGCCGGGATCCAGCTCGAACGCTTTTTGCCACCATGTTACGGCAAGCTCCCGGTCTCCAAGTGCTTCGTACACATCACCAAGATGTTCGTAAACTTCCGCACTTGCATTTCCCGTATCAACCGATTGCTGAATATACTCACGGGCGCGTTCATAGTTTCCTTTCTTATAATGAATCCACCCGATGGTATCGAGGTAAGCGGCATTCCCGGGCTCCATGGCTACGGCTCGTTCCGACATCTCCAGGGCTTCATCAAGATCCTCCCGGCGGAGCGACAGGTAGTACGCATAATTGTTCAGTGCGGTGTGATTGTTGGCATCCAGGCGGATCGCCATCGTGAAGGCATCAACGGTTTCATCCCACTTGTCCAGATCGTGGCGAACATCGCCGAGTGTTCCATAAATTACCGATCGGAAGCTGCGCTGTGAAGGTGCCAGAGTTGCATTTTCGAGCCAGGTTTCCGCCTGTTCATTATCGCCGGAAAACATATAGGAAGTACCCGTGAAAAACTGAATGAACGCATTATCCGGCGCGTTGCGGTCTGCATCATCCGAAAGTTCAATCACCTCATGATAACGGCCAAGCTGAAACAGGATCTGCAGGCGCTGGCTCCAGGCATCAGCCTCACCGGGCAACAGATTATTTACCCGCTCAAGGGTTTCAAGGGCAGCTTCAGGATTATTTTTCTGCATAAAATAATCGGCAGCCACAAGCTGGGCAGGGCCATAATCCGACTCATGCTCGCCAATGGCCATAATCACTCTTTCTGTTTGTGCTTCGAGAATCTCTTCCTGAGGCATGCTTTGATGCTGCATATACATAAAGCGCACAATTTCCATTTTCTGAGGAGCCGGCACGAGCGGGTCTTCGATAATTGTGATAAACGTTTCGCCCAGTTTTTCCCACTCATTATCATTAATGAAAATCTCGGCCAGAAGGATGTGAGTTTTCGGATCGCCGGGATTGCGTTCACGAGCTTCAAGCAGAACGTCGCGGGCGGCATCCACATCATCCAATTCCAGATAGTACTGGCTAATGGTGTGCAGCGTACTGAGATTACCGGGGTTGAGCTCTCTCATTTTTTCAAGCTCTGCGAGTGCGTTTTCTGTTTGCCGAAGCGCATTGTAATTCTGAAACTTTTTGAGGTGTACTTCAAAAATGCCACCCCGTATTGAAAGGATCTCATCGAGCACACTGTTAGACTCTTCAAGGCGTCCGGTTTCGGTATAACTTTCTGCCAGCAGATATAGCACATCAAGATCGCCCGGATCGGTTTCAAGGATTGACTTGAGTGCGTTTATGGATTGCTGATTTTGGCCCGAATTGCGGTAAATTTCGGCCATATTGAGCCGGTACCATTTGTTCTCCGGATCTTTATCCACGGCGATTTGCCCGTAATAAGCGGCGTTGTTGAGATCGCCCATGGTGAGGTACACATCGGAGAGTGCATAATTAATTCCGGGGTCATCAGAAAGAATCAGGTGGGCGGCGGTTAACTGATCGAGTGCCTGTTCAAACTCGCCATTTTCGAAATGGGTAATTCCATCAATGAAATACTCCATGGCGCGGTTTTCATCAGCGACAGTTTCGGGCCTCTCCTGCGCGTGCAGAGGCAATGGGTTAAGCAGTAAAATGGCCGGCAGGGTTAATAAGAGAATTAGTTGTTTCATCTGTGTGATAGAGAATAATGTGGATACATACGATCGGTAAAGAAATATAAAAAAAATCCGTTTGAGCGCAGTTCCGACTGCTTTTGATCGGAATGAAGGCGAAAACTCATTTCTTCGATTTCGTCTGTTTTTGAATCTGCCGAATGGCTCATAAAAAAGCTATCAATTTTATCATCTTCATATCGATCCTGCATTCGTACTACCTGATTGAACGAAGATGCGGTAAAGTAATTATAGCTGAAGGCAGATCAAAAGGAAGAAGAGCGCTATTTAATAAACAACCTTCGAGCGCAGTCGAACCTCGAAGAGTTGTGGTTTGGGGTGATAGGTTTGAATCTGAATGTGAGGCTGGATTATTGTTATTCCCACCTCAAAGCCGGATATCCATCCTCCGTAGTTCTCCACACGTTCACCCAGTTGAACCCCGGCA
>SLJB01000099.1 GCA_007135335.1 Balneolaceae bacterium
CTCCGGGAATTGATCTTCAAGATCTATACTTGCAAAAGCGTTTATATTTGATGAAACCTGATATTTTCCATCCATTTCGTGAAGTCTGGTTTCCAGTCTCTGCACGTTCTGCTGGTGATTTTGCATCATCCGTGAGGGCAGATTAATATTTAAAGAAGCTGTAGCTTCTATGGCCTCATGCAGCTCGGGAAAGTGCTGGCTCAGGAGCAGGTCGCCAACATTAGCCCCATCCGCTGCCAGCTGCTGGAGTTGCTCCCACTTTTGCTCCATCACTTGCCGGTTTTGCCCGAACTGCTGCTGCAAATTCTCATATGTGGTAACATTCACCAGGTCGATCATCGTGTTCTTAGCCAGTTGCGCTCCCTGCGTGGCGGCGGTTTGAGCGTTATTAATCAGGTTTTGTGCACTTCCGCCAAATTCCGAAATGAGGTCGTTCGCATCGTTTACTGTGGCATAAGAGAGGCACGTAACACGATCCAGTCGAGTCCCGCTAAAATTCGGAAGAGGTAACCAAATCGTTTGATTGCCATTGTTGATTGTATGATAATCGGCCGGCGCATTGTTTGCATTATTGCGTGTACGTATAATCGCATCATTTCTTCCATTATTCACGATTTGAGTAATGTGCATTTGGTTTACAGTTTGGTTCTGGCCTGGCTGCACCGTTACAATATTTGATTTCTCTACCTGGTTAGGCCAGTTTCCTTCAACCCATGTGTACTCTATTCTGCACTCTTGTGCATGCAACAGCTCCGCTGCTCCAAAAAGTATCAGTGCTGATAGTAAGATCATTCGAAATTTCATTGATTTCTCCGTTTTATATTTTTTGGCTACATCAATGCTATCGGAGAAAATGAGAAAGGGGTATCATGATAAAGAGCGAAGGTATAATGACCTGCCCAATTACTTTCAGCAGAATAACTCAATATTTAAGCTGATTTACACTTCCAAATCACTGTTATCAATTATTCTAAAAAATAGCATTTTTCTCCCCGCTTTATTAAAATGTAAAAAAAACCAACCCGGGATTTCATACCTCTAATTCACACCGCCTCATGCAGCAAACGAATGCTATTACAAGGTACCTTTCCGATGCAAAAAATGGGGATGGTGATGCATTCCGGCTGGTATATGAACTTGTATATGATGACCTGAAAAAGATCGCCCATCAGCGGCTGGCCGGTTTCAAAAGGGGCGAAACACTCAATACCACAGCCCTGGTTCATGAGGCGTATCTGAAACTAATTGATAGTTCGCAGCACGACTGGCAAGACCGCGCTCATTTCTTCGCAGTCACGTCACGTGCAATGAGGTTTATTCTTGTGGACTATCTTCGCTCTAAAACAGCTCAAAAAAGAGGCGGAAACCGTGAAGACGAACCATTAAATAATCTCGCTTTAGCGATGGAAGAACGGGTTGAAGATTTTATTTCGCTGAACAGCGCTATCGAAAAACTTTTAGAATGGAACGAACGGCTTGGCAAGCTGGTGGAATACCGCTTTATTGGCGGGATGACGTATGAAGAGATCAGTGAGGTAACGGGTTTTTCAGAGCCCACACTAAAACGTGACTGGGCACGCGCACGCGTCTGGCTGTATAGTGCCATGAAAGATCCTGAAAACAGCACGGATTGATATTGATACTGTTTTTTTTACTTTTTCGATACTGTAAATAGTATTACCGGATGAAGGGCTGTCAAAACTCTTTTTCATTCCTCTGTAACATAAAGGCTCACAAACATGGCAGATTTTGACGAAAAACGTCGAAAACAGCTTGATACGCTCCTTCAGCAGGTTTTGGATTTGCCTGAACAAGAGCAACAAGCTTTTCTGAAAGAGGTTACCACGCAGGACCCCGGGCTATATAAAGACCTGAAAAAACTGCTTCAGTATGCCAGGGAATCAGATAGTTTCTTCGGAGAAACGCTTTCAGATTTTCTGCTCCCATTGCTGCCACTACTGGAGGGTGATGAATCTCCTTCTGAATTTACATTTGAAGAAGGAACCATCATCGGTAACTATCGCATCAAAAAACTGATTGGAAAAGGCGGGATGGGACAGGTATACCTGTCAGAGAGAAACGATGGAGCCTTCAAGAAAGAGGTAGCGTTGAAATGCATCAAAAAGGGAATGGACTCGGAAGAAATTCTCAGACGATTCCGCTATGAAAGACAGGTACTTGCCCGGCTTCAACACCCAAATATTGCTACTCTTTTGGATGGCGGGCTCACCGATGAGGGTCAGCCTTATTTTGCAATGGAGTTTGTTGACGGCATACCTATTACCGACTATTGTGATCAAAAAAAACTCGCGGTTCGTGAACGATTAAAACTATTTACACACGTTTGTGAAGCGGTTCAGTATGCGCACCAGCAGCTTGTGGTGCATCGCGACCTCAAACCGTCAAACATCCTGGTAACTAAAAACGGCACTGTAAAATTATTGGATTTCGGAATTGCCAGGATTCTGGATGATGAGCATTCACTATTTACCGTGCCTGTAACAAAGGCCGGATTACGGCTGATGACGCCGGAATATGCCGCACCCGAACAGGTAAAGAACGAACAGATTTCGACCGCTACTGATATTTATACACTCGGAGTACTTCTCCTTGAGTTGCTCACAGGCCCGGTTCCGGCTGCAATCTGGAAAAGTCCGGAAAAACCTTCTGCACGGGTTTTTAGAAGCCTGAATAATAATGAACTGAGTAATGACTCCAATCTTGCTGACCAAATAGCAGTAAACCGTTCTGCTACTCCCAAAAAACTGAATCTTGAGCTTAAAGGAGATCTCGATTCCATACTTCTCACCGCATTAAGAGAAGAACCGGCAGAACGGTTCAAATCTGCCGAAATGCTCAAAGATGATATTCAGAACTACCTGAATCATCTGCCGGTTTCGGCGCGTAAAAGTTCAGCCCGATACAGGATCAAAAAATTTGTTTCCAGGCATAAGGCAGTAGTTGCAGCTCTTGGAGCAGCGATACTCCTGACAATAGTATTTGTAGTTGTTATTTCATATCAATTAAAAATAACAACAGAAGAGAGAGACAGAACGGAACAGGCATTGCAACGAGCAGAACATGAGCGTGAAACGGCTGAGGAGGTCTCCTCTTTTCTTGAGAATCTATTTTCGGCTGCCAACCCTATGGCTGTAAGAACTGAACGGCTCGATACACTCAGGGTTGGCCAGTTGCTTGAAAGAGGGGAAGAACGTCTTTATTCTGAATTTAAAGACAGGCCTGAGATCCGCGCAAGAATGCTTGTTGTGATGGGGCGCACCTACAGAAGTCTCGGAGATCGGCAAAAATCCATAAAACTTCTTGAAGATGCAGTCGAATTTTATCGAAACCAAAGTCACATTTACAATGATGATGCAGCCCTTGCTTATACAACGCTTGGAGCCACCTACATTGATGTGGGAAAAAACCCGGAAGGTGAAAAACTCTTTCGCAGTGCTTACAACATAAACCGTTCTCTATATTCGGACGATCACATACGAATTATCTCATCCCTGAACAATATCGGTTCAGCTTTGCAAAACCAGGGAAATTTCGAAGAAGCTAAAAATTATTACACAGATGCCCTCTCTATGATGAGGCGTTTACCGGAAGCTGATTCAACTCTTTACGCGAATATGCTGAATACAAATTCAGTTATTGCCTACAGACTCAACGATTTTGAAACAGCCATTGAGCTGACCCGTGAAAGCCTCTCCATTAACCAGATTTTACTTGGCAATGACCACCCAAGAATCGGGCGAGAATTGAACAATCTTGCATTCCTCCTCGACCGAAACGGCCAAACCGAAGAATCGATACCTATTTACAGGGAGATGCTTGCAATTAATATGACTCACCTCAATGAAGATCACCCAATTTTAATAGCTTCTGTAGGTAACCTTGCCGATGCACTTTCGCGTACCGGGCAGCATGAAGAAGCGGAATCCCATTTTCAGCGAGCATTTGCCTTGTACCGGTTACGCCCTGAAAATCAATCTCCCGAACTTTCTGTAATGCTTGGCAACTATGCTTCAATGCTTACGAGAATAAACAATTTAACTGCTGCTGAATCCATATACAGGGAAGCACTTCAGGCAGATTTGGCTATTTTTGGGGAGACTCATTCACGGGTTGGGATTCTGAAAGGAAGAATTGGCGGAATATTATGCCAAACCGGACGCTATGCAGACGGAATCCAATTGATTGACGAAGCCATTGCTGTGTTGCAAAGCCACTTTCCCCAGGATCATCCAAGGTTAATGGACGTCCAAAATGCCAGCCAAAATTGTTCTGATAATGATTAACCTGCAGGAGTCATATCGGGCTTTTGAACTGAGCCGGAAATGATTCATATCCAGAGTTAAGGATGGAGATGCCTGCTTTCGCGCAGGCATGAATCAGGTTTAGGATAACGTGTGGGGTGCCTGTATTGGCACAGGCATGACGGTGTTAATCAGGCTGGATTGTTTGGGTGCTACTCTTCAGATACTACCCGCTCATTGCCGGTACTTTTCTCTTCCTCGTGTACCTGTACTTCAGGAGGCATCACTTCTTCTGTATCTGCAGCGTCTGTTTCTTCGGGTTCAATCGGCATAATTACTTTATGAAAGAGTAGTAGTATGATGATCGACGTGCTGATGGCAATATCTGCCACGTTAAAGATGTAGGGAAACACTGCCCAGTCACCAATGGTGAGATTGAAGTGAATAAAATCGACTACATGGCCGTCTAAAACGCCGCCATACCCGCCAACAATTCCCATAAAAATGCGATCGGTAATATTACCAAGTGCCCCGCCGAGAATCAGCCCCATGCAAATCAGGTAAGCAAAGTTTGCTCGTTCCAGGGTAACGTAGATATATGTAAAAATACCAATGGTAGCCAGAATGGCAATTACACTGATGGTTGGCGTTGAGAGCCAGTCCATACCCAGTGCCATTCCGGGATTTTTCGTAAAATTGAATGCCAGCCAACCCTCAATCAGATCAACTCTGTGCAGATCTGTATTGGTACGAACAAGATATTTTGATATCTGATCGAGGATTACAATAACCACTGCAGGTGCAATAAGGGCGGATAATTTTTTACTGCGTATCGACAAACTGTATCCGGCTATCTACGTTTCAGTTTCGCTTCAATACTCAGCTGAGTATGCGGAACGGCTTCAAGGCGTCCTTTTGCAATTTTCTTTCCGGTTACCTTACACAATCCATAGGTTTTATTATCAATGCGTTTGAGAGCATCCTCAAGATACCGGATAAACTTTTTGGTTCGGTTGAAAAGCATGTATGTCTTCTCGCGCTCCTGAGCATCGGTCCCGGCGTCGGCCATGTGGAATGAATAGGCCGATTCATCGGAGGCATTTTCCATACTTTCCCGAAGCAGGTTTTGAAGTGTGCTGAGCTCCTGATCCGCCTCATCTCTTTTTTTCAGTATAATCTGCCTGAAATACTCAAGCTCTTCATCATTATATGGAGAGATTCGATCTTCTTTCGGGGTTTCTTTTGATGCTGCCATAATCTTTCTGATTAATTATTATTTGTTCTTCTGATAGAAATTTCGGCATCCTCACCTTCAATCTGCCATGTTTTTACAAAATCGGAAATATCCAGAAGAGTTGTATGAATCTCTTCAGCTAGTGTTTCCATTTTAATGTTTTTTATGGTTGCTTTAACAGCACCCTCAAGTTTCTCCGACCCTGAAAACCCGATATGAATTCTATCGGTCACTTCAAAATCTGCCTCTTTTCTCATGTTTTGCACACGGTTTACAAATTCCCGCGATATCCCTTCACGAATCAAATCGTCCGTCAGTTCAGTATCCACAGCAACGGTAATCCCTTTATCCGACTCCACCGACCAGCCCTGCAGGCCCGTTCTCTGGATCTCCAGTTCGTTTGATGATATTCTTATAATTTCGCCATTATCCAGCATGAGGTCAACAGAACCTTTGCTTTCATATTCAGAAATTTCGTCTGTTGTCAGCCGGCCAATTTTCCCGGTCACCGCTTTCATCTGTTTGCCGAGGCGCTTGCCAAGCACAGGAAAGTTTGGTTTTGCTGTTTTGTTCACAATTCCGGAATCATCAGCTACATACTCTATCTCTTTAACGTTAACTTCATCAAGAATAATTTCTTTAACCGCTTCTACCATAACCTGATCTTCACGATTTATCGGGAGGATGATTTTTGACAGCGGCTGACGAACGTTTACATCAATTTGATTACGTACCCGCAGCACAATAGAGCTGATGGTTCGTGCCATCTCCATACGGCGTTCCAGCTGTTTGTCGATTGCGGTCTCCTCAACAGGGGGATAAAAAGCGATATGTACCGATTTTTCCTCCTGTTTTACCACTTCATTAAGGTTTTGATAAAGCCACTCACCCATAAAAGGTGCAATGGGCGACATAATTTTAGACAGACTCAGCAGGCATTCAAATAGTGTTTGATAAGCTGCGGTTTTGTCCAGACTTTTACCCTCTTTCCAGAAACGGCGTCGGCTTCGGCGAATGTACCAGTTACTCAGTTCCTCAACAAATTCCTCCATCGCACGAGCGGCTTTGGTAGGCTCGTACTGGTCAAGAAATTCATCTGTCTGTTTTATCGTGGTGTTGAGCCTGGAGATAATCCAACGATCCATTTCCGTTCTGTCGGAAATAGGAATGGGTGAACCTTTGAATGTAAAACCGTCAATATTTGCATAGAGCACAAAGAATGAGTAGGTGTTCACAATGGTGTTGAAAAATTTACGCTGAACCTCGCTCAGGCCCTCTTCGCTGAACTTCAAATTTTCCCACGGAGAAGAGTTGCTCATCATATACCAGCGAACGGTATCGGCGCCAAATTTCTGAATCACCTCATTCGGATCTACCGTGTTGCCTTTCGACTTGCTCATTTTCTCGCCATTGGCATCGAGTACGAGTCCGTTTGATACCACATTCAGATAAGCGGGTTTATCAAACAGCATCGTACCGAGTGCATGCAGCGTGTAGAACCAGCCTCTTGTTTGATCTACGCCTTCTGCGATAAAATCAGCCGGGTAGTTTTGTTTAAACTTCTTCTTATTTTTGAACGGATAGTGCCATTGTGCCCAGGGCATGGCTCCTGAATCGAACCAGACATCCAGCAGATCGGGAATTCGCCGCATGGTTCCGCCTTTGGGGCATTCCCATGTAAAATCGTCGATGTGCGGGCGGTGCAGATCAATCTCCACATCATCATCAATACCCGCTTTTTTCCTGAGTTCTTCCACACTTCCTATACACTCAACATACTCCGGGTCCAGATCGCTCACCCAGATCGGTATCGGAGTTCCCCAGTAGCGCTGGCGGGAAACAGCCCAGTCAACATTATTTTCGAGCCACATTCCAAATCGCCCGGTTCCGGTATTTTCCGGTTTCCAATTGATGGTTTTATTCAGATCTACCATCTTCTGTTTAACATCGGTGGTGCGAATAAACCACGACTCAACCGGGTAAGACATCAGCGGGGTTCCCTTTCTCCAGTCAAACGGGTAGTTGTGAACATAGGTTTCATGATGGTACATCAACCCTTTCTCTTTGATGGCCCGGTTGATCTCTTTATCGGCATCTTTGAACCACATGCCTTCATACTCTTTCACCTGATC
>SLJB01000217.1 GCA_007135335.1 Balneolaceae bacterium
TGCTGCCTCACTTCACTAAACGTGTGGTGATTCGCCCGGCCATATGCTTTCCCGCGAAAAGAGAATCCGGTGAAAAATGTATGTTTAATTTCGACTTCAGGAGCAACATAGAGTGTAAAATCTTCCGATGAATCTGTCACACCACTCAGGCCGAGTGTGGCTTTCACATCCGTTCTATAATTAAAAAGACGCTCATAATGTGCTGATAGAGTGGATACTGACCAGGATTGTGCCCCTGTATCTGCCGTAGTTATTGAGCCTACTGTTGTATGCAACCGTGCCCGATAGATCTCATTGATACGATTACCCAGCATGGAATACTCACCTTTTACATTCACGCCCCACTCCGATGCATCCGTAATGAAATCATTACTATTATATATCAGAGAGTAATCATTTGCAAAACCACTCACTGCTATGTTAACTCCTGACATAGATGTCTGTGCAATTTCAAGCTCAGCTGAACCGTGAATGCCTGTATGTTCAATTTTTGAACTTGTTGGTAACAACTCTTCAACAGTTGTATTTACCCGCGGCATATGATTAAAATCTGATAAAATACCTGCATCCAGTTTTAAAGAAGTGCGGTTTGAAAAACGATTGTATGATGTGATTCCGGCTTCAGCCCATCTGTACGATGTGTTAAACACTTGTTCATGTCCGTCACTTGATGAGAATGTTGCCCTGCCTGATAACCAGTTTCTGTCGCTCAGTTTCGCAATGGCAAATGCATCTGCCTCAGGAGAAATAAATGACCCAACACCCCCACGGAAAAACGCAATCTTCGGATCAGCATATCCTAAACGGCGATATTCGGGTGCTTCCGGACGATCGAGCGTACCGATTGCCAAACTAGCTGCTACGGTCTCTTCATCCTCAATGAAAGGAATCCGATTTGGATCGCTCTGAAAAACACGCGGGCGCGGATTAAATCCAAGTATCGGCTGCCTTCTCAGTCCTGGAAAGCGTGCCTGAAACTGGCTTCTTATTTCAATATCCTGAGGATCAATTTCCGGAAGCAGTGATTGCTCAGTATCCGCCTGCGCTTGCTGAGCCTTGATCTCATTGGAAAACATCAGGGAGCCGGCGAGAAGTAAAAGTAGTATAAAGGGTCTGTACATGTTCAATTAAGGTAATGAGCTATAATAGTGATGATTTATTCAAATAATCGCTCAAAGTCGTAAAATATGAACCTGCAGGAAGATACCACAACTTTTGAGAATATTTAACACTTAACGATCGTGATTTCTTGTAAGTGTATAATACTTATCCCACCACAATGCAGCAGGGCTCACAATAAAAACAAACAGAACCGTAAACGCATGCACAACTGTTGCATACGTCAGTGCCTTAGTGAGTGGAACTTCATACAGCAACCACAAAGCCTGCTGCACCAGCAGGTGATACGATCCAATTGCTGCCGGCGTAGGGATACTCACACCCACCGATGAAACTACCGTGATAACCACAGCTTCACTCACTCCGAGTGCAAATTCATTCTGCATATTCAACATATAAAATGGAATATATGTCATCAAAATATACCCGATCCAGATGCCTGCTGTAAGGAGCAGAAACATGGGCCAGTTTTTTACTTTTTTAAGTGAAACCATCCCCTCACCAAAAGATGTTGCTGAAGAGAGAATTTTTATAATCACAGGATTTGTAAAATGTTCCTTTTCATTCAGCCAAATCATCAACTTATAAAAAATCCAGATTCCCGTAACAATGAGAAGCAGTATTGCCGGCAAGATCAGATAATAGACTCCGCTCCAGGTTTCAATACCAAAAAGTTGTTCTACAACTTCAAGATCTCCCAAAATTAAAATCATGGTAATGAAAATGAGAAAAAACAGAACCATTACATCAAAAAGGCGTTCCGCAACAATCGTACCCATGAGGTTGCCGGTGCTAACGCCTTCTTTCTTAGCCACGTAAACCGGCCGGGATACCTCCCCGAGACGCGGCAAAAGGTTGTTAATCATATAGCCAAGCATTACACCGGCAAACAGAGTACTTAAGGTGATGTGTCTGCAATCTTCCGGAAGTAAACGCCGCCAGCGTTCAGCTCTTAACAAATGACTGAAAATCATCATGATAAGAAAAAAGGGAAGCCAGTAGAGTGATACATCTGTAATCTGATTCCAAAGTTCCCCGAATTCAATATTTCTAAACGCCAGCCAGAGTAACACTGCAGCTGCGAGTACAGAAATAATGATGTTCAGGTGTTTGATCCTCATCGGGACTCATGCCGCAAATCTATCAATTCTGTGCCTTCAGGTGGTTGGAATCGAAATGTATCCTCTGTTTCTGTGATAAATCGCCCATCCCTGAAGTAGGTGATCAACTCATTTTCCACCTGATCAGTAGCTTCGATTCTCAAGGGTGTACCCGCCGGATTGATCCAAATGGTTACCTGCATGAACATAGCGAATAAGTCTTCTGTTTCCAGGTATACCCTTGTAATACCATCAGCAGCGGCCTCTTCACGAATTGTGTATGAATCATCCACACCCTGAAGCATTCGGGACGGTGCAAAATCATCTTCTTCTTCTTCATATTCACTGATAATTACACGGCCTTTGGTTCCATCATAAACTCGTGAAACCTCGCCATCAACTACCATTATACTGTTTCCGCTCTCAATTTTGTAACGATCTTTACCCACCCAAATCGTGCCTTCGGTAAGCTGCTGCTCACCCGTAAAGGTGTCGTTAAACTCATGGATAAATGTTGCTGAGAATACCTGATTTTGCTCAAACCGATCTTTGAGATCATCAAATTTTGGAGAATTCTGCTCCTGAACAGCACCTGTGGTGGAAAAAATCACCAACGTAATAAGCGCTTTAAACACCCAGTTTTTCAAAAATTTCATAGAGCTCCTCCTCTTCGGTTACTTTAACATCGCGTGCAGTACTGCCCTGAAACGGGCCAACAACTTCAGCATTGTATAGCTGATCAATAATTCTGCCGGCTCTGTTATACCCAATCTTTAACTTTCGTTGCAGTAACGATACAGACCCCTGCTGGTGGAGAACCACAATTTTTGCAGCATCTTTGAACAGGTCATCAATATCATCAAGCGGATCGGGAATACCGGCTTCCTCTTTTTCAACTACCGGCAGCGGGAAAGGTTTCTTATAACCTCGCTGGTTCCCAATGAAAGATGTAATTCGTTCAACCTCATCGGTTGCCACGTAAGCGTTTTGAATACGAGTCATACCTGCACCATTTGAAAAGAGCATATCGCCGCTTCCCACAAGCTGATCGGCACCACCCACATCCAGAATAGTGCGTGAATCTACTTTTGATGCCACCTGGTAAGCCATCCTTGCTGGGAAATTGGCTTTAATAGTTCCCGTAATTACATTCACACTGGGCCTTTGTGTTGCAACAACAAGATGAATACCAATAGCCCGTGCAAGTTGTGCAATTCGTGCAATGGGTTCTTCAATCTGTTTTCCGGCTGTCATCATCAGATCGGCCAGCTCATCGATTACCACTACGATGTATGGCAGATGACGATGGCCAAGCTCTTCATCCAGGTCGCCACTATCGAATTTTTCATTGTATGATTTCAGATCCCGAACCATCGCCATTTTCAGCAGGTCATAGCGTTCATCCATTTCCATGGTTACACTCTGGAGTGTTTCAAGTGCAGCACCTGTATCGGTTACAATAGGTTCTTCAGAGCCGGGCAGCACCGCCAGAAAGTGATTTTGAATATTCCGGTACAGCGAAAGTTCAATCTTTTTGGGATCGATCAGCACAAATTTCAGATCATCCGGATGGCATTTATAGAGTAAGCAGGTAATCACCGTGTTGATACCCACCGATTTACCCGAGCCGGTAGCTCCGGCTATAAGCAGATGCGGCATTCGGGTAAGGTCAATCATAAACACTTCGTTCTCAATGGTTTTACCCAAAGCCACTGGAAGCTCAAACGTGGTTTCTACAAATTTCTTGGTGTTGATTACTGATTTTATGTAAACCGTTTCTCTCGTTTTGTTAGGCACTTCAATACCCACTGCAGAACGCCCGGGAATAGGGGCGATAATCCGAAGGCCATGGGCAGCCGTTGCCATTTTTAAATCGTTGGCGTAACTCTCAATCTTGCTGATTTTTACATCGGGTGCAGGTTCTATTTCGTAGAGTGTTACCGTTGGTCCCACAATGGCGTTGATACTTAAAATTTCAATCTTATGCCGTTTTAGCTTCTCGAGGATAATTTTTTTGTTAATCTTTATCTCTTCAAGATCCACTTCATTCCCTTCGTTCGGGGGTGAATCGAGCAGATCAATTCCAGGAAACTTATACTTGATAACGGGGATCTCTTTAGCTTTCTCTTTATTTTGCCTGTCGAGTTCACGATGGTCTGCTTCTTCATCGCCCTTTCCTACAAAAACAGATATTTCCACATCATCTTCGGAATCGTCTCCTGATTGCGGCTTACTTTTCTCTAGCACAGCTCTTGGCGGTAAAGTTTCCAGTTCTTCAGATTCTTTTTTACGTTCACGTTCGCGCAACCTGTCTTCTTCTTCTGATCTGCTTACAATTTCATCGATTGATTTAACACCTTTCGATTCATACTGGGCTTTATAGCTCTTTTTTGCAGCCTCATCGGCGGCCTGACGCTTCAGGATCGCATCCGATTCTGCCTTTTGCCTGCCGTTGTCTTCACGGCGCTTTTTCAAATTGCCAAACCAACCGGTAATGCGGTCAATACTTTTCTGCACATCTCTATCCACCAAAAGAAATACCGTTACAAAAAAGAGTACAAAGAGGATGATAACAGATCCCATACCTGTTAAAAATTGAAGCCTGTCAGCAAAATAGAGGCCGGAATGCCCGCTTGCGGCAACGGTGTATGCTTCGTACTCAAGGTAGAACCAACCCAGTATGGTCGACATCAGCAGCATCAGCCAGATACCATAAGCTGCAGGCCAGCTGAGATCATTCAGATCATGGCGGCGAAATACAAACCACCCCATCGAAAATACAATAACCGGTATCAGCAGCGATGAGTAACCAAAAAGGGTTCGTACAAATAGCTGTGATATGTACGCACCCGTAATACCCAGCCAGTTTTGTACCCGAAGTGCCGCACCCTGATCAGGCTGTACGAGGGATTCGTAGGAGAGAGATTTTACAATGGCGTAATCGTCCTGATGATAGGAGGCTATGCTCAGAAGAAGTAATACCGAGATAGCCATAATCAGTATTCCCGTAATTTCCATTTTACGGGAATAAGTTAAACCATTAAAAAAGGTATTTGAGCGTTTACGTTTTGCCATTATCAAGGGTTATCATCCCTTCTTTTAACCGGGGTATAATGTCTGTAGTATCAACCTGACAACAATAATCTATATCATCTGTTCCAATGAGGGCTTTAAGCCGGGATGCATGATTGGTTTGGTGAATTACAGTTGGAATATCATCACCATACTTATCAAATAACCCGTAAGCAACTTTAGCTCCGTCTCTGGATTCATCAGGAAGCTCGCCGCTTCCAAGCAGATGAATAATTTGTCCGGCCAGCAGCATATCTTCAAATGCAAGCCTGCCCTTCCATCCGGCACAAAGCAAAACCACATCTTTTTTCTGCGCCTGCAGTACTTTAACAATAGCTGATACATTAAGGAATGCAGCTACATAAATATTCTGTGCCCCAACCGCCTTCTTAATAGCTTTTGTGCCATTGGTTGTGTTAAAAATCAGTGTTTTTCCGCCAACAATCTCTTTAGAGAACTCTACCGGTGAGTTGCCAAGATCATACCCTTCTATTTTTATTCCATCTTTTTCACCACAAAGAAGATAATTTTCTGAATCTACATTCTGCGCAATTTTGCTCGCTTCACCCATATCTGCAACCGGGATAATTGCCTTCGCACCATTTTTTAAGGCGGTTACTATAGATGATGATGCTCTGAGCACATCGATAATAACTACCGTTTTATTACGCAGTTCGTCCTCTTGAAAAGAGTGTAGTGAATAGAAAACGTCTAATGTTTTTAAATCAACCATGAGATCTGAATCATTTATTAATAAACGGCGGCCTTTTCACAATGGCTTCTACCCGTTTTTTCCTGATGTTAATAGTTATTTTTTCGTCTTCTGCTGCCTTTTCAGCTTTGATATAACCCATTCCAATGCCTTTATCAAGGGTGATGGATTGTGTACCGCTGGTAACAAAACCGATTACTGTTCCATCTTCCTCTGATATTTCATACCCTCCTCTTGGTACACTTCTGGGCTCTGTTACAACAAAACCCACCAGTTTTCTATTTATGCCGGTATCTTTTTGTTTGAGTAAAGCCTCTTTACCGATAAACTCACCTTTTTCAAGTTTGGTAAGCCATCCCATTCGCGCTTCAAGTGGATTGGTTTCAGCGGTAATGTCGTTTCCATAAAGTGCATAACCCATTTCAAGCCGCAATGTATCGCGGGCACCTAGTCCGGCAGGTTGTATGCCATGATCTTTTCCTGCCTTCATGATATCTGCCCAGATTTTAACAGGGTCCGCTTTTGACGTGTCGATGTAGAGTTCAAAGCCTTTCTCGCCCGTGTATCCTGTAGCAGAGATAATTACTCCTTTCTCTCCGGCTACTGTGCCGGTGGTAAATGTATAGAAAGTAATTCCACCAACATCAACACCGGTAATTTTTTGTAAGATAGCCACAGACTCCGGTCCCTGCAACGCAATCAGTGCATATTTATCTGATTCATTTTCGAGCTTGGCATCCATTGTATTATGGCTGCTGATCCACTCAAAATCCTTTTCAATATTTGATGCATTTACCACAAGCATATATCTGTTTTCTTCGAGCATGTATACCAGCAGGTCATCTACAATACCACCATCTTCATAACACATTGCTGTATACTGGGCTTTACCGGGCACCAGTTTCGAGGCATCATTAATTGTTACTTTCTGAATCAGATCAAGTGCCCGCGGACCCGTTACCAAAAACTCGCCCATATGAGATACATCAAACAAGCCGGCATGTTCCCTTACGGCTGTATGCTCCTGCTTGATTCCTGCATACTGAACCGGCATTTCGAAGCCGCCGAAATCAATAAGGCGCGCTTCCAGATTTTTGTGCTCACTATATAGTGGAGTTCGTTTTAGCATCACTGTTTGTAACTCAAATGTTTATATAAAGGCTTAAGTATCCAAATGATATCACCACCAGGTGTGGATTATTTAAAACTTGATGATCTCTCATTTTTGGATTCAATCAAGCAATAAAGGTAACTATTCTCACAAACTTAAAACAATCTTAATAAACGCAAAGTTAGAATATAGCGTTTAGTTTGCCTCTTATTCTGATTATCTTGCAACCAAAAATAAAGACGGTTATAACAGTTATGTCTATCCACAAAGAACAGGTAAAAAGTGCACTTTCACACGTAATTCATCCCCAATACGAACGGGATTTGATCTCTTTGGAACTCATCCAGGATCTTATCACACAGGATAAATACATCTCATTTACCCTTGAACTCCCAAAAAAAGATGATGCCCTTGCTGATCACCTGAAAAAAGAGTGTACAGCTGCCATTCATAAATTTGTTGATAAAGAAGCAATACTTGATATTACAGTTGGCATAAACATATCGCGACAACGCGAACTTGAGGGTGATGAACCAAAAACCGCACAACCCCGGCAACCTGAGCAGCAACCTGTTCTTGCCGGTGTTAAAAATGTAATTGCCGTTGCATCAGGTAAAGGCGGAGTGGGTAAATCAACTGTGGCAGCAAATCTTGCAGTTTCTCTTGCCCAAACCGGTGCTCGTGTTGGTCTGCTTGATACCGACATCTACGGGCCCAGTGTACCGACCATGTTTGGAGTTACCGAACGCCCCAATGTAACCACACAAAAAAAGCTGGTACCCATCTTTAAACATGGTGTACACCTTGTATCTATGGGGTTTCTGGTTGATACTGATCAGGCTATGATCTGGCGCGGCCCGATGGTTACAAGCGCCGTAAAACAGTTTATGCAGGAAGTGGAGTGGGGTGAACTCGACTATCTTATATTGGATTTGCCGCCCGGCACCGGCGATATCCAGCTTACAATAGTACAGACTGTTCCCCTGACCGGAGCCGTTATAGTATCTACTCCGCAAACTGTGGCACTCGATGATGCCCGCAAAGGTGTTGCCATGTTTAACAAGGTTAATGTACCTGTGCTGGGAATCGTTGAAAATATGGCCTACTTCGTTCCGGATGACATGCCCGAAAAGAAATATTACATATTCGGCAAACACGGTGCACGAAAACTTGCCGAACGGCTTGAAGTACCCTTTTTAGGTGAACTGCCACTTCGCGAAGTGGTACGGCAAACCGGGGATGATGGCACTCCTGTAGTTGCGAGTGACCCTACATCAGCTGCCGCAATTGGTTTCAAAGAAATTGCAAACAGGGTTCACCAGGCATTGATTGTTCGCAATCAGGAGCAGGAAAGAACCAAAAAAATTGATATTAAAATCAGGCCTTAAATTGCAAGAGAGTATGTAAATGGGTATGTCTGAAAATCAAGATAAATCAAAAAGCAGAAAAAGGGCGCTCGTTGAGTGGGGTGCAATCATTGGCGTTGTGCTATTTCTATATGTAACGGGGCTCCACACACAAGTCATCGGAACCATGCAGCGAGGCTTACTCGCAACCGGACTCATCAAACCGTCAATCCCGGAACTCACGAAAGATTTCCCCGCTGCAAACCGGGATTTCTATTTCTCAGATACATCCGGCCGTGTAACCTCCCTGAATGAATTTGAGGGCGAAGTGGTGTTTATGAATATCTGGGCAACCTGGTGCCCGCCCTGTATTGCAGAAATGCCCTCCATTGAAGCTCTTTACAACAACCTCAAGGATCATGAAAACATCAAATTTGTATTGGTATCTGTTGATGAAGATTTTAACAGAGCCATTGAATTTATGGAAAGGCGAAATTTTGATCTTCCAATCTACCATTTCAGAACAAAAGTCCCCGGAACCTACGAAAGCACGGTGATTCCCACTACCTATGTAATTTCAAAAGATGGAAGACTCGCGCTTGAAAAAAGAGGATTGGCCAAGTACGATACTCCTGCTTTTGAAGCTTTCATGCTTGAACTGGCGGATATTTAATTACCGCACGTACATCAGTTTTTTGGACTCCACAATATCACCAATAATAAGCCTGTAGATATAAACTCCGCTTGAGAGGCTGCTCATATCAGGCGCTTCAGTATATCTGCCGGCAGTTTTTTGGCCGTTTACCAAAGAAAGAACATGCCTTCCATCGATACTGAAGAGATCAAGCCTCACATCAGAATCCTCAGATAGTACAAAAGGAATTGTGGGGTAAGTACCTGCAGCCCCTACCGCAGGATTCGGGAAGCTCTGCTCAAGCCGAACCGTTTGATTCGATTGCAGTGCTTCGCCACTCAGAGCAATTACAATGGGTGATGGTACATTCCGGCCATTGTGAAAAATAGAGAGACTGGCTGTATGTTGCCGGTCATTTTGCGGCGAATACTGAATGATAAATTGGGAATTTTGTCCCGGCTGAAGACTGAAAGTTGATTCACCTATGACTGAAAAATTGGGATCATCAATCGCCAGGCCGCCCGAGAGAATCTCCGCTGAACTACTCTCATTCTCAATGGTGATAACTCTCTGCACAGTACGACCCTCATTAGAAACACCAAATTCAATTTCACTTACATTTACAGCAATAAATGCATCGGCTGCCAGAAAGCTGAGGCAACCCACGCCAAGCGGCCAGCCCATATCACTCAGCATGCCGCAAAATAAGGGGCCTGGTGTGTGTACGGCAAATGCCCGATCAACTCTTGGCCGCATCAGAGCATTTGGAGTATTGGTAAACGTTTCCTGATCAACGTGCGAATAACTTGAACCGGGCCTGTAAGTTTCCGGAGTATATAGTTTTGCCCGGTCTGTCGGCATCTCTGTTAGTGACATATTGGTATCATCACCCTCAAAAAATATCCCGCCTCGTTTACCGGTCACAGCTTCAAATAGAGCATTTGACGGATTCGGGTATAAAGTTGAATTCAAAATTCTGTTATAATCGCCATCTACTGTAAACTGATCGTAAATAAATGGCCGTGGCGGCGAACCCTGCCCTATTGATGCGGTCTCTTCCGTAACCTCCTGATCTTCATCCGTGGGAACAGAAATGCTGCCGATAAACCCAATGCCATGGCCAATTTCATGAAGTATAACGGTAACAAAATCAATCCTTCCCGGCGGAGTCTTCGCATCTGTTCCAAAATACCAGTTACTGAAATCACAGTTGATATTGATTTCAACATCGTGATTTACACCGTCTATCTCATTGCGAATTACCCGGCTCGACATGGAACTGAGCTGGGCAATGGTGTACCAGGTGTCGGGAATGCCAACACCGGGCAGTTGTACAATTCTTGTTGGCCGGGCACTTCCAAGTGTTCTCTCTTCGAGTTCATTCCAGACGGCATCGATTCGGATGGGTACACTGGATGAGAGATGCACAGACCAGATATCCATTGCAAATTCAAACGCTTCAAATGCTTCTTCCGGCCACACAGAATCACCGCATGCATTCTGTTCTACCCGGTAATCTACCTCAAACGTTGATGTGGCTACATTTTGAAAATTTTTAGCCAGCTCACGGTCCGGAGCAATAAAAAAGTTCGCTTCAATATCAGTGGGATCAAGTGTGCAAACATCTTTAGCATCCGGTACCGGCATTACAAGAAGTTGATCCATATTGATTTGTTGTGCGTATGCCTGATATGGAGTACCTAACAAGCTTAAGCCGGAAATAACTGCTAAGATTGCAGCAAAAAGAAAAGGAGTTACAAACCGGTTGTAAAACATATTTTGAAAAATCTTATTTAAATCGAATTTTAAAAGTATCAGAAATAGAAGAAATTGCCCTGATAGTTTACCAAAAACTATGAGCAAACGATAGATGTTTCGAAAAAGTTTGAGCACACATAACTATAAATATACATAATTAACTATGGGGTCAGACAGACAAATAACCAATTTACAAAGTGTTGCAGGGCTCATCTTCTGGCTTGGTATCTGCTACTTCACAGCCTGGGTCGGCGCCCAGGTATCTCCGGGTATTGCTTCTGCAGATTGGTACGAAACTATAAGCAAACCGGATTGGAACCCGCCGGGCTGGCTTTTTGGCCCTGTTTGGACACTCCTCTACACACTGATGGGATTTGCTGCGTGGAAAGTCTGGCAACAGTTCGGAGTTGCAGGGGCATCTGCTGCACTCAGCATGTTCATTGTTCAGCTGATACTGAATGGTTTATGGTCACAGATATTTTTCGGGGCGCAGGAAATAGGCTGGGCATTCCTGGAAATACTTTTTCTGCTTGCAGCCATCATTATAACCACACTTCTTTTCTATCAAAAATCGAGAATGGCCGGCTGGCTGATGGTTCCCTACATTCTGTGGGTCAGCTTTGCAACGGTTCTGAATGGCACCATTTGGTGGATGAACTGATCACTAAGAAAAACGGTCAGCAAGCCGGTTGATCAGGTAACTGCTCTCCGTTAGCGCCTGTGATGCAAAACTGCCGAAAAAGTCAGTAACAGCTTCAAACTCTCTGATGAAACCTTTTTTATCGTCGCTTTCAACCATGTCCATCAGTTTTTTCTGATGATTAAAGAATGAGAGCAGGAGATCTCTCCGCTCTTTATTGGCAAAAACAATATCGGCGTACAATTCGGCATCCTGTGCAAAAATCCGGCCTGTCATCATCAGTTCTGCCCGGTAGATGGGACTGGAATAATCGAGCATTTCGGAAGGATTCAAATCATACTCTTTCATAAATGAACCATGCAAAAGGGCTACAAAGTGGCGCAGACCCTGCACAAGATTCATCACATGATCGTGCTTTTGTGGGTTTGCATCAATAACCCGCATTCCCCATAGCACACACTGCTCTTTGAACCAGTTGGCTTCTTCTGAACGCCGCCCTTCGCAAAATACCATCAGCTGCTTGGAGAGGTTTGGCACATCGGGGCCGTGCATTGGGTGAAGACCCACAACCGGACCGGGATGTGCGGCCAGCATCGCCTCGAGAGGTTTCGATTTGTTGCTTGTAAAATCAGCCAGAATGGTATCCGTCGTTAACTTCGGGGCAATTCTGTTGATTACATCAACGGTTACATTAATCGGCACGGTAACAATCACCAAATCCAGTTTTGGCGCCAGTTCTTCAAGCTGGTACCAGTTGCCTTTATCAATACTGTACGCTTTATGGCCGCTGTGACCGGTAAATTTCCGGTAGAGCTGTCCCATGCCACCTTCACCGCCAACATAGAGAACATGTTTGGTATCGGTGGTTGATGATGGAAATGTTTGAGCAGACTGAGCCGCACGGGAAGCTGCCATTACCATTCTGAGAAAATCTTCGGCCCAATCGGGATCGAGCCCCCGTTTCTGAGCCTCTTCCCTGAATGATTCAGTTTTTTCTGTTTCGCGTTTGGCCACAAAAACCGGAAGCTGTTTTTCCACCTTCCTTTTAAGTACATCCTGCACCACCTCTTTTCGTTTTTGAAGCAGATCGAGAATCTCTTTGTCGATTCGATCAATTTCTGTTCGCTGATCTTTTAAAATATGCTGGTCGGACATCCGATTGAATAAATACTTTTTGGCCCTTTAAACAGGCGTGATTAAATCATAGTAAATGTAAAGCTATAAATTGGATATTGGTAGCGTACGCAGTTTATTAGGCACAAATTTAATCAAAATCGTAATTCAATCCGGGCCATATATCCAAATTTTTCACGCATTCCCAGCGGATGTGTCTGATATTCACGATTAAGCAGATTCTTTAGCAAAAATTCCCCGCGAAGGCGCTGATTCCAGAACCATTTTCCCATTTTGAGATCGATATTGACATGCGCCGGAATGGAATCAGAAAAATCAAAAAACCGAAATGGATACTGTATGTGAAACGTACGGTTCAGTTCACCGTCAAGGTTTGCAAATTCACTCCAGGTGGTTGCCGATCTGTATTGTCCGTACAATGAGAGATCAACATCAGGAAATGGTGAGTAATGGATCGAGTACTGTGCCAAAATTTCGGGAATCATTTGCCAGTATGCTTCATACTCTTCATCCCCTGATAGGGTTCTGTTTACCGTGACGGCTACCCTGTGCTCCATCTTCCTAAGCGGCATAAAGCGGAGCTCCAAACCTGCTCTTAAGCGCCGGCCTTCAATTCCCTGCAAGAGTGAATATTCACCGGGTTGCGTGCTGTACTCCAGATCATAAAGAACCGGCTGAAACGGAATATTCATGGCTATGTGTCGGAACCATTCAAGATCCAGTTGTAACTTTGTATGTCTTGTAATACTCCACAGGTGACTATTTCTGAGCGAGAGAGTTCTGGCTGTTTCAATCTGATCCGGCAAATCAAAAGGAATATCTAAATGCTCGAAAATGTAGTACCCGTTTTGAACCTGGTGTTCCAGCGGATTGGCCAATTCAGGGAGCAGTTCAGAATACGAACCGCCTAGTTGT
The DNA here is from genome assembly GCA_007135335.1 of Balneolaceae bacterium. Taxonomy (GTDB): domain Bacteria; phylum Bacteroidota; class Rhodothermia; order Balneolales; family Balneolaceae; genus Rhodohalobacter. The sequence continues at coordinate 13,542 of SLJB01000217.1, forward strand.
ATAGTCCAAAAGGGAACCGGGTCAATCAGAAATTCCCCGCCTGCCTGTAAACCATTTTGAGTTTCTGAAAACTGTATCTGAGTTGTTGTTGAAATCGAAACCCTTGGAAAAATCTGAAGTGTTTGTTTTAAAAACAGTGCTGAGATAATCTGATCATCACCCAAAAATCCGGGTGCATTCAGTTCTGTTTTCTGCCATTCACCCCCTGCATCGGCGAAGAATCTCTCTCCGGAGTAATAGATTGAAGCCCTCAGACTGTTCATCTGTTTACGCCAGTTGAAGTTGTACTCAAACCGGTTTTCTCTATAATTCAATTCCTGCTCTCTGTACTGATATAAGCCCCGTAATCCCACTCGTGAGTGTATTTTAACATCAGCAAGAGCTGAATATTGATTCACCTGAAACCCGGCAGGAACTTCTCTTCCAAATGGCTGAAAGTATAGAAAATCCTCACTTTCAGCCTGATATGCCTGCAGTTTTATGGTTCCCTTTGAACCGATGAGACCTGTTTCGGCAAGTGTCGTCACAGAGCGGGTATCCACTCCAAGCCACTCTGTGGGATCGGTTGGTGAGCGGCGCGAATTGATCATACGAAGCTGCACAAACTCATCCACATGCTTGTACTCCTGGAATTTCAGTATTCCTTTTGCGTACCAATTTCCGAATTTCATCGAAAGACCTCCGTTAACCCAGGGGCCGAAGCGCTCCACATTGGGTGAAACCCGTTCCGGATTAAACACCCAGGGACCGGGCTCACCGCTGTTATGCCCGTACTGGCCTGAACCAAAAACAGATATCCCATCGCTCACCGGTTCAGAAATGATGTGCATTAATCCTGTTTGATAATTAACGCCATTTTGAACTCCGTGGCCGCTGTAAAGCTCACTTTTTTGCGACTGAAAATAGGGAACCGGAAAAAGCTGTGAATAGGAGATTCCAAAAAAAGTGGGCTCAAATGGAATTCCATCGAGCATAAAATCCGGCTGTGGGCCATATAAACCGTATTCACCTGAATTGATGGCTACCGACATTCGATCAAGCGTTGAGTAATTCCAGCCCGACTGCCAAAAATAGTCGCTTGTACTCATGATGGGTGAAGCTGTAACTGAATCGGGTTCTGAAGATTCAAAATTGCCGGCTGCTGTCAGATTTCCTGTTGCAGAAAAAAAGCTTATCAATGTAAAAACTAAAAACCACTTCATTCCATCACCCTCCTGAACCATCGGGGAGATGAAAATTTAAACGTGAGTCCGGCAGTACCGTAAAACGCAGCAAATGGAATATTAAAAATGGTGCGATTGTAAGCTGTTCCGATATAGATCTCTACATTTCGGGCAATTTCATACTCAAGTCTCATCTGTAGTTCGTACGAAAACTCGCTCTCTTCACGGCTGAATTTGTACTCTCCGCCATAAATCATGTCTTCATCGTGCAGCATAAACTGTTTGCCAAAACGGATACCGTAGGCAAGTGCTACCTCATCGGATGCTGCATAGCTGTAATTCCATCCAAAAAAGAGATAATGAGAGTGAAAGCCGGAGTTCTCGAAATCAATCTCATTAAACCGAAGATAGCGGTAACCGGCTTCCAGATTGCCTGCGTAATACGGTGTTGACAGTTCAAAACCAAAGCCTTCGGTCGGTTCCCAGCTTCGAAGAAGTGTATTGCCACTCATCAGTTTATTCCCGGTAAGTGTAAAACGAACTTCGGAAAATGCATCCTGGCTCTGCAATTTTGGAGTATTTGCAGCCAGCAATGCAAGACTAATAATTATGATTCGAACCATTTGCAGGAGTGCTTTATTATCTGATGATAAAGGTATCGGGTTTAAAAGTTCCGGACAGATTTATTTTGAGTGACGAGTCGGATGCGTGCAGATTGGCAAACTGATCTGTTATTCAACACAAATTTTAATCTGCATGAGCTGTTTTAATGAATTTTTACGTATTTAATGATACACACCTGAAAAACGGATACATACGTAATCAAGAAGGGGAAAGCTCACCGGTTTTTATTAGCTGGTGAGCTTTTTTTATTTAGTTGAAATAGTCTGCCAGTGCCCGTCTGTACTCTACAGATTTTGGCAAATCATTATGAGAACCTCCGGTAATCCGGATCAATTTTTTATCTGATGATGATGAGGCTTCATACAACTCTTCCGCCATCCTGAAAGGGGTAATTTCATCATTTGATCCGCCCATTATAAGAAGAGGTATATCTATTCTCGAAACTTTTTCAAGATTGTTTTGTTCTTTCAGAACATCATCAATATCAAACCGGATAAAAAGCCTTGCTATCCAGGGTACCCTTTTCCGGGTCATATTATCCACATCCGTTGCAGGACTTTCAAGAATATAACCGTCAATTTCCTGCTCATCCGCAATTCTTGCCGCCAGAAAAGATCCGATAGAGTGTCCATGCACATACAGTTTTTTATCATCGCCTGTTAAATTTCTTGCAAACTGTACTGCAGCTTCGGCATCCTTTCTAACACCCGCCACTGTTGGGTTGCCCGTACTTTGGCCATATCCGCGATAATCAAAAAGCAGCAGGTTTACCGGAACTGTGGCATAGGCCTCAATCAGCGGGTTAGATTTTACCATTAAAAAACCATTACCCCCGAAATAGACCACAGTTGCAACTGCATCTTCCCTTTCAAAAAACCATGCATTCAGAATTTCACCATCATCCGTGTCAATCGAAATATCATGCAGTTCTATGCCTGCTTTTTCAAATAGGCTCGGGTATATGGTGCGATGAGCATCAAATGCGTCGTTTTCTGTTATTTGAACAGTTGTACAGCTTGCAAAAAACCATATGGCTAAAAATAGAACAAGAAGTGCATATTTTTTCATTGGAAGAATATCTTATAATTAAGAGTGCGAGAATAGTTTAAATACCACTTTTCTCATATGATATGTAAACATTTTTTCCGATGATTTATTCTGCTTCACCGTAATTAAATAACACTGCCCGGTGCCATAATACGTACACCAATTCCAATAAGTGTTGCCGTTGCAGGGCGAACAGGAATACCGCTGTCACCTAAAAATTCTGTGTGAATCCCGAAGCGTAAATCTCCCGCAGCTGTTTTACGGCCAATTTCTGCACGTAACATACCATTGAAAAGAGTTTCATTGCTGAGGATTGTACCCATTGCGTAGCCATTCAAATGCAAATTTACCGTTCTGTTTTGGGTTGCCCAATCTGCATTTAGCGTAACAGAGCTGACCAAATCTTCCCAGTTTGGCCCTGCATCCCAAAACTCGGCAGGTGTACGCTTCTCCCAGGTAATGGTGTAATGATCATATCGAACCGCGAACGTAGCCCTGCTTCTCTCCCTGATGTTTACCGGCAGAATAATTGCTGCCATTGCACTTCCAAAAACAGATGTGCGTTCCTCGCCAATTCTGAGATTATCTATATCGTGCTTGCAGCGGTGGTAATACCCAAGCTGAATGTAAACGTTGTTTTGCCTACGAGTTACCAAAACACCCTCTTCCCAAAAAATAGCACGCGGGCTAAAGTTTACATCGTTATCGTCGTTTGCAATGAATTCTATTTGTGATGTGATGGCTACACTCCATTCATTTCCATGCCTGTAAATCTCTGCAAAAGCTGCCAGCTGCTGGTACCAATGATGATCGCGATCGCCCCCGAGTGCATAGCTTCCAAACGTCCCCCAACCTCCAACCTGTGCAAACCAACTTCTTTCGTGATCTTCTGGCTGATATGCTACACTTTCCATTGGATTCAATATCCAGCCGCGTTCAATAAGCCGCTGGGCTTCGGCATGTTGAACGGACACAATCACACAAAAAACGATAAAAAGAAATGTTGCTTTCATAGCAGGAAATCTTCTCTTTAATAATTCGAATCTCTCTGTAAATAAATCTTTTAGAAGAAAAAAGGAATGTTTGAATTGATTAACTATTGTAAACCTCTTTCCTGTGTGCAATTCTTAAAATTAGAACAACAATCTCTCTATCTCTGATTTGGCATACAATCCCATAATCCCCCATACGATATCTCCATAAACCTCTGAACTTGCCTTTCAAGGCTGACCCTTTTTCTCTTGGGTCGATATCTCCGGCAAGATTTTGATTTAACAATTCCAAAAGTTGTTTCTGGATGTTTGCATCCAGCTTTCGCAGTTCTTTTCTTGCGCGATTATCAAATTCAACTGTCCAAGTCATCACCACGCATTAGCTCGTCCAATGACCATCTTTTCCCTTCGGGCTGTTCAATCCGCTGTTCAGCAATGTAAAGATCTTCCATCTCATCCAACTTTTCCTCAATTGCTTGCCGGATATAGTAAGACTTTGTTCGGCCGGTTAATTTCGCAAGGCTATCTAGCCTTTTCTGATCTTCAGGTTTTAGTCTAACAGTTATCGCCATTAAAGTATTATTTGTAATTTTTGTATTACAAATAATACAAAAAATATTGCTATAACAACATCCCGTTATTCAAGGCTCTTTCCTTAATCATCGAAGTTTTACCGGCAGAGTAACCCTGTTTAAATATCTCCTTTCTCAAAATATCCCTGCTTTCCGAAGACTTCAATTTCTTCTCCCGCTCCATAGCCTCTGCTCTCGAATCAAAACTCTCTTTGTAAACCAGTTTCCACGGTATACCAAACTTTGTATATTTATTTTCACCGTTATTATGCCTTACAACGCGCTGCTCAAGATTGGATGTTTGGCCGATGTAGTATCTGTCGGCAACAACACTATATAAAATGTAAACGTAAAACATGTTTTCCTCCTCAAATAAAAAAAGGACAGCTCTTTATAAGAACTGTCCTTTTTTTGATGTGGGCAATGAGGGATTCGAACCCCCGACCCCCTCGGTGTAAACGAGGTGCTCTAAACCAACTGAGCTAATTGCCCTTTTTGATCAGACTTTAAATATAAGAACTTCGCGAATTCAATAAAACAGTTTTTATAGAGCAAAAAATTTTTTATTTATAAGAATGAGGTTAACAGTGTTAAGCTGTCTATCTGATCTTTAAACCCCATAATTACCATGAGTATCCACATGAAGAGTAGAGAAGTTGCATTTATTGACGGTGTTCGCACTCCTTTTTTGAGAGCACAAACCGATTTTAAAAACTTGAGTGCGTTCGAACTTGGCAGAATTGCGGTGAGTGGCCTCATCACAAAAACTGTTTTGGATGGTAACGATGTTGACCACCTCTATTACGGTAATGTGATACAGGACATCAATACGAGCAATATTGCCCGCGAAATAACCCTTGCATCCGGGCTGCCTGATTCGATTCCCGCAACTACGGTTTCGATGGCTTGTATCTCCTCAAATGTAGCCCTGACTTCAGCCATGAATGCCATATTAACGGCACAGATAGATGGCGCTATTGTGGGTGGCGTCGAAGTAATGAGTGATATCCCCATTCGGTTCAGAAAAAAATTCCGGCAAAAACTGCTCCAAACACAACGATACCGAAAAGCAACCGACTGGCTTGGATTTTTTAAAGGGCTACGGCCATCTGATCTGCTGCCTGAAATACCCTCAATTTCTGAATTTTCAACCGGTGAGACCATGGGGCAGAGCTGCGATAAAATGACGGCTAAATTTGGTGTGACCCGTGAAGAGCAGGATCAGTTTGCAGCTCAATCACACCGGCGGGCAGCTGAAACAACAGAAAAAGGTCTATTGAATGATGAAATTATACCGGTTTCCGTAAACGGAGGTAAAACCATTGTAAAACAGGATAACGGAATTCGGGGGGATACCACAGTTGAAAAACTCTCCTCGCTAAAGCCTGCATTCATAAAACCACATGGAACCGCCACGGCCGGTAACTCATCATTTTTAACAGATGGCGCGTCTGCCGCTTTCATCATGGAAAAAGAGGCCGCCCTCGAAAAGGGATACAAGCCAAAAGCCATTCTCAGAGCTTTCTCTTACGTAGCCCAAAGGCCCGGCGATGAACTGCTGATAGGCCCTGCATTTGCAGTCCCCAAAGTTCTTGATGAGATGAATCTGTCGATGGATGATATTGATCTGTTTGAATTTCACGAGGCGTTTGCAGGGCAGATGGTGACCGTACTGAAAGCTCTCGCAAGTGATCATTTTGCCAAAGAACGTTTAAGCCGAAAGAAAAAAGTGGGAGAAGTACCGACTGAAAAGCTGAATTGCCGGGGGGGATCACTGTCGATTGGCCACCCATTTGGAGCTACCGGAATTCGATTGGTAACCACAGCCGTAAACAGGCTGATTCATGAAGATGGGCGCTTTGCTCTCATTGCCGCGTGTGCTGCCGGGGGACAGGGGCATGCGTTGGTTATAGAGAGATATGAGTAGGGTTCGTTTGAGTAAACAGTATTGAGTAGCAGGTATTGAGATTTTTGGTTCCACTTTTTGGATGGATCTCCTGTTACCAAATTTTATTAGAGAAACTTCAGATCAACTTCATATGAGTTCAAAAAACATCCTGCAAACTGAAATCAATGACCGGGTTGCGATAATCACTCTCGATACACCCGATGAAAAAGTAAACAAACTGGATGAAGCACTGATTGAGGAGTTCTCCGGTTTTCTGGAGCGGTTCAAAAAGGATGAGTCCATAGAAGGGGCTGTTCTCATAAGCGGGAAGGAGGAGAATTTTATTGCCGGAGCAGATATTGAGATGTTTAAAACAAGAGATACAGCAGATGAGCTTGCAGAACTGAGCCGGGTAGGTCACAATATTTTACTTCAAATAGAAGGCTCGCCCAAACCGGTGGTCGCGGCTATCAATGGGTCATGCATGGGTGGCGGCACAGAACTGGCACTTGCCTGCCATTATCGGGTAGTTTCTGATCACTCCTCAACAAAAATCGGTCTGCCCGAAGTAAAACTAGGGCTTCTGCCGGGTATGGGGGGTACTCAGCGGCTGCCACGGCTCATCGGTATCCAGAAAGCTTTGGGATATATGCTGCCGGGTAAAAACATGTACAGCTACCAGGCCCGAAAAACAGGGTTTGCCAATGAAGTGGTTCACCGACACGCCCTCAGGGACGCAGCCATCAAAGCTGTGAAAAAACTTTCAGGCAAAACAATCAAAAACCCTGACAAGCGATCCCTGTTCGAGAAAATTCTGGAGGGAAATCCGCTCGGGCGAAAGATCATCTTCAGTCAGGCAAGAAAGCGAACCCTCGGGCAGACGAAAGGCAACTATCCCGCCCCTCTCAAAATCATCGAAAGTGTGGCGTATGGCTATGAACATGGTTTAGAGAAAGGGATCAAAAATGAATCCACACTTTTCGGTGAACTTGCTGTATCGCCCGAATCGCGCGCATTGGTACAGTTGTTCTTTGGGATGACGGCGGCCAAGAAGAATCCGCACGAGGATAAAATCAGAGATGTGAAAAATATTGGGGTGCTGGGTGCCGGACTGATGGGATCAGGAATTACGGAAGTGAGCATTGAACAGGGAATCCATGTATGGCTGAAAGATCAGTCCATTGATGATGCACTAAAAGGCGCTGAAGCTATTCGCAAGAATCTGGATCAAAAAGTGAACAAACGGATCATCTCCGGGTTTGAGCGGGATGAAAAACTGAGCCTCATTCATCCAACTGAAGCTTACAACGGGTTTGGAAAAATCGATCTTGTGATTGAAGCCGTTTTCGAAGATCTGAATCTAAAGCAGAAGATTGTAGGTGAGATTGAGAGTGCAGGTAATGAACAGACCATTTTCGCCTCCAACACATCATCACTGCCCATTACTGATATCGCTGCAAAAGCAAAACGACCCGAAAATATCATCGGGATGCACTACTTTTCTCCGGTTCAGAAAATGCCGCTGCTTGAAATCATCAAAACGAAAAAAACTGCGGATTGGGTAATTGCCACTGCGCACAATATCGGCGTAAAACAGGGGAAAACCGTTATTGTGGTGAATGATGGTCCGGGATTTTATACAACCCGGATTCTCGCTCCGTTTATGAATGAAGCCCTGCTGCTGCTTGAGGAGGGAGCCTCCATAGAACAGCTTGACAAGGCGATGAAACAGTTCGGTTTCCCGGTGGGACCGGTGGCACTTTTCGATGAAGTGGGTATTGATGTAGGTGCACATGTAGCCGATGTGCTGAGCGACAAATTTGAAACCCGCGGAGCTAAAACCAGCAAAAAGGCAAGGGAATTGGTTGAGGCCGGTTATAAAGGGCGCAAAAACAGGAAGGGATTTTATAAGTATGAATCGGGTTCGAAGAAAAAGAAAGAGGTCAATGAAGAGATTTATAGTTTTTTTGGCGGGGCGGAACGAAAAAATTTCAATGACGATGAAATTCAACAACGCCTGACCCTGATGATGGTGAACGAAGCGGTGTACTGCCTTCAGGAGGGTATACTGGAGAGAGCCGCAGATGGAGATCTCGGAGCGATTCTTGGCCTCGGTTTCCCTCCATTTTTGGGCGGACCGTTCAGGTATATGGATCACACAGGAGTAGAAATCATCGTTGAGAGAATGAACTCACTTCAAAAGGAACACGGAGATCGGTTTAAGGCGGCAAGTCTCCTGCTTGATTACTCTAAAGATGGAAAGAAATTTCACGAATGAGTTTCAGAAGAAGATTACTTTCAAATTTCGCATCATTTTTTTAAAAACTAAACCAAGTTTTCTAAGCTCAAAAACCCTGACACTCTACATCTTTTGATTGCCGGAAAGTTTACCGATTGCATGGCTTTTATATGATCGGCCTATGGGCAGCCCGGTGCCATTTACCTTCAGCTCTCTGTGGCTGAAAGTTGATACATAGTTCCGATTGACAATAAATGAGCGATGAATCCTGATAAAATATTCAGGCAGAGTTTCATTAAAGTGAGTGATTGTCTCTTTTGTTGTGATTAGAGATTCAGAGGTGTAGATGTTTACATAATCACCCATGCTTTCAAAGTAGATTATCTCGTCTAATGGAATTTGTCTGTTTTCCCGGTTCGACCTCACCGAAATAAATTCCCTTTTTAAAGCTTCTTTCTCTTCAGTTAATTGAATCTTTTTAAGCTCCTGATTTTTATACTTTTGAAACAAAAGAACAAATGCTTTCATTACAACAATCAGGTAGATGGTTACAGCGAGTACAAAAATATTCGCCATAATCGGATGGAGTTCCTCGATATTATAGTTTGCAATAATTACAAATGAGATTACAATTACCAGCATTTCGAGATACAAGGATATAATGAGTGCGTAGATTGTGTAGATCGAGAAGCGCAGATAATAACCGGGCAGAAGAAATTTCGGGACCAGATAATAGTTGAAAAAATAAGATGTGCCAATGGCTACCGGAAGTAAAAATGACACAAAGTAGAACGCTTTCGAAAAATCGCTATAGCTGCTTCCAAAGCCAATCACCAATAGTAAAGCGGTGATACTCCAAAAGAGTACGTGTTTGCCGGTTCGCATCAGTTTTTGCTTAAAATGGTGAATATCTGCGGAAATAACAGGGTTCATCGATGAATAACCGTTTTAGCGGGTGATACTACATTGATTGAAACCCACCCACAAAGGTAGATTACTTGTGAACATTAATTTTTAAATTCATTAAATATGACAGATCTATTTTACACAGGCGGACCTCTTTTTATGGGCTTACTGACCATTATACTCACAGTGATTATTGCAACCGCAGTTATCAGTTTTCTGCAGATCAGAAACGATTCCTCCAATCCGCGCATAATCACTATTGTGAAAGAGTTGGGAATTTTTGCATTTGTAACCGGAGTTTTAGGTCAGTTTTTAGGTCTTTATGATGCATTTACAATGATAGAACAAGCGGGCACAATTTCACCAAATATTCTGGCCGGCGGACTGAAGGTCTCTTCAATACCTGCTCTATATGGTTTGATAATCTGCAAAATTGGGTATCTGCTTTACTTTGGTTTGCAAATGATTACTTGCAAATCTTCCTGATTAAATATTTCTATTGCAGAATGAAACTACCGATGATTCATTAATCCTGACATCGGTAGTTTTATTTATTATAACTGCATCTGAACTTATTTGTGATATGATTCCATTTTTACGCACAGTTTAAGGATTTTAATTATTAGTAAACTATGCACTATTTCTTACATTCTATTCTAAAAGAAAATACCAACTGAATGCAAAGACTCATGAAATTTTCATCTCTCTTACTCATCCTCTTTTTTACACTCTCATCCGCCACGTTTGCCCAGGCTTCAGAGGAGGAGGTAAACGTAAAAATCAACCATATTGCTATCAGCGTTACGAATCTGCAGGAGAGCGAACATTTTTACCGGGATATTCTGGGTTTAAAACAGATCCCCGAACCGTTCGGGCTCGGTATTCACGCATGGTTTGATGTGGGCTTTGCGGAGCTTCATGTTATCGAAATGGCTGATGAACGAAAGGAACACAGCATCAGCAGCCACCTCTGTTTTAGTATGCGCGATATGGATGCTTTTATAGAAACCCTGGCCGAGCATAATATTCCTTTCTACGATTTTCAGAAAAATCGCGGACAAATGACACTGCGCCCCGATGGTGTGAGCCA
>SLJB01000123.1 GCA_007135335.1 Balneolaceae bacterium
ATGGAAATCTCTTCGCGGAACTTATGGAAACGGTGAAGGTTGCTTCACTGGGTCAGATTTCCAGGGCTTTATACGAAGTAGGCGGGCAGTATCGTCGAAATATGTAGCAAAATAAAACATGGGTTGTTTGTTCTGAATCACGATAAGAACAATCTCTAAAATCAGATTTGAGCTTAATCGCTGCACGGCATCAAAAAAACATACCATGTTGGGGAGTGGGCATACCTCAGAAAGAAACATGGTATGTTTGTTTAACCCATAGAAAAGAACAATCCTGAAAAACAGATCAGGGCTTAATCGCAGCCCGGCTTCGAAGAAACAACACTTGTTTGGGTATAGATCAGCCTGCAGCAAGCATACCCAGCATTCGCTGGGCGCGTGTTGCCTGCTGGCTGTTGGGATATTCCGAAAGAATATTTTCAAGATGCTGAATTGCGCGATTATTATTGCCCGCTTCCATGTTGGCCTGTGCAGCTTCAAATAAATTGTAAGGAGTGGTGGACGTATTTTCATCCCAGTTTGCTGCGCGTTCAAATTGACTCGCGGCTTCTTCATACCTTTCCAATTCCATTAATATGTTAGCGTGCATAGATATGGGCGCTACACCTAAAATTCCTCTTGGTGGTGAAAATTGTTCAATATAGCCAAGTGCATCATCAAAATTATTCAGTTCAAACTCCGCAATAGCTGCATAATAATAAGCCAGATTTCCTGAGCTGGTTCTGCCGTAATTTCGTGCAATTTGCACAAATCCGAGTGTGAATTCATCATCATCCCCATAGAGAGCCCGTTCCAAATCACCCTGCATAAGTGCCTGTTCGGCAATTCCCAGAAGAACCTGTGCCTGCTGTGATTGCTGATTGGAGTAAAATACATACCCGATAATGAGCGCTACAGCAAGAATAATCCCAAGCCCACCGCCTATTACCGTTGCCTTGTTTTGATTGTAGAAATACATGAATCTTGAGGAATATTCAATGAGAATATCCTGTTCAAGATCTTCTTTCGATAATTTTTTACTCATAAAAATACGTTGTTAACACTGATTCAATAGATGAAATTCATTCTTTTACAGAACGGTAAAGTTAAAACTACTTTGTCTTATTACCAAGTAAAAACGAAGTATCAGGCACCATTCTCATTTAACTCAAGCACACCATTTTGAAGGGTATAAAGTGTATCACATTTTTCAGCAATTTCGTTTTCATGTGTAATCAAAACAATCGCTACGTCTTCTGTTTCACGTAATTGAAAAAGCAGATTGAGTATAGTATCGGTGTTTTTTTCATCGAGATTGCCTGTGGGTTCATCAGCAAGCAGAATGGAGGGATTGTTCGTAAGTGCGCGTGCCATTGAAACTCTTTGCTGTTCACCGCCGGATAGTTGAGACGGGCGATGATGCAGCCTCTCCGCCATACCAAAGCGGTTAAGTAACTCTGTTGCCCTTTTTTCGGCTACAGAAAAACGATCTTCTTTGATAAGGGCCGGCATCATTACATTTTCAAGTGCGGTAAATTCCGGCAGCAAATGGTGAAATTGGAATACAAATCCCACATTCACATTACGAAGCTCAGCAAGTTTGTCTGCTTTATGTGTATAAATGGATTCTCCATGCCAGAATACATCACCCGATGTTGGCCTGTCAAGGCCGCCGAGTATGTGTAGCAGGGTACTTTTTCCGCTTCCGCTTGAGCCCACAATGGCCGCGATTTCAGCTTGTTTTACCTGCAGGTCAACTCCCTGCAGAATGTTCAGTTCTCCATCCCCGGCTTCAGATTTGAAGTTCTTGGTAATAGTGCTGCAGCTTAGAATCGTCTCTTTCGTCATGTGCTCATTTCTTATTTTGAAATTCGGGGTAGATAACCGGCTCAATGGAAACACAATTTCCTTTTTCAGTTTCAATATCAACAATTACGCCGCATAAGCGATTATCTTTTTCGGCAATTGTATATCGTTGCGGAGTACCCAATATAAAGCGATTGATTGCTGTTTTCTTGTTCATCCCAATAACGGAATCAAATGGGCCTGTCATCCCAGCATCCGTAATATACCCGGTGCCTTGAGGAAAAATCCGGGCATCGTTAGTGGGTACATGCGTATGTGTACCCACAATAGCAGATACTTCTCCGTCCACATGCCAGGCATAAGAAATTTTTTCAGCGGTTGCTTCTGCGTGAAAGTCCACAAATATCAGATTGGTTTCTGCTTTAATTTTCTCAAGAACCCAGTCTGATGTGGAGAATGGGTCATCAATTTGCTGCATGAATGTTCGACCCTGCAGATTCAAAACAGCGATTTTCTCATCCCGATTATTTACGGGATACACACCATATCCATAACCGGCATTTCCTTTTGGATAATTCATTGGCCGCAGCAGCCTCTCATCGGTCTTCATATAAGAGAAGATTTTCCATTTATCGAATGAATGATTCCCACCGGTAATAACGTCAACCCCGAGATCATACAGCCGCTGAACAATCTCCCGGTTAATTCCCCTGCCTTCATGCGAATTCTCACCATTCGCGATAATGAAGTCGGGTTTGTGTTTATCTCTTAATGCCGGGAAAATGGTTTCAAGAAGACTCAATCCTGATTCCCCGACAATATCGGCAATAAAAAAGATTCGGATGGTTTTAGACATTACGGTTTAATTATTTTAAAAATGGGGATAAATGGTTTTCAGAGGGGGATGGAGGAGTGCGCTGGTTTGCCGAAGATGAAAAAATCATACAAACTGTACAACCGTTACAAAATGGCTGAAACTGCCGGCAAGTACAAACAGATGCCAGATTCCGTGAGCGTAACGGTGTTTGTCGCTCAATACGTAGAAAATCACACCCATTGTGTAGAACAAACCGCCTGTAATGAGCCAAGTAAACCCATGAACGGAAATCTCATTCAACAGTGGCTCAGCGGCAAAGACAGCGATCCAGCCCATTACAAGGTAGATTATCAACTGGATATTTCTGTTGCCATGTTTGTGAACGATATCCAGAATAATTCCGACGAGCGCAAGTCCCCACACAATACCAAAAATGGTCCAGCCGATCTCACCCCGTAAAGTTACGAGGGTAAACGGTGTATAGGTTCCTGCTATTAACAGGTAGATGGCGATGTGATCCAGTTTTTGAAAGATCTTTTTTATGCGGCCCTTAAAACTGTGATACAGCGTAGAGAAGGTGTAGAGCGCAATAAGCGAGAGTCCGTAAATGGTATAGCTTACAATTTTCCAGGGGTCACCGGCAGATACGGCCACATAAACCAATACAGCAAGGCCCGCTACAGATCCAACACAGCCGATGAGGTGGGTATAACTGTTAAAACGTTCGCCGGTGTACATTAGTCGTTATTCAGTTTATCTCTTTAAGAAGTTTTGAAATCTCTTTGTTTACCTGTTCCATCAAATCATCTTCCCTGCTTCCTGCCATATTCAATTTGGTTCGAAGTTCAAAAAGTTCTTCGGTAATACTGAGGCAGGCGAGTATCATGATGGTGGAGTCGGGCTGATTGGAAAATTGGTTTCTAAACAACTTCAGTTTCTCGTCAACGTAGAGTGCTATTCGTTTGGTATTTTCAACTTCACTCTCGTGTACTTTAAGGGGTATCGGCTTACCCAGTACGGTAACTTTGATAGATTGCATATTACTCATCGAGATGCCTGTCAATTTTTTCAATTAAATCAGTAACGTGGTGCCTCATAGCAATACGTTCAGATTCGCTGATACTGGAAAATATGTCGGTCTGGGTTTTGTGTACTTCAGTCAGCTTGGTTCTCAGCTTCAGATTCTCCTTGTTAAGATCCCTGTTTTTTTTCTTCAGCTGATTTACCTGAATACGTACCTGCTCTAAAAGATTGTGGAAATTCTCTTTATGGAGTTCGTTCATGGGTACGTACAATTATCAGGATCTGAGTTTAGCGTTAGCAGTTTTCTCAAGGTGCTGCACAACTTTTTGAACTACAGGCTCTACGTCTTTGATGTTCAGTGTTTTATTAGAATCTAAAAAAGTAAGCCTAAATGCAATACTTTTTTTCCCTTTTCCAAGATTTTCACCTTCATATACATCAAAAACAGAAACGGATTTCAGTATTTCACCAGCTGAAGATTTAATCTGTTCCGTCAGTTCGCCGGCACGCACCTTCTGGTCTACCGTGAAGGCTGCATCAAATTCAAAAACCGGGAATTTCGGAATGGATTTGTATGTCACATCTTTCGTCCCGATTCCAAGTTCATAGAGCCGGGTGATATTTATTTGCGCAGTATAAACATCCTGTTCAATATCATATCCCTTAAGAAGTTCTCCATCAGCAACTGAAAGTACGGCAACTTCACTGTCTTTATAGTAATAGGAGAGCCGGAGGTTCCCCTCTGCCTTTCGGGTAATTTCATTTGAGATATTCAGCTCAGAAAACAGAGCTTCAAGATCTTTTTTGAGGTCAAAAACAGAGTACGGTTTGGGTTTACCCTGCCAGCTCTCACCCTTTTTGTTACCACAAAGGCCAAGCATCAGGTGAGTATGCTCTTCAACATCTTTTATCCATGTAGTTTCACCTTTCCGGAACACGTGCCCTACTTCAAAAAACTTTATGTTTTCTGCATTTCGGTTCAGGTTGTACTTCACAGCTTTCAGAAATCCGCCAATAAGATGAGTTCTCAGGGTTGTATTTTCCTGTGAAACAGGATTCAGGGTGTCAATCTGAAGTGACTCACCGGATAGGAGTGAGGCTTCTTTTTTTGATAACAGAGAATTGGTGGTGATCTCTTTGTAACCGAGAGATTTAGAAATATTTCGGATTTTTTGATTCAGAATCTCCCAGGATGATAACGTTTCAGGAGTATAAAACGGCGCAGATACCGGGCGCGGAATGTTGTTATAATCGAATACACGGCCAACTTCTTCAATCAGATCAACCTCGCGGGTTACATCAGGGCGGAAGGTGGGTACGGTGCACAATAGTGTGTTTGCATCCGTTTCGACACTCTTAAATTCAAGTTTGTTAAGTGTTTTAATGATAAACTCTTTGTCCAAATCTGTACCAAGCAGATGATTCACCCGAGAAACCCTCAGGGATACTTTTTTAGATTCAGTTTTTACGGGATGCACATCCTGATATCCATCTATGATGGTGCCACCTGAAAGCTCTGCAATCAGCTCAGCTGCCCGTTGTGCGGCTCTTAATTGTAGGTTAGGGTCAATGCCCCGTTCAAACCGGTAAGAGCTGTCAGTTTGAAGGGCCAGCTGTTTCGAAGTTTTTCTAATGGAAGAGGGATCGAAATATGCACTTTCGATCAAGATTTTACGCGTGTTTTCTGTTACCTCGCTATTTTCACCACCCATCACTCCGGCAATGGCAACAGGACCCTTTCCATCACAAATGAAAAGTGAACCTGCAGGTACTTTTCGCTCGATGCTGTCGAGCGTGGTGAATAAAATCTCTTCATTAAAACTTTTAACGACAATTTTCTTTTCGCCGATTAGTTCGTAATCAAATGCATGCAGCGGCTGACCAATCTCGTGCAGTACAAAATTCGTTGCATCTACAACATTGTTTATTGGGCGAAGCCCGATCGATTTCAGTCGATTTTTAAGCCATTCCGGTGATTCCTCAACGGTAATTTCATCCACAATAATCCCTGCGTATCGATGGCATTTTTCAGGATCTTCAATTGTAATTGAAATTTCATTATCAATGGAAGCTTCAGAAACTTCAACTTCACTGTAAGGATTTCTAAGAACAGTATTCGTTACGGCTGTTAAATCTCTTGTAACACCAATATGGCAGGCAGCATCCGGGCGGTTCGGGGTGAGGCCGATTTCAAATACGATATCTTTTTCAGTATTGAGAACTTTATTAAGCGGAGCCCCTGCTTCATTTGCCTCACTTAATACCATAATTCCGGAGTGATCGTCACTCAGGCCAAGCTCCGATTCGGAACAGATCATACCGCTGGATGTTTCCCCGCGAAGTTTCGCCTTTTTAATGGTAAGATAAGCTCCATCTTTCATAGGCACAGGAATAGTTGCACCAACTTTAGCAACAGGTACTTTCTGGCCTGCAGCTACATTTTTTGCACCACATATTATCTGTACGGTTTCACTCCCGGTGTTTACATTACAGATCTGAAGCTTATCTGCGTTAGGGTGAGGGCGCACTTCCAAAACTTCACCCACCACAAAATTCTCAAAATTGGAGCCAATCTCTTCCAATTCCTCAACTTCTAGCCCAAGCAGGGTTAATTTATCGGCGGTCTCTTCAGGTGAGAGCGAAATGTCGGTGTATTCTTTTAACCAGTTATACGAAATTTTCATATCAGAAAATAAGAGTCAATACGGTTTGAAATTAACCTGGCCATAAGGCAGTTAATTTTCACAAACCGGAATATTACGATTTAAATTGTTCGAGAAAACGGATATCGTTGTCGTAGAGAAGGCGGATGTCGTCAATTCCATATCGAAGCATGGCGATCCGATCCACACCCATGCCAAACGCAAAGCCTGTATATTTCTCGGGATCAATTCCCACTGCTTCAAAAACATTCGGATCTACCATTCCGGCACCGAGAATTTCAAGCCATTGTCCGCCTTTTTCATTTTCCCACCACACATCCATCTCAATGCTTGGTTCGGTAAATGGGAAGAAGGAGGGACGCACTTTGTATTTCACATCGCTTCCATACATCAGCCGGGCAAACATCACAAGGGTTTCGATCAGCTCACCCATGGTTACTTTTTCGTCAACATAGAGTCCTTCCACCTGATTGAACTGAAAGTAAGATTTCGCGGTAACGGCTTCGTTTCTATACACACGGCCGGGCATGACAGAGCGAACGGGTGGTTTCTGATCTTTCATCAACCTAATTTGAACCGGTGATGTGTGCGTACGCAGTACAAGATCATCCACTTTAGGGTCATTTGATTTACGAATAAAAAACGTATCCTGCATATCTCGTGCGGGATGATCGGCAGGGAAATTCAGCGCGGTAAAATTATGGAAGTCATCCTCAAGCTCGGGTCCGTCGGCAATGTTAAAGCCAAGCCGCAGAAAAATCAGTTTGATCTCATCCAATGCCTGCGTAAGTGGATGGAGGGAGCCAGAGTAGGTTGGCTCAACCGGTAATGTGATATCATCCAAAGCACCAAACGTTTTGGTTTCATTTGAAGTGAGTTTCTTCTTTGCTTCGTCAAACCTATTCTGCGCAAGATTTTTCACTTCATTCATCGATTTTCCGACGATTGCTTTCTGTTCTTTGGGAACAGATCCCATCAACCCGAACATCGATTGTACTTTACCGTTTCTTGAGAGAAATTCAAGGCGGAAAGCCTCCAGATCTGTTTCATTTTCAATAGAAAAGGTTTGAATGGTTGCTTTAATTTCGTCTATTTTTTCAATCATGATGGTTCTGCCGCTAATCAGAATAATTAAAAACTAAAATTGAATTATGTTCTAAAGGGTGAAATATAAGGTACCTGAGAGTAAACCTGAACGGATGGTTTGAATTAATCCGATTTTTTCCTTCTTCAAAAATGGTGTTTAGTACGAATAAAAAAACCGGCCAGCCAATATTTTGACTGCCGGTTTTTGAATTACATTGGTGAGAAGATTACTTAACTGCTTCTTTCACAATTGCTGTAAATGTTTCGGGATCCCGAACGGCAATTTCAGCAAGCATTTTGCGGTTTATGTCAATTTCGTTCTCTTTCAAACCATGGATTAACTTAGCATAGGTGGTTCCATTGAGGCGAGCAGCAGCGTTGATTCGTGTAATCCACAGCCTTCGGAAGTTGCGCTTTCGAGCTTTCCGGTCGCGGTATTGGTACAATAGACCTTTTTCAACCGCATTTTTGGCAACGGTATAAACGTTTTTGCGTCTGCCCCAGTAGCCTTTCGCCTGCTTTAAAATTTTGCGACGACGGCGACGGGAAGCCACCAGATTTCTTGAACGTGGCATTTATGTTAACGTTTAGAGATTAATATTTAAATGGTTCAGCTGTTCGGAAGCATCTTTTTAACCGATTTTTCATCAGCTTCATGAACTAATGTAGACTGGCCAAGATTTCTTTTCCGTTTACTGGACTTTTTTGTGAGAATGTGGCTTTTAAAAGCTTTTTTGCGCTTAATCTTACCGGAACCGGTCATCTTAAAACGCTTTTTAGCACCACTTTTCGTTTTCATTTTGGGCATAATTCGCACTATTATCTGAAAATTTAAAGACAGGTAAGATAACGAGTATAAAACTCTATTGAAAGCAGTTCTTTAACTTTTAGAAGGAGACAATATCATGATCATCCTGCGTCCTTCCAGGGTAGGTTTTGACTCTACTTTACTCACATCATCAAGTGCTTCGGCAAGTTCGTTGAGCAGCTTCTCACCCTGTTCGGTGTAGAGCATATCACGCCCTCTGAATTGCACGGTTGCCTTTACTTTATCACCACCGGTGAGAAACTCACGGGCATGGCGTGTTTTAAACTCAAGATCATGATCGTCTGTAGTAGGTCTGAAACGCAGTTCTTTTACCTGGATCGTATGCTGTTTCTTTTTGGCTTCTTTCTCTTTCTTTTTCTTTTCGTACATGAATTTACCGAAATCGATAATCTTGCAAACCGGCGGACTTGCATCCGGGGCAACTTCTACAAGATCCATTCTGAACTGTTCTGCAATTTCAAGAGCTCTGTCAATGGATACAATTTCGTGTTCATCATCCGGACGGATGAGACGTACTTTTGAAGATCTGATTTCGTCGTTTACTTTTGGACGATCATCATTTCTTCTTCTTATGGGTGTGCGTCGTTTAGCGATAAGTTTCCTCTATATTTTATTAATGTTTATCTTAAAATAATCTTTTTTTGGAATCTGAGTAATAAAATTTACTCAGGGTACTTATTTTTTCGGTTTAGGAGGCAATTCAAGCGAATCAATCTCCTCTTTAATCTTACCTAAGAAATCATCGAACGGAAACGTTCCGATATCACCATGCTTGTGGCGTCTAACAGAAACTGTACTTTCCTCCTGTTCGCGCTCGCCCACAATAAACATGTAGGGTATTTTTCGGTTTTCTGCATCACGAATCTTGGCTCCAATTTTTTCTGCCCTTTTATCTACTTCAAATCTTACTCCGATGGAGTTTAATTTCTCGGCACAAACATTGGCATAGTCATTAAAATCACTGGTAATTGGCAGGATAACAGTCTGAACAGGTGCCAGCCATAGGGGGAAATCGCCGGCAAAATGTTCAATTAAAATACTTACAAACCGTTCCATTGAACCGAAGGGTGCGCGGTGGATAATTACCGGCCGGTGTTTTTCATTATCTGATCCCACATACGTCAGATCGAATCGTTCGGGCATTACATAGTCTACCTGAACAGTGCCGAGCTGCCACTTCCGCCCGATGGCATCCCGAATAATAAAATCGATTTTTGGGCCGTAGAAACTGGCTTCACCCTCTACAACTTTGTAGTCAAGCTCCAGCTCATCAGCCACTTCGTTGATCTCTTTTTGAGCACGATCCCAATATTCGGTATCGCCGCCATATTTGCTTTCGTTATCATCACGAAATGAGAGGCGAATATCAACCGGCATTCCAAAAGTGTTGAACACATACTGTGTGAGATTAATCACATGTTTAATCTCGTTTTTGAGTTGATCGTGCGTACAGTAAATATGAGCATCATCCTGAGTGAAGCCACGTACTCTTGAGAGTCCGTTAAGCTCACCCGACTGTTCATAGCGATATACAGTTCCAAATTCCGCAAGGCGAACAGGCAAATCGCGATAGCTTTTCAAATCATTCGCATAAATACGGTGATGATGCGGGCAGTTCATCGGCTTAAGCATGTACTCATCATCGTCAACATCCATCGGATTGTATTGCGAATCTTTATAATAGGGATAGTGACCGGATGTTCTGTAGAGTTCAAGGTTAGCAATATGCGGTGTAATTACTTCCTGGTAACCGCGGCGTTTCTGTTCATCCCGCAGAAATGCTTCAAGGGTACGTCTTAGAACGGTTCCATTTGGCAGCCAGAGTGGAAGGCCGGGGCCCACCATGCTGTCCATCATATAGATACCGAGTTCTTTACCCAGCTTTTTATGATCCCGTTTTTGAGCCTCTTCAATCTGCTCAAGATATTCATCCAGCATCTTTTGCTTGGGAAAGGTGATACCGTAAATACGGGTTAGTTGCTTGCTGTTCACATCACCCCGCCAGTAGGCACCGGCAACCTTGGTGAGCTTGACTGCTTTTATGGGAGATGTATCCGGCAAGTGTGGTCCGCGGCACAGATCAGTAAAATTCCCCTGTTCATAAAAGGTGATAGTACCTTCTTCAAGGTCGCTGATCAGATCTACTTTATACTCGTTATTTTTTTCACTGTAAAAACGGAGTGCTTCCTCTTTACTCACTTCCCGTTTCGTGAATTCAGATTTATTCCGTGCAAGATCAAGCATTTTTTTTTCTATGGCTGCAAGCTGATCCTGACCGAATGATGCATCACCGAAATCGATATCGTAATAAAAGCCATTTTCAATAGGAGGCCCAATTCCGAATTTCGCTTGCGGATAGAGTTGCTGCACTGCTTCTGCCAGCAGGTGCGCAGAGGAGTGCCAAAAAGTGTACTGCCCGTCATCTGAATCCCACGTGTTAATGGAAATTTTCCCATTCCGATTAAGGGGACGGTTAAGATCCAGTATGTCATCATCAAGAGAAATACTGAAAGCATTACGAGCAAGACCCTTTGAGATACTCTCTGCTACATCAAGACCTGTGCTGTTTTGCGGAAATTTTCGTTCAGTACCGTCAGGGAAGGTAAGCGTGATAAAATCTTCTGACATTAAGTTGTTTGTAAATTCTATTAAAACGGATAATTCTTAATTAAGCTTAAAAATAACAAATCCACAGCTTTCATTAAAAGGCTTTTCATGATTTATTACGGACAGACAGCATTGAGAAAAATATTTGAGCCGAATGAACCAAATATTTCGTTTAGTAAGATGAGTTTCGGAGGTACAAAGAACTTTGGAGATAATTTATATAGAGTGGGAAGTGGGTTCAGGCGGATTCGAACCGCCGACCTCCACGATGTCAACGTGGCGCTCTAACCAACTGAGCTATGAACCCGGTTAGGAAATATACCAATGCTTTTAACTGATATGCAATGAAAATAAGTAATGCTTCTTTCAGCTCAGTATAAAGAGTTGTATTTTACAGGTCTTTGAAAATTTTGAAAAATAGTATGCATAACAGAAGAGCTGCACGAGAAGCTGCACTTAAAGCGATATACGCAGTTGAATTAGGAAAAAATTCTACTGTTGATGTTACAAAACGTATCATCAAACATATGCTGAAAGATGATACCGATTCCGTAAAATTTGCCGAAAAACTGTTATTGGTTACAGTTGATTTTGCAAAAGATCACGATGAGATAATAGAAAAGCATATTAATAACTGGGAAGTGGACAGGCTTGCTGTACTCGATAAATTGATTTTGAGAATGGCGATTACCGAGCTTCTTCGTTTTGATGAAATCCCGACTAAAGTAACTATAAACGAAGCAATAGAGCTTGCAAAACGATACTCAACAAGAAAGAGTGGGAATTTTGTGAATGGAATTCTGGATGCAATCCTAAAAAATCTCACAAAAGAAAATAAAATTAATAAAAAAGGCAGAGGCTTAATTGAAGCCTCAAATCGTTAATGAACAAAGATATTGTAGCGATTGGAGATATTCATGGGTGTGTTAGAACCCTGAAAACACTCTGGAATAAATTAAAACCATATAAAGACGCAACACACGTTTTCATCGGTGATTATATCGACAGGGGACCGGCCTCAAATGAAGTAGTAGAGTTTCTGTTGGATGTTCGCTATGACAGGGAGTGTATATTTCTGCGGGGCAATCATGAACAGATGTTGTTGGATGCACTCAAATCTGATAACGTAGAAAACTGGCTCTATAACGGTGGCGATACTACCCTCAAATCGTATTATAACCCAAAGTCGGTGCATGACTTACCGGCATCTCACCTAGAATTTTATAAAGATACCCGCCTTTATTATGAAACAGACGACTACTTTTTTGTACATGCGGGAGCTCCTCCATATCAAACCATTGAAGAGAGTAAAAATGACAGTGAATCAAAGCATTTTTACCTTTGGGGAAGGGAACATCTGAATGCTTTCGAAGTGCCCTGGGAAAAAACGGTTGTTTTCGGGCACACTCCCCGTCCATATCCTATCAGAAAACCAAAAATGGTGGGTATTGATACAGGTTGCGTATACGATGAACTCGGTTATGGAAAATTAACTGCCGTAGTACTTCCCTCTATGAATTTCGTTCAACAAGTTTCTCTTGATTAACATATCTATATACGGTTAGAAACAGACTCAGCAGGTATGAAATCAAAAGTGAGCATAAATTAATCACAGTTTAGTTATTTAGTATGAGTTTAAAATGCGGCATTGTAGGCCTGCCAAATGTGGGCAAATCCACTCTGTTTAATGCTTTGAGTAATGCCGGAGCAGAATCAGCTAATTTTCCGTTTTGTACAATTGATCCAAATGTGGGGATTGTACCCGTGCCTGACACACGGCTTAACCGGCTTGCAGAACTGCTGAATCCCGGACAAGTAGTACCGGCAACCATCGAATTTGTTGATATTGCCGGTCTTGTGAAAGGCGCTTCTGAAGGCAAGGGGAAGGGAAATGCATTTCTCTCACATATTCGCGAGGTTGATCTCATTGTACACGTAGTTCGCTGTTTTGATGACGACGACATTATCCACGTTGAAGGCTCTGTAGACCCGGAACGGGACATTCGGATTATCGAAGATGAGTTGATACTGAAAGATCTTGAGAGTGTGGAGAAGCGCGCTGAAAATCTTAGAAAACAGTCAAAAACCGGCGATAAAAAGATCAAACACCAATTCGAGGTAGTAGAGGCTCTTCGTTTGCACCTTGAAGAGGGTAATACTGCCCGAACCTTTACCGCTGATGAGGCGGATAAAGAATTTTATAAAGACCTCTTTCTTTTATCGGCAAAACCTGTTCTTTATGCCTGCAATGTTGCCGAAGAAGATATCAACAACGGAAATGATTATGTACAGCTTGTGCAAAAAGTTGCAGATTTGTTTAGTGATAACCTGGTTACATTTTGTGCAAAAATAGAAGCAGAGATAGCAGAACTTGAGGCAGAAGAGAAGGAGATGTTTCTGGAAGAGCTCGGCGTTAAGAGTTCGGGCCTCGATCGACTCATTCTGGCTGCATACGAAAACTTAGGACTTATTACCTATTTCACGGCAGGACCTAAAGAGGTGAGGGCATGGACCATTCGGAGGGGGACAAAAGCTCCCCAGGCAGCAGGAGTGATACATACCGATTTTGAAAGAGGTTTTATAAGAGCCGAAACCATTGCATTTGATGAATATTCAGATTTGGGCTCGGAAAAAGCGGCAAAAGAGGCCGGAAGGATGCGTCAGGAAGGCAAAGAGTACGTGGTGAAAGACGGAGATGTCTTGCTCTTCAGGTTTAATGTGTAAGATGTTTTCACTTTATAAATTTATGTTTCATCCATTACATTTGTCAGTATTGGGGTGCGTTACCTTAACTGAATATTTGCATTAGGTTGGGGTAGCTGATCAGGTTCAATTCGATCATGCACAACCCAGGCTTCGGGAAATTTTGTTTTCACCAACCGCGAAAATTCAATAGCCTGGTTTCTGTCTCTGAAGTCTCCGGTTCGTACACGATAGTAGGGCTGCCGGAAAAAGATATAAGTCTCAGGTTCATAGCCCACAATCTGTTCATTTGCCCATGCCCTGAAATCGTCCTGAAGAGAATCTGCTTCTGCCACATTCCGGGTAGAGATAATTTGAACGCGAAATCCCGCATATTGTTCGGCTTCGCTCTCATCACGAACCACTTCACGCAAAAAAACCTCCGGAATATCGTGCTCAATGGTTGCAAACTGATCACTTAAACGGCTTCGGTTTTCAAAGAGGAAGCGGTCAAAATCATCCATATCATCAGCTATATAATCCTCTGCTATCTCCTCATCGATATCAAAAACGGGGCGATCGGGTTCAGTTACGGTATCCGTTGTACCGCAAGCAGAAATAAATAAATACACACCAAAAAACAGAACTAAATATTGCCTCATCAGATTCATCAAATTTTATGCACCAACAGGGTGCCAGGTTGTTTTGGTTTCCATAAACTCAAGAACCAGGTAGGGGTTTTCATGCTCGCCGGAAAACCAATCCTCTGCCCGGTATTGTACAACACGTTTAACGCTTAAAGATGCATTTTCGTCAGCAAGTTTCCCGGTTTCGATATCTCTGCTAGCCAGAAGCAGAGCATTTATATCCTTGTGGCTGGTCAATGTTTCAACCGTTTCATTTCTGTAGCCGGTCAAAATGTTCACAACACCGCCCGGAACATCAGAGGCGTGCAGTACTTCTCCAAAACTCACTGCAGGCAGCGGGTTTGTTTCTGATGCAAGAAGTACGCATGTATTTCCTGTGGCTATTACAGGTGCAATTAATGAAATTACGGAAAGCAGAGGGTGCTCATCGGGTGCTATAATGCCAACAACTCCGGTTGCATCAGGCGAACTGAAATTGAAATGTGCACTGGCAACCGGGTTTACAGTACCGAATACCTGACTGATTTTATCCGTCCACCCTGCGAAATAGATCAGTCTGTCGATAGCTGTATGAACTTCATTCAGGGCTACTTTCTGCTTAACACCTGATAGTTTGAGCTCGTTTACAAACTGATCTTTTCTTCCTTCAAGCATCTCGGCAATTCTGTATAGTACCTGACCACGGTTGTATGCTGTACGGGCATACCATCCGCCAAAAGCAGAGCGTGATGCGAGTACGGCATCTCTCACGTCTTTACGGCTGCATCTGCATGCATTGGCTATATGATTATCTTTTCCATCGGTGATACGGTAAGTGCGATCCGATTCGCTTCTCGGAAATTTTCCGCCCACATATGTTTTATAAGTTTTCAGGACTTCGATTCGATCTGCCATTGCTTTTTAATTTGCTGAATAAGTTGATTTGAAATGGGCATAGGTTGATGAACAAACCGGATGTTTGCTCCGGTTAGATCGTAATTCCGATATTTACTACTTATTGAGTGATACATTTGTCTACATGCAACGGATTAATTAAAATTTGATGTAGGGGTACAGACCGTGCAATCCGCCTTCGCGGCCAATTCCGCTCTCCTTGTAGCCGCCAAATGGTGAAGTTGGATCAAATTTATTGTAGGTGTTCGACCAAATCACGCCGGAACGAACAGCCTGACCCACTTTAAATATTTTGGACCCTTTATCCGTCCACACTCCGCTTGCCAGACCATAAGGAGTATTGTTAGCCTTTTCTATGGCCTCTTCGGGGGTGCGGAATGTCTGGATGGTAAGTACAGGTCCGAAAATTTCCTCTTGTACAATACGGTTACTCTGGCTCACATTTGTAAATATAGTTGGCCTGCAAAAATATCCGTTATCAGGTATACTGCATGAGCTTTGATACATTTCTGCACCTTCATTTACTCCAATGTCCAGGTATTCCAGGATTCGGTCGTATTGAGCTTTTGAGTTGATTGCTCCGATGTCGGTATTTTTATCCAGCGGATCGCCCACAATAAGCGTTTCCATCCGGTCTTTCAGTTTCTGAATGAGTCGGTCGGCAATACCTTCCTGCACCAGAAGCCTTGAGCCCGCACAGCATACATGCCCCTGGTTGAAGAAAATGGCGTTCACAATTCCTTCCACGGCTTGGTCAAGCGGAGCATCTTCAAATACAATATTTGGGCCTTTACCACCAAGCTCAAGGGTAATTTTTTTACCCGTTCCTGCTACGGATTTCTGGATGATTTTGCCCACTATTGTGGATCCGGTAAATGCAATTTTGTTTACATCAGGGTGGTTTACAATCTCTGAACCTGTAGTGCCTGCACCGGTCACAATATTAACCACACCTGCCGGCAGGCCGGCGTCGCGACAAATTTCTGCAAATTTAAGTGCGGTAACAGGGGTTGATTCGGCCGGTTTAAGAACCACGGTATTGCCTGTTGCCAGGGCAGGGGCAATTTTCCAGGCCAACATCAGTATTGGAAAATTCCAGGGGATAATCTGGCCACAGACTCCAATTGATTTGGGTTTTCGGCCCGGAAACGCATAATTCAGTTTATCAGCCCAGCCGGCATAGTAAAAAAAGTGTGCAGCCGCAAGAGGCACGTCAACATCGCGCGATTCGCGAATGGGTTTACCCCCGTCTATGGTTTCGGTAATAGCAAGTTCCCGTGCACGCTCCTGAATTATGCGGGCAAGTCTGAAGATATATTTCCCTCGCTCTTTGCCGGATATTTTCGACCACGTCTTTTCATACGCTTTTCTGGCCGCTTTTACGGCTCTGTCCACATCCTCCGAAGTTCCTTCAGCAAACTCGCACAGAACTTCTTCATTAGCCGGATTAATCGACTTCATGTAACGGCCTTTTACAGGTTCAACAAATTCACCGTTTATAAAGTGGTTGTATCTTTCATCAATCTCAACGTGATCGCTGTTCTCCGGAGCCGGGCTATACTCCCAGAATGATGCGAAATCGAGTTTCCGGTCGGCATTGGGAGACGTAGGTTTTGGTGAACCGTTATTCGCTTTGTCAATGGGTTCTTTTGTATTGATATCAGACATATTAGTTCAGTTTCAGCTTAATCATTTGAAAAATAGTTGATACTCTGGTATACACCGGTCTCTTGTTTTACGATTTGCATCAGCAGATCGTTTGTCAAAGAGCTGGCGCCAAACCTGAACCAATCGGGGGAGAGCCATGCAGAACCTAAAGTCTCCCTAACCAAGACCAGGTATTGAAGCGCTTCTTTGGCTTTGCGGATGCCGCCGGCGGGCTTCATGCCTACCATGGTTCCTGTTTTTCGGTAAAAATCGCGGATTGCTTCCAGCATTACAAGCGTTACGGGCTGTGTGGCTGCCGGTGAAATTTTACCGGTTGAGGTTTTTATAAAATCGGCTCCTGCATACATCGCAATATCACTCGCTTTACGAACATTTTCGAGGGTTTCAAGTTCTCCGGTTTCAAGGATAACTTTAAGATGAGCCTCACCGCATACTTCTTTAATGGCGGCAATTTCATCAAAAATAAACGTATAGTTTCCTTTCAAAAATTCACCGCGGGAGATAACCATATCAATTTCATCCGCTCCTTCACTTACAGCGTACCGTGTATCATCCAACTTGATACCGAGCTGAGCCATTCCACTCGGAAAAGCCGTTGCCACACTGGCCACTTTTACCGCTGTGTCTCGTAATGCTTTTTTTGCGGTGGCCACCATATTAGGATACACACACACAGCCGCAACGGAAGGTAGATCGGGCATCGGGGCATAGGGCATTTTTGCTTTGCTGCATAACTGAATCACTTTACCCTTGGAATCTTTACCCTCAAGAGTGGTATGATCAATCATACTTAATGCAAGTTTAAGAGCCTGAAGCTTCGACTCTTTTTTGATGCTTCGTTTATTCAATCGGCTTACGCGTTCTTCAACACCAACCTGATCTATCGGTATGGTTTGATTAAAATCCTGGATCACAGAAACACTCATTCAGAATAAAATTGATTAAAAAATAGGGGCTGACTAATTTATGATTTAAATGTACGGATTATCAAAAGAGAGAAAAAATTTTGAACTTTACAGATGAATAGGTAAATTGGCGTATATAAATATGTCATATGGCGTTATCATGAGTAAAGATAATAAAGAATACAACAGAGAGCATGAGAACAGTTCCGACAGGGTAGAAGAACCATTCGTTACCTGGGAACTTCCCTATGCAGCTTCCAAAATAACCGATGGTCTCACAACCACCATTTTAAAGACCATCCAGGAGCGGCTCGGCATATCCAACACAGATCTTTCCGAAATTTTGATGATCTCCCCAAGAACCCTCGATCGCCGTAAAAAGGAGGCCGTTCTCCCCGCAGACGAGTCTGAACGAAGTTTTAGAGTTGCACGCCTTACCGAAATTGCTGCCGATGTACTGGGTTCCATGGAGAAGGCATCCAGCTGGTTTAAAGCGCCCAATTTTTCTCTCGGTAACGAAAAACCCATCAACCTCATAAAAACCGAACCCGGTGCCCGCATCGTTGAACGCACACTGCGCCAAATAGAGCACGGTATTACGGTATAATTATGGGCGTAATCCACGTTTGGCGAATTTGTCATAAAAAGTATTATGCGAGTTCATTTTCCGGTGATGGAGCACGTCTTTTTGGTGGAAGGTTTAACAGCGAAGGGTATGCAGCCGTATACACGTCCGGTAGCCTCTCCCTGTCAATACTGGAGATGATGGTACAGGTTAATGACCGATCGTATCTTAAAGATTGTGTGACCTTTTCTGCAGAAATTCCTGAATCTATGATTTGGATTCCGGATGAACAAAACCTGCCTGATACATGGAACAATTTACCATACGAGACTGCTACACAATATTTTGGGGATGCCTGGCTAAAATCAGTACGATCACCGGTAATGAAAGTACCGAGTGTGGTGGTACCTGTGGAGTATAATTTTATTTTAAATCCGGCACATCCTGATTTTAAGCGGATAATGATCTCAAGAGTTGATAAACTATCGTTTGACAGAAGGCTTTTTGTTTAAGGATAAATTTTAGTCGATGGCTGAATGCCTGAAAATCAGCCACTATATAAAATTACATGGATGAAGTGCCGAAAAATATTATAGGTAAGCTGCGACTTCAAGTGTATATAGGACAGATCAGCATCTGAAACTCTCATTTTATGAAGATCAATACCCCAACTGGGCTTATTTTTGGTGTTTTTAGTTTTATAGTGCTAGGTGCTTGCTTAAATACTATCTCTTCATCCGGCACTGTTATTAACGGCTTACAGTTTGAGATATCAGACGAAGAATTCACTGCTATAAACATATCAGATCAAGCTGTTTATTACTTCGCAATAGAAAGTGTTGCATTAGCTTTGATTGACTGGGTGCCGATATCAACTGAAGAGAACCGAATCAATCCCCGGCAGAAATTCACACTTTCGATTGAGGAGTTGCGGTGTTGTAACGATGAGGGTGAGCTCTCTTTTTTTTATTGGCATGGTAATTCAAATCAGGAAAATTATCATTTGTACTATGAATATATTCAACATGTTAGAATTGATCCTAAGACAAAAAAAGTCTACAAAATATAGAACAAACAGTAGAATTTAACACTGCATATGGTGGCCAGTAACCCGGGACTACTCTATATCATAACATCAAGATAGATTATGGTGATCTTTGCGATAATCTGGCAAATCAATTACATGGTGAACAGAATTTGACCGGGTTTTTCAGCAAATTTTTGATGGTGACATCAAACTTGTGGAACTAAAATAGTGCTGCCTTATCTGCTTAGCAGAAACATTTCAAAAGAAACGAGGTTTGCTGAGTTGTATTGAAATGCCGGTGAAAAGCCTTCGTGGCTTTCGAGTAGGAAACCCACGAAGAATCATACATCATCCAACCGGACCGGCCTCAATCAGTTCCTTACTTGCTTTATCAGAAAATCTGTTAAAGTTATCTCTGAACATACGGGCTAACTGTGAGGCTTTTTTATTATATGCCTCTTTATCTGTCCAGGTGTTTCTCGGCTTGAGAATTTCGGTTGGAACACCATCAACAGATTCAGGAATTTGCAGACCGAAAACAGGCTCGGTGTAATAGGATACACTATCAAGGTTTCCGGCAATCGCTTCACTAAGTATTCGCCGTGTGTGAGGAAGGCTCATTCGTTTACCAGTGCCATACATTCCGCCGGTCCACCCGGTATTAACCAGCCACACATTTGAATTGTGTTTTCTGATTTTTTCAGCCAATAGTTCAGCATAAACTGTGGGATGTAGAGGCATAAACGGTGAGCCAAAACAGGCTGAAAAGGTAGCCTGAGGTTCATTTACACCGCGTTCAGTTCCGGCCACTTTTGCCGTGTATCCGCTTATGAAATGGTACATGGCCTGTTCAGGTGTAAGTTTTGAGACAGGAGGAAGAACACCAAATGCATCAGCAGTGAGGAAAATAATATTTTTTGGATGGTTGCCAAGTCCGGTTTCGCTAGCATTGGGGATGAATGAAATCGGGTAGGCACATCGTGTATTTTGCGTGAGGGAGTCATCATCAAAATCCGGTGTTCGGTTTGCATCCAGAACTACATTCTCCAGAATGGTACCGGGCATTTGCGTGGTTTCGAAGATCTCAGGTTCGTTCTCTGCGGTCAGATTGATGGTTTTGGCATAACAACCACCCTCGAAATTGAAAATTCCATTGTCACTCCAGCCATGTTCATCGTCACCAATCAGTATTTTATCAGAATCTGCAGAAAGTGTGGTTTTTCCGGTTCCGGACAATCCAAAGTAAACCGCGGTTTTGCCATTGTGATCCATATTTGCGGAGCAGTGCATGGGCATTACGTTTTGCTGCGGCAGAAGGTAATTCATCACGGAGAAAATTCCCTTTTTAACTTCACCGGAATAGAGAGTTCCCCCTATCAGAATGAGTTTTTTTTTGAGATTACAGAGGATAAAAGTGTTTGTTCGCGTGCCGTCTACATCGGGATCTGCCTGGAAATTGGGAGCAGCCAACACAGTGAATCCCGGTTCATGCACTTTCAGCTCATCATTGGAGGGGTTTATGAACATGTTGTGCGCAAACAGAGCATGATATGCAACTTCACTCACAACTCGCACATTGAGGCGATATTTAGGATCGGCTCCGCAAAAAAGATCTTTCACAAATAAACTTTTACCCTCAAGATAATCCACCACTTTTCGATGCAGATTTTCAAATACTTCTTCGCTTACAGGTTTGTTGATACTATTCCAGTCGATTTTGTTTTTCGAGCTCTTTTCCTCAACAATAAAGCGGTCTTCCGGCGATCTTCCGGTGTATTTTCCGGTAAGCACACGAAGAGCCATTTTATCAGTCAACACAGCTTCTCTGTTTTTGATGGCTTGCTCGTACAACTGTGAAGGGGTAAGATTCCAAAGGGCAGATCCATTATTTCGAAGCCCTAAATAGTCGAGTTTAACAGAACTTTTTGGCTGATTTTTATAGTCAATACTCATGCAGGATGTTCTTATTTTAAAATTAGTTCTAGGTAGCTGAATGCTTATAAGGCTGTATGTAGTGTCTCAAACGATGGCTTATAAGGTAAGACTTTCAGAAAATTATATGAAATAAAAGCGCTTTTTTAACTTAATATAGAGGATATATGTAATATCCTTAATGGTTCTGTGATACTCATTGGAATCGTTTATCAATTAATAGTAGTTCTCATAAATTCTTAATCTAATGTCGTCAACACGCTTTGCACTTTTGCAGTACTCTTGCACTGAATCTAAACGTTCAAATGCTGAGAAGGCCGAATCGTTCATTGAACAGGCTTCCAAAGAGGGGGCAAACATCGTGGCGCTGCCCGAGCTGTTCAATACTACCTACTTCTGCAGAGAAATAAACCAGCGTTTTTTTGAGTGGGCCGAGCCGGTACCCGGACCCAGCACGCTACATTTCAGTAAACTGGCAAAAAAACTAAACATCGTAATTCTGTTGCCACTTTTTGAGAGAAAAGCCGCCGGGGTTTATTTCAATACAATGGTGGTTATAGAAAAGGATGGGAGCATAGCCGGAATGTACCGAAAAATGCATATTCCTGATGACCCCGGATTCTATGAAAAATACTATTTCACACCGGGAGATCTTGGGTTTAAAGTGTTCGACACCAGTGCCGGCAGCATTGGCACACTGATCTGCTGGGACCAGTGGTTCCCCGAAGCAGCGCGTATTACGGCACTGAAAGGGGCAGATATTCTTGTTTACCCCACAGCTATAGGCACATTGCCTGAAGAGAACGAAACCGACAAAGCGGAGTTTATGGACGCCTGGAAAACCATCCAGCGAAGCCATGCAATTGCAAACGGCTGTTTTGTTGCGAGTATAAATAGAGTGGGTGTGGAGGGCGGCACCAAATTCTGGGGCAACTCATTTGTGAGTGGTCCGTTTGGACAAATGATTACAGAAATGGATGAAAAAGAGGGAGTTAAACTGGCTGAGATTGACTATTCAATTATCGAAAATCACAGGCAGATCTGGCCATATTTCAGGGACAGACGAATTGATGAGTATGGTGGGATTTTGAAGAGGTATGCTGATTGATTTATGTAAGGGTATTTGATACTAAACATTTTGATTAGCTCAACAATGCTTAATCATTAGTTCAAGATTCTTTTACGTCTTTTTCCAATCTCAATTTTCTGTATCTTTGGAGGCTATTCGAATCATAATATTAGCGGAATAATTTAGAAAATACAGATGAGCTCATACAATCCCTCAACGATTGAAAAGAAATGGCAGAACTACTGGTTAGAAAATAAGACATTCAAGACGCCGGATGATCACTCCAGGCCTAAATACTACATTCTTGATATGTTTCCATACCCGAGCGGTTCCGGGCTCCATGTTGGCCACCCGGAAGGATATACAGCTACAGATATATTAGCTCGTTATAAAAGAATGAAGGGCTTCAACGTGTTACACCCGATTGGATGGGACGCATTTGGCTTGCCGGCTGAACAGTATGCGGTGAAAACGGGAACCCACCCAA
Source organism: Balneolaceae bacterium (assembly GCA_007135335.1). Classification (GTDB taxonomy): domain Bacteria; phylum Bacteroidota; class Rhodothermia; order Balneolales; family Balneolaceae; genus Rhodohalobacter. Next base: position 22,687 of record SLJB01000123.1, read on the forward strand.
GGATCACAACAGAGAGAAACATCAAAATCTTCAGAGAGCAATTGCAAATGCTCGGCTTTTCGTATGACTGGGACCGGGAGGTGGACACTACGGATCCCAATTACTACAAATGGACACAGTGGATTTTCCTGAAACTGTTTGAACGCGGCCTTGCATACGAAGATGAGCAGCCTGTGAACTGGTGCCCTGAACTTGGAACTGTACTGGCAAACGAAGAGGTGATTGACGGTAAGAGCGAAGTGGGTGGATATCCTGTTGTGAGGCGCCCCATGCGCCAATGGGTTCTGAAAATTACTGCGTATGCTGAGCGCCTGCTCAATGATCTTGATGAGCTCGATTGGCCCGAATCCACCAAAGAGATGCAGCGAAACTGGATCGGTAAATCCATAGGTGCAGAAGTTGATTTTACGGTACCAGATCATGACGAAAAGATTCGTGTTTTCACCACCCGCCCTGACACACTGTTTGGAGCTACTTATATGGTTTTGGCGCCTGAACATCACCTCACAGATATAATTACTACGGATGAGCAAAGAGATGAGGTGGAAGCCTACAAAGAGGTTGCAGAAAATAAATCGGATCTTGAACGGCAGGAACTAACAAAAGAAAAAACAGGAGTATTTACAGGTGCTTATGCCATCAATCCGGTGAATGGTACTGAAATTCCTATCTGGATTGCCGATTACGTTCTTGCTCATTATGGAACCGGGGCCATTATGGCTGTACCCGGTGAAGATGAACGTGACTGGGAGTTTGCCGAAAAATTTGAACTACCAATTATCCGTACGGTTCAGCCACCCGAAGATTTTAATGGAAAAGCGTACTCCGGCGATGGTCCGTCCATCAACAGCGATTTCCTGGATGGCCTACACATCACAGAAGCTAAAACAAAGATTATAGCCTGGCTGGAAAATAATGGGGTGGGCAACAAGAGTGTAAATTACAAACTGCGTGACTGGCTCTTTTCCCGGCAGAGATACTGGGGTGAACCATTCCCCATATTACATGTGGATGGAAAACCGAAGGCAGTTCCGGAGTCGGATTTACCTGTATCTTTACCAGAAGTGGATCATTTTCAGCCCACCAAAACAGGTGAACCACCGTTGGCAAGAGCAAAAAACTGGGTAGAAACTACCGATCCCGAAACCGGAAAAAAGGCACTGCGAGAAACCAATACCATGCCTCAATGGGCAGGTTCCTGCTGGTACTAC
>SLJB01000087.1 GCA_007135335.1 Balneolaceae bacterium
CAGGGCTGGATTCGAACCGGCGTCCGCCTGAGGCGGATAACATCCGATTGCTCTGAGGTGTTGTCATAAAAAAAGGCAAACTACAGAAATGTAATTTGCCTTAATAAGCTCCCCGGGCTGGATTCGAACCAGCGTCCGCCTGAGGCGGATACCATCCGATTGCTCTGAGGTGTTGTCATAAAAAAAGACAAACTACAGGGATGTAATTTGCCTTAAAAAGCTCCCCGGGCTGGATTCGAACCAGCGACCGATCGGTTAACAGCCGATTGCTCTGCCACTGAGCTACCGAGGAATTTTCTGATGTTTAGTTTTTATCAGAAGCTTTAAATATAAGGGAAGGCAGCTTCTTAAGTCAAGTAAGAATTAAAAAAAAGCCACACTTTTAATTGTGTGGCTGTACTATCAGTGGACTTATAAATCAGACTTTACCTGAATTTTTAAAATCCTGAATTTCAAGACGAATTTCCTGAGATAGATTTTTCAGTTCCTGAAGTTTTTTTCGGGCTCTTGTACCGGCTGCCTTATTCTCTTTGTTGTAAAACTTATCCATTTCCGGTTCAAGTTCTGCAAGAAGTGATTTAAGTTGTTCGTTTCTGCTCATGAGGAACACCAATTATTTAGTTAATATTACAAATAGATGCTTAAACTATTGAACAGAGTGCTAATGGGCAAATAAAAATGGCTTTTTCGTCATATAGACAGCGTTTTATATAATCGACAAAGTCTGTAGCTCTTAAAAAACCGATGGTGTAGTTAGTTTTATTCTGTAATCTGCTGATCTGAACTCTTTTGGTATTTGCTGTTTGACCCCTTCATTATATGAATTAGATAAACCTACAATTTTTGGATATTCAGCTGACATAATATCCGCTCCATCTTTAATGCTGAAAAGGGTTAATTCTTCTATCTGAAAGGTTGTCAGAAATGCTTCGGACAGATCGGAAAGGGATAGGGATTGAAAAGAACGTTCCTGATATGTAACCAGATTTGAGATGAGGATGATCGTTTCACCCGGCAGATTTTCGATCTGTGATTTATCAATTGTAATTCTGTCGTTCGTAATCGTTACCAATGATTTTTGATATCCATTCAGGGCAATAACCGGTACGCCTTCATCAGCCAGCAGAGCTACCAGCCGGCGGCTCAACTCTTTTGTGGCACGGATAGTTGCATCTTCACGCATTACACCGGTTTGAATAATTCGGTTTGTGTATTCGCTATCTCCATGTAAAATGATACCCCGTTCTTTTTTTTGTGAGAGGGCACGGGCAAAAGCGGTCAGGAACATGCCATTATCAAGATGTTCGTAATCGAGTGCGGTTATAAATTTCATGAGACTACTTGTTCTTTAATGAAGCTGATGTGATGCCATAAGGCAATAAGTGTTCAACGAAGTGTTTGGATATGGCGGAAGCTGTATGATGCAGGTAGACCATCGATTTGGGCATAAATTCATTAAGCACCTGTCGGCACGCACCACATGGGCTGCAGAATTCACTTTTAGGTGCATAAACGTGCATAAATCTGAACGCTGTGATTCCGGCTGATATTGCACGCGACAAAGCAACCCGTTCGGCACAAAGACCTAAAGCCCATACACTAACTTCAACATTCACTCCTGAAATAGCACCTGCTTCAGTTATCAATATTGCTGAAACTGGAAAATCGGAGTGGATGGTTACTGCTTTATCGCAAAGTTGCTGAAGTTCTGTGTCTATGTTATCTGAGATTTCAGAAACAGGGTTGTAGATCGGATTTTCTGAAGCCGGCTGCTCATCCAATACCCTGAGTTTAAATTCATCAACCCAATACTTCAATAAGTCGGACTTTACTCCGGGTTGATAGAGGGTTTCCGGAGTGTCCCCATTTGCAAGACAGCTGCAAACCGCTGCCTGCACCGCAGATATGGTAAGAGGATAGGAGATGTTTTCAATCTTAACTCCGGGATATAAAAGTCCGGAGCTTCCTTCAATGTAACAGGACTCCTGCTGCCCGGAATAGGGAGAATAACTGCTGCCGGTCTTTATTTTGTTTTCACTCATTTTGCAATGCTGTTCATTACTGCATCGGATATTGCAGCTCTTATAAAACGGATGTCAGCTCCATAGCTTCTGTTTGGATAAGTTCGGTTTGTGAGTAGGATAATGGCAATATCATCGTCCGGATCTACCCATAAACTGGTGCCTGTGAACCCAAGATGCCCAAATGTTTGATCTCCGGTAAGTGTACCGGCAGAGCTGAACCCTTCACTTTTACGATCGAATCCAAGTCCTCGATGATTAATCGTTGATCGTTGGCCTGTGAAATACTCAATCGTCTGCGGCGATAGATATTGTTTGCCGCCATATGTACCTTTATTTAACAGCATATATGCATATTTCGAGATATCCTGCAATGATGAAAACAAACCTGCGTGTCCGGCAATTCCATCCATAAAGTAGGCACGCTCATCATGAACCCGTCTGTGTACAGTTCCGCGATTATAGACTGTATCAATTTCCGTTGGCAAAATTCTGTTACTTACTCTGGGACCTGCTTGCTCGGGATTAAACCAGGTTGAGTGCAAGCCCATAGGCTCATAAAATTCATCTCTCATAAACTGGTCAACCCGTTTACCGCTCACCGATTCCACAATCTCACCAAGCAAAATAAAGCCAAGATCACTGTATACATACCGTTCACCCGGCTTGTTAAGAAGCGGTTCATTACGAATGGCGTTAAGGATTTCTGCCCGGGATCGAAACACATCCACATAGATTTGAAATGCAGGTAAACCCGAGGTGTGCAATAGAAAATGACGAATAGTTATTTCCCGCTTGTCTGCGGTATCGAACTCATCAATGTATTTTGCCACGGGATCATCAATCGAAATGAGGCCTTCATCTGCCAGTTTCATGATGGCTGTTGTGGTGCTCATAATTTTGGTAACGGACGCAAGATCAAACACATCCGTAGCCTGTACACGTCTTGTTTTGGTATAGTCGTGATAACCATAGCCCTGCTGCCAAACCAGCGAACCATTTTTCATTACACCCACCACACCGCCGGGAAAAACCGAATCGTTGATGGCATTCTGCATAACCATGTCGATGTGTAAAAGGGAATCGGTTACCATTCCGGCAGCTTCAGGAATATCGAACCGCACGATTGATTGTTCAATTTCCAATCCATCGCCGATAGCGTAAAGACCGGGAATTTCTCCAGGAAATGTACCACGAACAGCAGATGCACCAAATAGGGATGGAACCGTTTGCCGAACCTGATCGGCAGTAGAAGCCCAGGCAAGAATATGTACATCCGTATCGGGCAGATCACCAATAACGTAAGGATTTCCGAAAGCTGTGAGTATTTTGGGTTGATTCATCGCCATCAAATCGTTCAATACACCGCGCAGGCGTTGCGGTATTTGCATGGGCTGATGTGAACGAACAGTGATGAATGAACCGATCACAAGCAGATCGGCACGTTGTGAATCTCTTATCAACTGGTTGATTTCAGGCACGGTTGTGCGGTTGTTCAGCGCATGAAATCGAACACCGGAGTGGTATCTTCGCATCTCTTGCTGCAGAACACTTTCGGAGGAGTGTCCGTCGGTATCAGAGACGGCTACTACCACAATATTTTGATAATCCGCTTCCCGGATGGGTAGGATATGCCGGTCGTTTTTCAGAACCGTGATCGATTCACGGGCAATTCTGTTTGCAGTAGCCTGATAGTCAGGGGTATTAATCAGCTTACTTAGTGATTCGACATCGGAGAACCGGTTTTCAAAAATTCTGTGTTCAATCTTCAGATTCAGTATTTTCCGTACCGATTGATCAATTCTCTCTTCAGTAATGCGCCCGATTTCTACTGCTCGTTTCAATTCGTTGATGGCGGTCATTTCATCCGGGCTGATGAGCATCATATCAACACCTGCCAGCAGTGCAAGAATTACGGCTTCTCCCGGTGAGTAGTGATCGGTGATACCGCGCATTTCAAGACCATCAGTAACAACCAGACCATCAAAGCCGAGACTGTCAACCAGAATTCTGTTCAGAATGGATGCATCAAGTGTGCCGGGAAGGCCGATGTTTTCACTTATATTTGGGAAGGCAATATGGGCGCTCATCACACTTCTCAGGCCGCCATCAACGGCATTTCTGAATGGGATGAGTTCAACTTGCTCAAGCTGATCATAGGTGTGGTTAATCGTTGGTAAAGCAAGATGAGAGTCGGTATCTGTATCGCCATGGCCGGGGAAATGTTTACCGGTTGCCATCACTCCAACACTTTCTATGCCCTCCATAAATTGCAGGGCATACTCTGAAACCATTTGCGGGTCGGCAGAATAAGAACGTACATTTATAACGGGATTCTGCGGATTGTTATTTACATCTAAAACCGGTGCAAAAACCTGGTGAACCCCAAGTGCATGAGCTTCACGAGCGGTGATCAATCCTTTGAGATAGGCATTTTCCGGATTTCCGGTTGCCGCAATACCCATAGCAGGAGTAAAACGGGTTGTGCCACTTACACGCATCGCCGCACCAAATTCCATATCCTGTGTGATCCAAAGAGGGAGATTCGAGATACGTTGCAATCTGTTATTTAACACAGCCTGACCATACACATCACCCCTGAAAAATATGAGCCCCCCGATGTGGTAATCACGTATCAAACGTTCAAGGCGCTGAATGGTCCGTTCACGATCATTTGAAAATGTTCCGTAAGCTGGCACCACAAATAACTGCCCGATCTTCTCGTCGAGTGTCATATTTGTCAGAATGGAGTCTGCATTCACAACAGGATCTGTAATTTTGTAATCTGTGGGATAGGTCTCTTCAGGAACTGTAACTGCCGGTTCATCAGGTACCTCCACAGCGGGCTCTTGATACGCGTCTGCCGGTGTTTCAGAAGTTTTACAGGAGATAAGCAACATTGGAATGATGAGTAGTATGAGTGGTAAAATATGCTTCATTTCGGGTACGTTTGATATCAAATTAAATAGTTGTTTACTGCTGAGGGTTTAATCTCATTGTTTGGTAGCTGGTCTGCTGAAAGAATGTACTATCCTGATATATAAACCGATAACGGCCTTCAAGCCATAAGTTTGTCTGGTCGCCATAGTTGGCTGACAGCGGGTTGCCGGATTGGCCTGTGGGAAGCACTGTGAGAACCCTTTCAGGCGCGGAAAAATCAATAATCCGGCGAATGGATGCACCCAGGTTCATTTCAAATGGCCGGTGCCAGCTGTACTGACCTTTGTTAATACTCATCCCATGCCCACGCACACCATAGGGGCCTTTACTGAACAGGTTATTGACGATTAACCGGAAGATAGCGGGTGCATCGGGATTTTCACTTGCTTCGCCAAGAAGGGGTGGTTTTAGTGTAAAGGTGTTCACATTTTCCCATCTCCATTCAAATGATTCCGGACCAAACGTTTCCTGTAGCTGATTGATTGCTTGTGCCATTGACCTTCGTACAATATCAGCACGGGTTTCAATTTGGCCCGTTGATATCACATTGAAGAAAGAGCTATCATCTTGCAACATTTTAGTAATAATGAGTACCGGCAGGTGCTCAAGTCTAACAAGATTGAAATATGCCTCTTCACCGATTTCATCCAAAAGAACATTCTCAGCAAGATTCATAAAAAAGAGATCAAAAATGGATGCGGCCGCAGATGCCGGTTCATATTCATGGTTCCAGTTTTCAAGATAGGAGAGGGCTATACTGAATTGCCCGGAGTTTGGACCGCTTCGTAAAATGGGAATGATTATGTCGATAATATCAGCGGCATGTTGTGAAAAAACATCATATTGCATGGATTGTATATATCCTGTAGAAACAGTATCCACGGCTTCGATAAGCTCTTCAATTCTCTGAATTCGGGATGGCGGTTCCCAGAACGTTGAGATATAATGGGGATATGAATCAGTGTGTATCTTATTGTTTGCGTGTGCAACATAACCCCGTTCCGGGTTTACAACATGCGGCAGTTCATCAAAGGGAATGGAAGATCCCCACTGATAGGAAGGGTCCCAACCATGCCTGAATAGTAACGGATTATGATCGCGAACAGGGAGTGAGGCTCCTGTAAAGATGGCGATATTATTTTCGATGTCAGCATAAATAAAATTCATACCTGGTGAATGGAACTGCTCTACGGCATTTCTGAACTCTTCCATCGACTCTGCCCGATTCATTTGGTAGATTGCCCAAAGTTCATGGCTCACATCATGACCCTTCCAGCGAAGAGTTACATCACGATTGCCAATTAATCCCGAATTTGGGTGTATATCACTGATAACAGGACCATTCTGAGTAGATCTTACAATGTGAAGCTTATCATCACTATTTTTCACCTGAATGATTTCCCTTCGCTCCTCAAAAGGAAGAGTCTGAATGGTGGAGCTGAGGCTGTCACTTATGTACTCGCGTGGATTGGCTTCGTAAACAGATTCAAGAAAAAAATCAGTGTCATCGGCCATGATATTGGTCATTGACCAGGCCAGGCGGTCGTTTTGCCCCAATACAATAAACGGAGCTCCGGGTATAGTAGCTCCGGCCATGCGATGGCCGGGTATATTCACAAACAACTCATACCAAAAACCGGGGATACTTAAACCCATATGTGGATCGCCCGCAAGTATGGGTAAACCGGACTCTGTTCGGCTGCCATTTACTGCCCAGGCATTACTCCCAAATGGAGACCCTTCTTTTGAGAGGGAAGAACGCATCTTCAGCTCTGTTTCAAGAAAACTCATGGTTTGCTGAGCCGCACCATATGTTACACTTTCACTGATCATAGTGGGAAATGAATCATCATAGACGGGAATAAGCTGCCGATGTAAAACGGGATCAAGTACCTCTGCGAGATATGCATAGGTCAATTCGCTCCACCAGTGCATGTTCTGATCCCAGGCCATCAAACGGGAAATGGCAATAGAGTGTGCAGGAGTCCACTCGATGGGAGTTACATCAAGAAGGGAAAATTCAATAGGTAAATTTCGCCGGTTATTTTCAACATAGGTGTTGATCCCTGCAGAGTATTGACGAAGCAGGTGTAACAAATGATCGGGAGCTTCACTTTCAATTTTTGTGGCTGTTTCCCAAAAGCCGAGTGTTCGCTGATGGATATCGTAGGGGATAAGCTCTTCGCCAAGAAATTCCGCAAATCGCCCTTCTGAAGCCAGCTGAGACAATGTTAACTGCCATAAGCGTTCCTGAGCATGGATGTATCCTATGGTAAAGTAGAGATCCTCCTCATTTTCTGCATAAATATAGGGAGTTCCGTAGGGATCCCAGTGTACATCTACCGATTGCCGGAGGCCGGGCAAATCCAGTTCGGTATTATAGGAGGGCAGGGGTTTGTAAAATGTCCAGTAAATCGCTAATCCTGAAACTCCAACAAACAAAAGAAGGAAAAAAAGGATAAGTTTAAAGATAAATCTCATGCGGGTAATTTAGCAGACGGTAGTTATGACCGGGCGAATTA
>SLJB01000247.1 GCA_007135335.1 Balneolaceae bacterium
CCGTCCGGAATATAGGAGTACCCTTCCGCAATGGTTTGTGCATTTTCGCCTACGGCAAGTCCGCCGGCAATTACGTTGATGGTCAGATCATCTGCAAATCGAAGTGCAAGTTTCTCCATAACAGGATGAAAACCGTAGCACCATCCGCAAAGCGGATCGTATACATAGATCAGAGTGGGTTTGTTCATTATTTAATCATTTGATTTTTTTACTTCCAGACTAATTTTTGGCTCTTGCTGGTTGTTTAAATCTGCACTCAGTTCCGCAAGACGTTCTCCGGCTTCTTTAATGGGAATTGAAACCGCACTTGCTCCAGCTGCCTGCATTTTTTCAGCTTCTTCTTCACGCATAGTCAGTACATAGATCAGGCCTTCAAAACCAACTGCTCTCAGAGTTTTTGTAGCATTTTCTTTCACACTTTCATTCCCCATTGCAATCATTACGGATTTAACTTTACTTAATTCCATATTAGACCAAAGATCTGTATCCTGAATATCACCGTAAATTACACGGCGTCCCGAAGCGATGTTTCTTTCAATACGATCGGGATCAATATCCATGCCAACGACCGGTTTTTTTTCTTCTTTTAGCTTGTCGTATGCAGCCCGGCCTGCATTACCCATGCCAATTATTAGAAACTCTGCCAAGCCTAAAGAGATTGGCTGATGTTCAGGATGCTTCACATCTCTTTCGAAGAAAGTGAGTAAAGAGTGCCATTTTTTCCATAGAGATTCTTCTTTTAGCGTAATAGGTGCATTTATAGCGTATGAAATAGCAACAAGCAAGCCAAGTATCACAATTGTCTCTTCAGGAATAAATCCATTCGAGACGGCTACAACACCAGCTATCAACGTAAATTCACTATAAGCTGTTAGGGAAACAGTTGCCAAAAAGCCGGTTCTGGCACGAAGCTTAAATGCCATAAAAAGCAGATAGAACAGAATCGATTTGAGGGGAAGTAACAGGAGAAATATCAATATCATCATGAATCCGGAGGTGGATGGAAAGCCGGTTAATCCAACTTCAAGAAAGAAAGCAACCAGAAATGCCTCTTTCACCCCCCACATCTTTTTTGCAATCTCATCTGCTCTTTCGTCAGAGGCGAGTAACATTCCGGCTGCAAGTGCTCCAAGTTCTCCTGAGAGATTAAATGCCTCAAAAAGGGAAGCACCTCCAAGTGCAAGGCCAAGGCCAAAAAGCATCCATACCTCATCATCCTTTATGGTGCCTAAAAACTTTATTAATACAGGCCGTACAACAGGAAGTGCAAACAGAGACAATCCCCAAACTGACGGTATTCCACCGCCGGTATAGGCTATTATGCCAATAGCTACAAGATCCTGGACGATAAGAATACCAATAGCGGTTCTTCCGTAAAATGCACCAAGCTCGTTTCTTCGTTCGAGGTTTTTTGCTGTTAAAACGGTACTTGAAAAACCAAGCGTGATAGCAATAATAATCGCTGCCTGAATGTCAAAATTAAAATAGAGGAGGATCGGTGTGAAAATCAGGGTTGATATGAACAAGTGAGTTAACCCAACTCCCAAAATATCAAAGCGTATAATGTTCTTAAGCCGGATGTGTAGACCTACTGTAAATAATAGAAAGATTACCCCGAGATGTGCTATCTCATGAAGCATATCTCCGGGCTCATAGCCGAATGCAGCAAGTACAAGCCCGGCAATTAAATAGCCAACGAGAGGCGGAAGCTTAATTCGTGATACTAAAAAGCCGAACAGAAAGGCGAAGCCAATCCAAATAATATCCATCTGATTATTGTAACATTAGATTACTAAGCCAACAATGTAACAATAGTTTAAGTAGCTGTCACACGATTAATTATTTTGGCCGCCTCAGCAATTTCATCCTGAATGATGGTATGTGCCATTCCGGGATAGATTTTTTTGGTAACATCTGCCTGCAGTTTCTCAAATACAGCTGCACTTGCATGAACTCTCTCCTCGGGAATATGCGAGTCGATATCAGAACAGCCGGTAAAATAGGGGGTCCCCTCCAGCGAACCACTGTAATTATCTGCCGAGACAGCATCCCCAATTAATCCGCCGCTAAACGAAATAAGGCCGCCATATTTTGCCGGATGCCGCGCCACAAACTCTGATGCAAGGCAAGCCCCCTGGGAAAAACCCATAAAGATGATTTTCTCCTTCGGGATGCCTTTTTCAAGTAAGCCGGTCATGATGTTGAAGATCGCCTGCAAGCCGGAAGAGAGCCCGGGTTCGTTTCGCTCTGTGGGTTCGAGAAAGGAGTAGGGATACCAGGTATTCTGGCTGGCCTGTGGCGCGGTAAGATGAAACTCCCCGATATTTTCAAACTCGTTTGCAAGAGTGAGGATACTCTCCGCCGTGGCTCCGCGACCATGTACCATAATGATGGCACCTTTTGCCTGCTCCGGCTGTTCGCCTGCGGTAACGGTTCCTGCTTTTTGATGGGGACCTTCAAATGGATTTTCTTTTGTTGCTATGAACATGGTAATTATATGTGAAATGAATTTTGGTACAATATAAGTATAAATAGTTTAATGTTAAACTATAAAAGATTAGCCATGAACTGGAGGCTCACCATAAAAAGAACGTTTTTAAAGGGAATGTGCTAAGTACAGGGATGACACGGGCCTTTGGAAACTTTTAAAGTAATTCATAGGAATATTAACATCTGCACACTACATAAAGTTAGATTCCTACCACCCGGAGGTTACTGCTGTAACATCTCTCCATTAAACCGGCAGTACAAATCCCAAACTAACATTGGCAAAAACACAATCTTCTTCCTTGCTCAGAGACTACCCGGAAACCATTCTGCCGGCCGGATAGAGGACGAATTGCCCGACAGGTTGTGTAGTGAAAATAAACATTTACATAAACCGAAAATAAACCAAATTACTGCAAAGGAGCTCCCTTCTCCTTCAGGAGAAGGGCCGGGGGGAGGTCATGCGATGCCTGAAAATACTCATATGCATTTAAAGACTGTTCGGGTGCTTCGCACCGTTTGGGGTTTGGAGTTCTCCCACTCTCTCTATCTCCCCATCACTCCCACGCCTTTCTGCGAAAATCTGCGTTATAATTCGCGCTCCCAGGCGTGCATCAGCATCTGAACTCATTGAGCGGGTTTAATTTAGATCAGACCGTGGTGCTAAGTTTTACATATAAAATGATTTACATAGATTAAAATGGTTTACATTAGTTCAGCCCCTGCTGCTCTCCATAATCAAGTGCTCAAACGCTGAAGCCAGACATAACAATTTGATACAATGGAACTTTAAACTGGCTTTCAGGTGGTTTTTCAGATCGACAAACTCACAATTTTTACCAGTTAAGCGTTATTGGGACTGAATTTCGCTTGACCTAATCCTTTACACGGAGCTTATGGACAAAAGTAGTTTACAAACTCAATGGGTGAGGTGCGCCCTGAATACAGTACCCCTCATCAGCGCTTTCCTGCTGCTAATGTTGTTCGGATGGTCACAAGCCATGGCGAATACGAATGCCAGCCAAAACTTAAACGCGGCTGAATACTCTTCTTCGTATACCGAACTGGCTGGAGACCAGCCGCTGTTCTTCCTGGCCGAGAATGGGGTAACGGTCATGTGCCCCGATGCATTAGTGGGTGAGACGGGAGTGGTGAATGGTAAAACCTATACCAAGCGCACACGTGAAGAAATTATAGCCAACCGCTCTCTTGCTTCTACCACCTGTACAAGTGGGATAACGGATATGACTCAACTTTTTTCTGATGCTGTACCTTTTAACGAGGATATTGCTAGCTGGGATGTGAGCAGCGTTACTAACATGTATCAAATGTTTAATAATGCTCAAAATTTTAATCAGGATATTGGAAATTGGGATGTAGGCAATGTTATCAGTATGAATGCAACGTTCCTTAATGCTATAAGATTTAACCAGGATGTTGGTAAGTGGGATGTTCGCAATGTTACAAACATGACTAACATGTTTCGTATAGCTTCTGCCTTTAGTCAGGATTTAAGCAAGTGGTGTGTAAGCCATATAGCATCTCAACCTACTAATTTTAGTAATGGCAGTGGACTTACTGCTGCTCAGCTTCCCAAGTGGGGCTTTTGTATGTTCCTTGCCGATAACGGTGTTACCATCACATGTCCTACTGCAGGAATGGGAGACACCAGCAAAGTACACAATCTCGGCACCGAGACCATCTTCACCAAACGAGACCGGGCCGGCCTTGACCAACTGCTAACCGCAGATCCAAACAATCCCGAATTCGCGACCACCTGCACAAGCGGGGTTACCAGTACGCAAAGTTTGTTTAGATTTGCCAGTACATTCAACCAGGATATTGGAAGCTGGGATGTGAGCAGCGTGACAAGTATGTCTCTAATGTTTGGGAATAGTGGCTTCAACCAGGATATTGGCAGCTGGGATGTGGGAAGCGTGACAATTATGTCAAATATGTTTCAATTTGCTAGTGCCTTCAATCAGGATATCGGCATCTGGGATGTGAGCAGCGTGACAACAATGTTAGGTATGTTTCAAAGTGCCAGTGCATTCAATAAGGATATTAGTAGCTGGGATGTGAGCAGCGTGACGAATATGAGTAATATGTTTCAAAGTGCCAGTACCTTCGATCAGAATATCGGCAGCTGGGATTTGAGCAGCGTGACAAGTATGTCTCGCATGTTTCTAAGTGCCAGTGCATTCAATCAGAATATCAGCAGCTGGGATGCGAGCAGCGTGACAACTATGTTAGGTATGTTTCAAAGTGCCAGTGCATTCGATCAGGATATCGGCAGCTGGGATGTGAGCAGCGTGACAAGTATGTCAAGTATGTTTCAAAGTGCCAGTGCCTTCAATCAAGATATTGGCAACTGGGATGTGAGAAGCGTGACGATTATGTCTTTAATGTTTCAAAGCGCCAGTGCCTTCAATCAGGATATCGGCAGCTGGGATGTGAGCAGCGTGACGAGTATGTTTCGTATGTTTCAAAGTGCCAGTGCATTCAATAAGGATATCGGGAGCTGGGATGTGAGAAGCGTGACAAGTATTTCAGGTATGTTTCAAAGTGCCAGTGCCTTCAATCAGGATATTGGGAGCTGGAAAGTAAATAACGTAACTAGCATGAGTAGTATGTTCCAGGATGCAGTTGCATTTAACCAAGACATAGGAAACTGGGATGTTAGTAAAGTGCATTCTATGCACAGGATGTTTCAAGATGCCACAGCATTTAGTCATAATTTAAACTGCTGGGAAGTGACGATAATTACCACAGATCCCATTGTTTTTGGCTTATCATCGGGCGAACCCATCTGGGGCTCGCTCGGCAACTGCGAATGGACAGGCGGTTCTGATGGCGATATAACCGTTGGGGCCAACTGGAAGGGCGGCGTAGTCCCCGGCCCGAACCGTCCAATGATTTTTGCTGATGCTCCTCTGGTACTAACCCAAAGCACGGATTTCCAAAACGAGATTCGCGTGCGCACCAGCGGAAGCCTGATTATCGGTTCAGATACTCCGGTAATCTTCTCGGGTGGCATCACCGGAGATCTGGATTTCCAAAGAGACCTCAATAACCCTTCGCGCTGGGTTTCTTTCACCTCACCTGTAGCAAACAGCACTATTACAGGCGCAGGCGGGCTGTTCAATGATTTGTGGACACAGGGCATTCCCGGAGCTGATAGTCAGCAGGGTGCACCAAACGTGCTTATGTTCAACGAAACTGTTGGCGGTAGCAATAATGATCGTTTTCAGGCGCCGGCATCCAACACCATTGAAGCCGGCAAGGGGTATTTCGTTTATGTGTATGAAAGAAAAGACCGTGACATTCCCGAATCGGCTCTGATTTTCCCGTTTACGACGTCTACACTGGGTCAGGAAAACTCAGTTGCAGAACCCTTTTCATTCAGCCTCACCTATACGGAAGGTAACGGAGACGGCTGGAACCTGCTTGGAAATCCTTTCGGTGCGTCGCTCGACTGGGCTGATGTAAATTGGACCAAAACCGCTGTCGATGATTTCGCCTATCTGTGGAATCCGGCGACCGGCAACTATCAGGTCACAACCGGCGGTAATACGGGTCCTGATGGTGTAGAAGGAATAACTGCAGCTGATTTCATAGCTCCTTTCCAGGCGTTTTTTGTGAAAGCCAACTCTTCAAATCCTGCGCTTACCGTTCCACATTCTGCTCGTTCAACCGAATCCGGAAACGGCGGCTTGTTCAAACAGACTCCGGCTGCGGTGTTTACACTTAAGCTGGAAGCAGGCGAAAGCGAATCTTACACCGGTTTTCGATTTGGTGAGGGCTACTCACAGGATTTTCAGCATACAGATGCCTACTTCCTGTCACCGATGGCTTCATCCTTTGCCTACACCTACTCGGTTAAGGGCAACAACGCCACCTTGTTGAACTCGCTTCCTGCCGACCTCAGCGAAACGGTTGAGTTCCAGATTGCAGCGGGTGCGTATGCAGATTATCAGTTTTATGATGGCGAAGCTACGTTCAGCTGGCCGACCTTTGAGAACATTCCTTCAGAGATGACCATCACCCTTACCGACACCCATACCGGAACGGTTATCGATCTGCGCGATGAGCAGTCTTACAGTTTTCAGATGTCGGTGAACGGACTGAAACAAAAAATGAGCGAGGAGAAAAGCTTCCGCAATCTTCAGGCAGACGACAGCCCGGTGATGAGCCCGATGTTTGCGGGTCAGCGTTTTGTGCTCTCCATCATTCCGGAAATAACCACTGACATCCCGACTGATGGTCAGCTGCCAACGGTGTTCGCCCTTTCGCAAAACTACCCGAACCCGTTCAACCCAACCACCATTATCAGCTACGAGCTGCCGCAGCAGGGTCACGTGCGGCTGACGGTGTACGACATGACCGGCCGGCAGGTAGCCACCCTGGTAGATACTCAGATGAACGCCGGCCGCCACCAGGTAAGCTTCAACGCAATGAACCTGTCCAGCGGGGTGTACATGTACCGCCTGCAGGCCGGCAGTGCGATGCTTACAAGACAATTAACGTTAATTAAATAACAAGGCTCAGGGCGCAGGGTTCAAGATTCACCCTGATCCTTGCGCCCTGCACCTTGAACCTTGAAAAAATGAAACAAGATCAACATACCAAACCCGAGTGGCAGTCGCCGCGTGTTACCGAGCTTGAAATCACTACATCCACAAGCCAATTACCTCCGCCGGAAGAGCCGGTGCAGTCGTAGGGAATCGTCACCCGAAGCTCCCGCTTCGGAATTCCGTGCAGAACCCAAACTTCTGGTGATGGAGATTTGCCATGAAAAGAAAGTTTTAAAGGAATTGTGCTAAGAACGCTGCTCCTCATTTTACCCCCGCAGGGAGATCCTTCACTGCGGTTCACATCCGTTCACCTTGTTCAGGATGACAAGGGCAGTGTTTAATGCAGTGAACCGGCGTAGAATGCACTCAGTTTTACCACATTACC
>SLJB01000260.1 GCA_007135335.1 Balneolaceae bacterium
AAAAAAAGAAAAGCTGATTGCTGAACCCCTCTATCGGATTATCCAGCAGATACAGTTATCTGATGCGGAGAAAAAACCAACAAAAATTCAGGTTATCTTCAGCGATGGTATCCGCCGCATGAGAATTATAGTAGATGTGGAGCGTGCAGAAAAAAATCAGGGCCGTGAAGTTGCGCGCTCGCTTGAACGAACAGCTATTCTTTCTACCATTGATAACAAATGGATGGAACATCTTCGTGAACTTGATACTGTAAAAGAGGGTATCGGGCTGCGTTCATTTGGGCAAAAAGATCCTCTGCTTGAATACAAGCGAGAAGCTTTCGAGATGTTTAAAGGCCTGCTTGATGAGATCAATAAAGAGACTATTACGCTAATCTGGAAAGCCATTCCCGAAATGTCCGGTGCACCTCAGCAAGCACAGAAAGCACAAGGCAAGTACGACATGGCAAAAGCACAAACCCAGCACGCTGATTCAACAAATATGGGTTTCAGGGGAGCACAACAAGGTGACGGTGATCAGCAGCAACGCCCGCAGGCACCGGGAGAAAAACGCCAGCCGGTAATCGTGGAAGACGAACCGGGCCGTAATGACTACGTAAAAGTGCAAAATCTGAGCACGAATCAGACGAAAAAAGTGAAGTGGAAATACGCCAAAAAAATGGTAGATGAAGATGGTTGGATTTTGGTAGAAAAATAATTAAACAGGTGATTGATGTGGCTAACAACAAATATATCACCTCATTGAGTAACCAAGCAGAAAACTCCAGATTGTAAGCGCGGCAAGCTTTACGGTTTGCCCGTCTCTGTCGAAAAGTGGATTCACTTCACAGATATCGAACGAAGTTACCTTACTGCATTTCCCAAAGCTGAATGCGAGATTCAGCCAAAGATCTTTGCTGATTCCGGACGTATTCGGGGCACTCACTCCGGGAGCGTCTGCCTGGCTTACTGCGTCCATATCCATGGAAATCATTATATTGCCCTCTGTCTCTTGAAGTTTTTCCTGAATCTTTTCTTGGGTAGTTTCATAATCAAAAATTGGCGTTCCACATTTTTTCACATAATGAAAATGCTCCAATGAAACGGATGATGGATTCAACCCAAATACGTGATAGGATGAACACAAACCCGAATCATGATCAACTGCCTGTCTGAAGGGTGAGCCGGAGTGAGCTAGTCCGTTTTTTAGAGGTCTTACATCTGCATGAGCATCAATGTTAATGATTGTTACAGGCATATCAGATTGAGCATAACCAAGAAAGTGGCCAAATGCCGTTTCGTGTCCGCCGCCAAGAACTATAGGCATTACTCCGGTTTTCAGCCTATCTGCAACAGCTGCTGCCAGACGCTTTTGATCTGTTTCAACCTCTTTATCACACGGAATTACACCTGAAAGCTGCGTTCGTTCAAAAATATCTGTATGTTTTTGATAATGCGTTGCATGGGGTGTAAGGTTTCCAAGTGCAGCCCGAATCAATTCGGGAGCTTTTGCAGATCCCGGCCGGCCGCCGTTAATGGAGACTCCCTGATCTGACGGAAACTCAAGAAGATGAATTTGTGACATAACGGATGTTCGTTTGCCGAAAAAATCACGAAGTCTCAGATCGTTACTCATTTTGCCTGTTTTGGTTGAAATTTCTGAAACGATATCTTTTTTTCCACTCCATATAAGTGATAGTAACCATAGAAAAAACTACAACCGGAAGCACAAAAAATAGAATTACATTTACAAATACAATCAAAAAATCATGCTCTGTTGAAGAAAGATAGATGTAAAATATATATGAGAAATAGAAGAATAGAAAAAGAATGCCCTCCCATCTTACAATTTTATGACCTGTATAAAAAATGGGGATACACAACAGAGAAGCTCCAATGAGAACCAAAAGATCAAATGATAGTAACCCGGCCTGAACCGGAATGGCGCCGGGAATAAAAAGCCCTGAAACACCCAGTACTGCAAGCAGGTTTAAAATATTACTCCCAACTATACTGCCAACTGCAATATCCTTCTCTCCTTTCAGTGCCGCAACCAGCGACACAACAATCTCCGGCATAGATGTACCCATCGCAACAACTGTAAGGCCAATGGTCAGCTCACTCACACCGGCCATCTCGGCAAAAATAAGTGCGCTGCCAATCAGCCATCTTGCCCCTGCGATCAGTGCGGTGAGTCCGGCAATTGCCGCAAAAAGATTAATAAGCACGCTAAACCATCCTTTTTTCAACTCTTGTTTAGTTTCCGGCTGTACGCTCCCCTTTCTTCGAGCAAGATAAACCAGATATACCAGCAGAATGATGGAAAGAATCAGGCATTCTATAAATGAGATGCTGCCATTGCTTGCAAGCAGATAAACAAAAATGGTTACCGCTATCATTATGGGCACATCCCACTTGATGAGGTTTTTGTTCACCTTTAAAGGAATTACAAGTGCTGAAATCCCCAGAATGAGGAGGGTATTTGTAATATTACTGCCTACTATGTTACCCAACATGAGATCAGTCTGACCATCTATTCCGGCCTGGATACTAACGGCCAGTTCAGGAGCACTTGTACCAAACGCAACAACTGTTAATCCAATTAACAGCTTTGGAATACCTGAAATAACTGCCAGCTTTGATACTGAACGCACCAGTACTTCTGCCCCGCCAATCAGGGCCGCTAAACCGATAACAAACCACAGAATGGGTTCAAGCACAGGTACTTAAATTTTTTGATTTGAAAAACTGCTTTTGTTTTTGAGCAGATCAATGGATCTGTTTGCCTTTTACAAACACTCCTCTTACGCTGCTTCCGCCAAAATGATACATCCAAAAGTTTACATCAGCTGTATCTATTAAAACAAAATCGGCCTGCTTTCCGGCTTCAATTGAACCTGCTTTTTTTTCCAGTCCGATTGCTTTCGCAGCATAGTTCGTAGCCCCTTTTAATGCTTCTGAGGGTGTTAGTCTGCCGTGATTACAGGCTAACATCATAGCGAGTGGCAGGTGATAGCATGGAGCTGAACCTGGATTAAAATCGGTGGCTACCGCTACTTTTACACCCGCATCAACCATTTGGCGGCAATTTGTGTAAGGCTGTTGTGTGTAGAGTGAAGCAAGCGGAAGTGTTACCCCAATCACACCTTTTTCTGCCATTTTTTGCAGGCCTTTTTCAGATACATGCTCAAGATGATCAGCACTTACAGCATCCAACTCCGCTGCGAGCTCAGCACCACCGCCATCACTAAGCTGATCAGCATGTAGTTTCGGTTTTAGCCCATACTTCTTGCCGGCCTCAAGAATTCTTCTCGCTTCATCCACACTGAATGCAGATTCTTCAACAAAAATATCGCAAAATACTGCCAGTTTCTCTTCTGCAACAAGTGGAATTATCTCATCAATCAACACTCTTATATATCCTTCCCTGTTGTTCAGGTATTCCGGCGGGATGGTATGAGCACCTAAAAATGTAGAAACCACATTCACAGAAAAATTTTCCTGTAGCAACTTATACACCTTCAGCAATTTTATTTCATCCTTTAGCGTTAATCCATATCCGCTTTTGCACTCAACAGAAGTAATTCCCTGCCGAATAATTTTCTGAAGTAAGCCGGCTGATTTCTCATACAATTTTTCTACTGAAGCTTCTCTTGTTTTTTTCACTGTGGAAAGTATTCCGCCACCTGCTTTCGCGATATTCAGATAACTCTCACCCCGTATACGCATTTCAAATTCATCGGGCCTCCACCCGCCAAAACAGAGATGTGTGTGGCAATCAACCAGGCCCGGAATTACCATAGCTCCATTGGCGTCATATACTTCGGCTGAGTTGAATTCAGCCGGCAAATCGAGCTCTTTACCTGTCCATTTAATGACACCCTCATGCCAGACTACAGCAGCGTCATTGATGGAATAGAGATCACCCTGGCCGCCATCATAACAGCATGTATACAGGATTGAAATGTTTTTTAATACATGCATAAATTCGGATAACTCAACAGAAAACAGATCTGAAAAACTTTTCTCTTTTTTTAAAATAAAGCGAAACCTTCTCTGATCAGCGGCGTAATAGTTACTAAATGTTTTGGTTAAAAGAAATGCATACTATTAACCCTGCACGTTGAAACGTGCAGGGTTTTTTTTGTCATGGAAATATTCCCATCTGCTCGTAGATTTCGCCAACTTTATTTATCGCGCTGATAAAAGCAGCTGTTCGTAAATCAACATCGTGAATTTTTCGAATCTCATTGATCTCATTGTAACTATTTACCATAGTATCTTTTAACCCGGAATCCACCAGTTCTTTTTCACCGGCACCCCTTGCTAAGATTTCCAGCTCTTTTGAGGTAAATGTTCTGTCTGATATAGTTTCAATAACAGAAAGTATTCGTTTATAACTGTCCTCCTCAAAACGCTTGCCCATCCGGCCAAACCTAACATGTTGAATATTTTTGAGCCATTCGAAATAAGATACAGTAACACCACCTGCATTCAGATAATTATCCGGGATAATAAGTGCTCCCCGGTTTTTGATAATTTCGTGAGCTTCTGAAGTGGTAGGGCCGTTTGCCGCTTCTCCGATAATCTTAGCTTTTATCTTATTTGCATTTTTCTCGTTAAGCTGATTTTCAAGAGCAGCCGGAATCAATATATCGCATTCACTTTCTAGAACTGCCCAGCTGTCTTTCAGCATTTCCGCCCCCTCAAACCCAACAATTCCGCCTTTTTCCTTTTTGTACTCCATCAGTTTTTCAAGGTCAATACCGGCACTGCTGTAGATAGAACCATCAATTTCGGCAACACCAACCATTATGGCACCGGCTTCTGTCATATATTTTGCGGCATGATAGCCTACATTTCCGAGACCCTGAACAACAAATGTTTTGCCTTCAACTCCCGTTTCTAATCCGAGTGCTTTCATATCTTCCCGGTTTGAGCAGGCTTCTTCAATTCCAAAAAATACACCGCGCCCTGTAGCTTCTGTTCGCCCACGAATACCGCCCTGGCTGATAGGTTTCCCTGTTACACACCCTTCAGCATTAATGTCGGAGCTTAATTGCCGGAAAGTATCCAAGATCCAGCCCATTTCCCTCGCGCTGGTGCCGTAATCAGGTGCAGGTACATCAGAACCGGGACCTATAAAATTTTTCTTATATAGCTGAAATGCATAACGTCTTGTAATCCGCTCAAGCTCAGCCTCAGAATATTTATTTTTATCAATTCTGATACCTCCTTTAGCTCCACCAAAAGGAACATCCACAACAGCACATTTGTACGTCATTAACGAGGCAAGGGCCATTGTCTCATCTTCATTCACAGTCATCGCATAACGAATGCCACCTTTTGTGGGCAGTTTATGATGGCTGTGCTCTACTCTCCATCCATGGATTACTTCAATACTGCCATCGTCTCTCTCAAGCGGAAATGCAATATGAAGCACATCATTACACGATTTCATCTGTGCAAGCAATCCGGCATAAAACCGCGTATATGCTGCAGCCTTATCAAATGCTCTGTTAACTTGTTCATAAAACTTGTACTCACTCATGATTCTCCTATAATTTATGGCAGATGTTGTATGAATTGTCGTAAATATGCTACTGACTTACAAATCAAAAATAAGCTAACTCTTCAATTCACATGCTTTAACAATATTCCACTCATCCGGTAGACCTTGCAGATGAACAAGCACAATTCTATTCATCTTAACAACTGCGGGCAATTTTGGTTTCAAGATTTCTTCTATTTGAACCAGTTCAGAACAATTGAGGTCTGAATAGAGAAGTGAGATATGGTGGTCATCGCGCTTCCCGAAGGCTCCATTTAGAGTTTGGTCAATACTGTTTGCACATTCTGCGAATAGAGGTGGGTTAATCGTCGAAACAATCAGCTTTTGAAAGGGATGATCTCTGCACTCAACATTATTCAATTTTATCTTGAAGCACCTTATCCCTGATGCAATTTGAACGAGTGCAGTTGAGAGTTGTTTTTCATTTAAATCGGGCACTTTGCCGATGGTTATATGCGGATAAAAAGAATGTGAAGAGAATAACTTACTCAGTTTCTCTATCTGCTTCCCTATAAGTCTGCCTGATGATCTGTCCGGCAGTAACCAAAGTGCGTATCCGCTAAGAGCAGGCAGATTCAAAGCTTTAATGAAAGTTCTGAGTTATAAGGATTTTGCGTCCACCTTATCTTCGGTATGGAAACTAAAAACATTAATAAGAAATAGAAAGGCGATGGAACCAATAGAAGCGTAAACCAAAGGTGCGAAGAGGTTTAGCTGTATTGAAATTACACCGATAATTACTGAACCGGCCGCGCCCCAAACAACGTTTCCTATCATCCCGATTCCGCGTTTGATCATCACAATATCAATAATATATCCGATGAAAAGGCCAATTGAGATTAACCAATAAATTGTTACGCTGTTTAATTCTTCCATGAATCAAAAGATTTATAATTGTATTACTTTACTTTGACGGGCAAAGATACAAATTTTCACCTGTTTGAAGCAGTTTTTTTATGAAAAAACCGGATGAAATCATCAGAAAAATTATCCATATCGATATGGATGCCTTTTTTGCATCAGTTGAGCAGAGAGATTTTCCGGAATATAAAAACAAACCGGTTATTGTTGGCGGCTCCCCTCAAGGCAGAGGTGTTGTAGCTGCGGCAAGCTACGAAGCACGAAAATATGGAATTCACTCCGCAATGCCGGCATCAAGAGCTGTAAAACTGTGCCCGCACGCTGTTTTTTTAAAACCACGGTTTGATATTTACAGAGAAGTATCGCATCATATCCGGGAAATTTTTTTTGAATTTACCGATCTCGTTGAACCGTTATCACTCGATGAAGCGTATCTGGATGTAACCGAAAATCATAAACAGATTCCATCGGCCACCATCATTGCTGCACGGATCAAGAAATTAGTTAGACTGCAGACCGGCCTTACCGCTTCAGCGGGTGTCTCCTTTAATAAATTTCTTGCCAAAATAGCCTCTGATCTCGACAAACCCGATGGGCTGAGTATTATTACACCTGATGAAGCTGAACTATTTATTGAAAATCTTGCCATCGGACGTTTCCACGGTGTTGGGAAAGCTACACAACAAAAAATGGAAAGTTTCGGTATTAAAAACGGGGCTGATTTAAAAAAGTGGAGTGAGATTGAGCTCGTTAAATTATTTGGAAAAGCCGGGCATCACTATTATAGAATTGCACGGGGACAAGATCGCAGGGCGGTGAAGCCGCATCGGGTAAGAAAATCTATCGGGAAAGAGCGCACTTTTTCTGAAGATGTTTCTGATCTGCAATGGATTCATGATTTTCTTGATGAATTGTCAGTAAAAATAGCAGAGTCAATGGAAAAACTTCAGGCCGCAGGTAAGACTATCACCCTGAAAGTACGCTATAAAAACTTCGAAACCGTAACCCGAAGCCATACTCTGCACTCTTTTA
>SLJB01000075.1 GCA_007135335.1 Balneolaceae bacterium
AGGCATCAAAGGATTTGATGGGATGTATACTTTTGCCGATATGATCGCTCCGCTTGGAAACCCTTCTGCAGACGAATGTGCGGACTATTGCGTGACTCTCTTTTCTGATCTTACACGAAAAGTGACCATGCAGAACTTGTATCACGATGGCGGATTTGTAACCTGCGGTATTTCGGAAGAGATGATTGAGGGACTTGTTGCCCTTTACGGTGATAAAGAGGAGTAGTCCGGCTGAGACCTGTTACGGTTTAACCTGAGCGGTTTCATCCGGATGATTTCGACTGTAACTTTGTAGATTATTCATTTAAACGGATCCGGTTATGGCTAAAAAAATATTAGGAATCGACCCCGGGTCAAGAGCGACAGGTTTTGCCGTTCTGGTTGAAGATAACTCCCGGTTTACGGTTGAAGTTTGCGATGTTCTCCGGATGGAGAAGATGGAAGATCATACCGGGCGGCTTCAATATATTTTTGAAGAGATATCCAAACTGATAAAGATTTATAAGCCGGATGTATGCGCTGTGGAAACCCCGGTATACGGAGTAGATCCGCTCGCTATGCTGAAGCTGGGCAGGGCACAGGCCGCCTCTATTCTTGCAATTACCAACGAGAACCTTACTGTTGCGGAGTATTATCCCAAGTCTGTTAAAAAAGCAATTACCGGTAACGGAAATGCCAGCAAAAAGCAGGTGGCTTTCATGCTGCAAAAATTACTGAATATTCCGGTTGAGAAGCTTTCGGGTGATGCTACCGATGCCCTTGCCGTTGCCTGGTGCCACTACACGCACATGGGCAATCAGAACACGCAGAATGCATCAAAAAAAACGCATCAAAACAACAGAAAGTCATCCTGGGCGGCATTTATTGACCAAAACCCGGAGAGGGTGAAAGAACATTGAAACAGTTTACAAATGGCAGTTAACAGTTAACAAAATTTGTAAACTGTTAATTGAATACTGTCAACTTATGCAATTAAATGATCGCGTAACTTTAACGGCAGAAATAGATAATAAAGATGATATCCTACCTCAGCGGAAAACTGGCATCAAAAAGGGAAAATGAGTGCATTATAGATGTGCAGGGAGTTGGGTATGGTGTGGAGATTTCAAGCCAGACGCTTGGCACTCTGCCGGCAGCCGGTGAACCCATAAAGCTGCTTATCTACCACCATTTTACCGAGAGCGACCAGAGGCTGTTCGGTTTTGCCACGCAAAAAGAGAAGAACCTCTTCGAACGGCTCATAACGGTAAAAGGAATCGGACCAAAGCTGGGGCTCACCATATTGTCGGGGATGCAAGCCGCTGCTCTCATGGAAGCCATTGTAACGCAAAATACAGTTGCGCTTTCAGGCATTTCAGGCATTGGAAAAAAAACAGCAGAGCGAATGGTGTTGGAGCTGAAGGATAAACTTTTTGATGAATCGCAGCCATCGGTTGTATCGGGCGATATTGATGGGCGCAGCCGCCATGAGGAAGCAGCATCGGCACTGGAAGCTCTTGGGTTCAGTAAACGCGATTCGGCACAAATGGTAAACCAGATCGCAGGTAAAAATCCTACTGCAACCGTTTCAGAGATTGTGAAACAGGCACTTACGCAATTGAAAAGATAACACTGGCTTAATGTTGGTTCGTTATCTTTAAGCAATATAAGCCGTTAGTAACACTGTAAAATCGCAACAAAATTTATTGCTTTGTCGAAACAAACCATTCTTGTAGTTGATGACGAACAAGACCTTCTTGATTTAATAGAGTACAATCTCAGAAAAGAGGGTTTTGAAGTATTAAGAGCAGACAATGGGCTTGATGGCATAGCCATTGCCAAAGAACAAAAACCTCATCTTGTTCTGCTTGATATCATGATGCCCAAAATGGATGGCATTGAAGTGTGCGAAAAAATGAGAGATGATTCTGAGCTCAAAAATATACCGATCATATTTCTAACTGCGCGCAGCGATGAAAAAACAGAAATTGAGGGACTTAATAAAGGAGCGGATGATTACATCACTAAACCAATCAGTACAACCAAACTTATTTCAAGAATAAAAGCTGTATTACGGCGATTTGATGATAATGAAGAGAAAGTGCAGAAACTGAAGGTTCACGATCTCGAAATTGATAAAGACCGCTACATTGTGTTAAAGGGCGAAGAGGAGTTTCAACTGCCCCGAAAAGAGTTTGAACTTCTCTACTACCTTGCAAGCAAACGCGGCAAAGTTCGCGACCGCCAAACTCTTCTTAATAAAGTATGGGGAGATAACATCTATGTGGTAGACCGCACTGTGGATGTACATGTTCGAAAAATAAGAGAAAAACTCGGAGATCATTATATTGAGACTGTAAAAGGAGTTGGTTACAGATTTAAAGAATGAGCCTCAAGGAAAAGAAAAATAAATTACTCTCTCCATTATCTTTACGAACAGCATTAGCCTCAGCAATTTTCATCACATTGATCTTTACGGCAACTGTTCATGTAATCGGGGAAATATCATGGCTGCAGCTTATCTGGTTAGCCGTTGTGCTCTTTGTAACCTCATCATTGATTGTTTACACAGTAACAAACCGGTTGCATAAAGAGAGGCTGAAGCATCTGAATACCATTGTCAAAAATATGACGCGCAAAAAATTTGGCGATTATGACAATGACCTGCCTGAGAGTTCCGATGAGCTTGATCTTTTGATTCAGAGAACCGTGAAAGCCAGTGATTCTGTGAATAAAGAGCTCTCACGGCTCAATAAAATAGAAAATTACAGGAAGGAGTTCATTGGTGATATATCGCACGAACTGAAAACTCCGATCTTTGCCATACAAGGGTTTGTTGAAACACTTTTGAACGGCGCCATACATGATGAAAACGTGAATGAACTATTCCTGAAAAAAACAATGCGGAACGTAAACCGGCTCATCTTTTTAACCAACGATTTGATGGAAATCTCACGGCTGGAAACCGGGGAGATGAAATCGAACATTAAGGATATGTATCTGCGCGATGTAATTCTGGATGTGGTTGAGAGCCTTCAGTACAAAGGCCAAAAAGAAGACATAGAAATTCGCGTAAAGGATTTCGATAAAAATATACAGATAAAGGGTGATCGCAATCAAATAAAACAGATCCTAACTAATTTGATTGAAAACGGTATGAAGTACAATAAACCGGGAGGATATGTTGAGATTGGAATTACAGATTTCAAAAAATCAAAAGAGAAGCTTCTGCTTTATGTAAAAGATACCGGCATCGGCATAGATAAAAATGATCTGAACAGAGTTACAGAGCGTTTTTTCAGGGTTGATAAATCCAGGTCGAGAGATAAGGGGGGTACCGGGCTTGGCCTTGCCATCGTTAAACACATTGTGGAAGCGCATGGTGAAAAGTTACTTATTGAAAGTCAGCCTGAACTTGGATCAACCTTTAGCATTACACTCACACGTTCAAATCCCGTTTTGGTTTGACGGGCTTTTGCCTACCTTACAATCATTCATCAATTTATTAATCAAAAGCAGAGAAAAATGAATATTGCCGTTATTATGGCCGGCGGAGCCGGCACGCGTTTTTGGCCAAAAAGCACAAGAGAAAAACCCAAGCAGTTTCTGAAATTATTCGGGAAAAAGAGCCTTATTCAGCAAACGGTTGATCGCCTTGAGGGATTTATCGACAAGCAGAATGTTATGATAATTACCAATAACGATTATGTGGCTCTTGTGAACGAACAGCTACCCGACCTTGAGCAGAAGTATATTATTGGAGAACCGGTAGCACGCAATACAGCTCCGTGTATTGCATCAGCTGCGGCAATGTTATATAAAGATAATCCTGAAGCCGTAATGGTTGTTCTTCCGGCAGATCATCAAATTACGGATCGTGAAAACTTTCTGGATGTGCTTCAGGCCGCATCTAAAACAGCGATAAATCATAACTCTCTGGTTACGATTGGCATTGAACCAAACCGCCCTGAAACCGGGTATGGCTACATTCGACGTGCTGCAGCATCTGATATTAAACTCAATGGACGGGATATTTACACAGTGCGAAATTTCACAGAGAAACCGGAACTTGCCCGTGCCCGGGATTTTCTAAGGTCGGGTGATTATCTGTGGAACAGCGGAATTTTTGTCTGGAAAGTGGAGACCATTGTGAATTCCTTTCAGCAGCATCTGCCCGAAATTTATGAGCAGATGGAAATTCTGGCCGGTTCTGAAAAAACGGATGATGACATCAACCGGTTTTACCATAATTGCCCATCTATTTCTATTGATTATGGCATTATGGAGAAAGCAGACAAGGTTCATGTTATCCCGGGCAGCTTTGGGTGGAATGATGTAGGCAGCTGGAAAGCCGTTCACGAACTTGCCGATAAAGATGAGAATGAAAATGCGGTGGGCGATTCCAACGTGATACTTCAGGATGCATCAAAAAACCTGGTGGATGCCGGCTCAAGTAAAACCATTGCCCTTGTTGGTGTGGAAAACCTGGCTATTGTGGAAACTGAAGATGCCATTCTGGTACTTAATCTTGATCATGCACAGGGTGTAAAAAAAGTTGTTGATGAAATAGACCGCCTGGCCGAGCAGGAATCGGTTAGCTGATGTTGATTTCAAGCTGATCGAATGCCAGCTCAACATGATCGGGAAGCCGGTTGTTACTCTCTTCGTGGTTCACATACGAGTTCATGTGAATGAGGTATGTTTTTGGAATTTTAAGTGCGGTAGCTATTTCCACCGCTTCGGGTATAGTTAGATGTGTAGGGTGTTCAGGCCCCCATCTCAACCCGCTTAGAACCAATACTTTGCTTCCTTTTACTTTTTCGAGGGTCTCATCCGGAATTCTTTTTACGTCCGTCATATATGCAAAGTCATTCAGCCTATAACCCGTTACGTCAATATAACCGTGATTATAGGTTAGTGGGGTGATGGTTATATCCCCATACTGCATAGGTTCAGAAATCACGTTTAAATCGAGTGAAGTTGAGCCGGGATATTTATTTTCTCCAAACATGTAGTCGAACCTTGCCTCAATTGAACGGATAACCTTTTTTGTTGTATATAATGGCACCGGTCCGTTTTGAGCATAGTTGTAAGCACGAAGATCGTCGAGGCCGGCAATATGGTCCATGTGTTCATGGGTTATCAACACCATGTCGATCTGTTGAATATCTGATCGGATGGATTGAATTCTAAACTCCGGCCCGATATCTATCACAATGGATGTATTTTCGGTTTGTACCCACGCAGAACATCTCGTACGCTGATTTCGGGGATCATTATCAACCAATTCTTTACCAAAACCGCCGGCAACGGGCACGCCCATAGATGTGCCTGTGCCGAGAAACGTACATTTCATTTTGCTATTCGTTTTCAATCTTTTTCTCTTCGGCTTCAAATTTTTCGATGCGCTTCCAGATAGATTCCAGCTCTTTTCTCACGGCCGGTTTTATGAAAAGATCGTCATGATTGAGATTCTGAATGACTCTTGCGAGGATTGCTGCCTGCGACTCCATAGGACGGTTTTTGTTGATTACAATCAATTTATCCCCTTCTATTACGCATTGATCTCCCCTGAATCCCCCGCGTTCTTTTCGAATGGTAAATCCACCGTTTATACAAAGTGATTCGAGCTCAAGCAGCAGTTTTTCAATTTTCATGGAATGTTCTTAAAAGCCTATTCCCAATGTTACGGAATGGCTTGTAAAATCGTAATCATTTAAGTTCCCTTCAATACGATATGACCGAAAATCAAAATTATATCCGATTGAGAGCGCGCGGCTGCCGAACAGGTCGTTAATCATCACAAATGTGCCTGCATCAAAACGGAACAATCCACCGCCAAAAAGAGAGCCCTGGGAAAAACTGAAGCCGTAATTTGGTGTAGCATTTAGATGAAGACTAAACCGTTCACCCATCCTGAATGCAGAAAAAAAGCCGGTTCCGAAAACAAGAGAACTTTGCTGAAACTCAGCACTGGTCTCATTTCGACTAACCTGCATCAAATCGGTTGTGAGCTGAATGGGTATAGCAAAGTGAAAATTTGGATCTCGCTTAAGGTACAAGTTGTTGTAAAGCCGCGCATTAATATTGACTGCGGAGTGATCGTCCATACCGGTAAATGAGCCTCCAAAAGCGAGGCTTATGTCAAGACCGGGACTGTTCAGAAAGAGACGCAGCAGATTGCCGGAATAATCTAGGCGCTGAAAATCTTCGGCACCTTCTGCTTTATAACTAAAGTCAGCCACTTCCCAGGATGCTCCAAAAATAGTTGCTGAACCAAGAGGGCGTGCCGAGCGCTGTTCTGCATCGCCGATTGAGAACATTTGTGCATAGCCGTTGAAGGGCATAAAAAAAATAAATGCCGGCATCAGTAAGAGAGAGAATATTTTAACTAAAAAATTGTTCATATTTGGAATGATACGTGAGGTAATATGATTAAATGTAAAAATAGAAAGAACGAGTTATGAAAACATTATTAGTAATTTTAACGCTGCTTATTTCAATGGTATTATATGCTGATTCTTCAGAAGATATTTACAATTATAATCTGAACCTGATTAATGGTGAAAACATTTCTTTAGAAGAATTTAAAGGCGATGTACTTTTGATTGTTAATACGGCTTCTGAGTGTGGTTTTACCCATCAATATGAAGGGCTTCAAAATCTGTATAACGAATTTTCTGATAAAGGATTTAAAGTACTTGGTTTTCCGGCCAACAATTTTGGCGGACAGGAACCGGGATCTGATGAAGAGATCGCACAATTTTGTGAATTGAATTTTGGAGTGTCGTTTCCATTGTTTTCACGAATTTCCGTAAGAGGAGATGATCAGCACCCGCTTTTTACACTACTGACCGAGCTTGATAATCCTGACTTTACGGGTGATATATCATGGAATTTTGAAAAATTTCTAATAGATCGGAACGGAAATCTCCTGAGAAGGTTTAAAACTAATGTATCACCTGAGAGTGATGAAGTAAAAAATGCAATTATAAGCACTCTTTGAAAATATTTTTCTATACACATCCCATCACCATCCCGATAAAGGGCTCCGGCTGATCCCGGAGCCCTTGTTTTTTCTCCTTAACTTTTATAAATAGTGTTGACTTCGTATTGATAACCTGTTTATATTTAAGTCTATCAAAAATTTACCTGAAGTATACGATAGACTTTTTAATTGACATATTGGTTCGGTAGTTTCCCGAGTGGTCGGGATTAGAACGCCAGTCCCGAGACTTCGGGAAAGTCGAGAGTTCGATTGCCGGATTTAGGAAGAAAATTTAGTTTATTGACATATTGGTCCGGTAGTTCAGTTGGTTAGAACGCCTGCCTGTCACGCAGGAGGTCGAGGGTTCGAGTCCCTTCCGGATCGCATTAGAAGCTGCTCAATTAGGTTTGAGCAGCTTTTTTTGTTTTGTGGTGAAACTGAGAATACATGCACTATCTGTACAT
>SLJB01000059.1 GCA_007135335.1 Balneolaceae bacterium
CGTCCTGAGCCAGGATCAAACTCTCCATTGTATATACTAAATACACTCTGTAGAAATCCAACCCAGACTCACTCAACAATCTGTTTATATCTTCTCAATATGGTAAAGAACATCTTTGCTTGTTTTCCCAAGCAGACTTATAAGGTAAGAAACATTAGAATCAATTGTCAACAAGAAAATGACATTTATTCTAAATAATTACTCTGAAGGTTTGTCTTCGATTTTATCTTCTGATGATTTCTTCACTGATTCATCAGAAGGTGCACTCTCAGAATCTGTCTTTTTGTTCTCTACTTCAACAGATGTTTCTGATTCGGTTGTTTCAGCAACCTTTTTCTTTTCAGAAATATTTACATCTTCAGTAGGTTCCGGCTTATTAGATTTACCGGCTCTTCTGGTTCTTTTCTTCTTCTCTTCTTTCTTCTCAGGTTGAACATCGTTAAAATCAACAAGCTCGATAACAGCCATTTCTGCTGCATCACCTAATCTAAATCCAAGCTTCAACACACGTGTGTAACCACCCGGCCGATCTAATGCTGCGGGACCTACTTCTTCAAATATTTCAGTTACAGCATATTTATCCTGTAACGCAGCGAATACTTTTCTCCTGTTGTGTGTACTGTCAACCTTCGCTGTGGTTATAAGGGGCTCAACGTACGTCCTGAGTTCTTTAGCCTTTGCTAAGGTTGTTTTGATTCTTCGCTCTTTGATAAGAGCACAACTTAATGCTTGCAGAGTTGCCTTACGATGAGGTGTTGTTCTGCCTAATTTTCTTCCTTTTACCTGGTGACGCATTGTGATTACCTGTTATTTATCGATGTATTTTGATACATCCATTCCAAATTCAAGATTTTTCTCTTCAATAACTTCAATAAGTTCTGAAAGTGATTTTTTACCAAAGTTTCTGAACTTTAGCAGATCCTGCTCATCTCTTGAAACAAGCTCTGCAATACTGTTAATATTTGCAGACTTAAGGCAATTGTATGCTCGCACACTTAAGTTGAGATCTTCGATACTTGTTTTAAGCAAGTTTGTTATTCGCTGCTTTTCAGCATCTACTTCTTCTTCTTCTTGCGTGAACGGTTCCTCAATTTTCTCAGTGATAAACTTCTCAATATGCTCTTTGAGTATCTTACCTGAGATGGTAAGGGCTTCTTTGGCATTTAATGAACCATCAGTTGTAACGTTCATAACCAACTTTTCGTAATCAGTTCTTTGCCCAACACGCACATTCTCAACATCAAATTGCACAGATTTTATTGGTGTGAATATTGCATCAATGGGAAGAAGATTAATTTCTTCTTCGTAATCTGATGCCATCTCCTCAGCCGGAACATATCCACGTCCTCTGCCGACTCGAAATTCCATTTCAAGATTTACATCATCAGATAATGTGGCAATTACTAATTCCGGATTCAGAATTTCAAAATCAGCAGTCGCCTCACCGATATCATTCGCAGTTAAAAAACCCGGTCCTGATTTCGTGAGATGTATGACACCCCCGCTCTGATCAACCTGTTTAAAACGAACCTGTTTCAAATTCAAAATGATTTCGTACACATCTTCTTTTACTCCATCAATACTTGAATATTCATGCTCAACTCCGTTAATACGAACTGCAGTTATGGCCAGCCCCGGCAGAGATGAAAGCAAAACTCTTCTGAAAGAATTTCCAATAGTAACGCCGAAGCCTCTTTCGAGTGGTTGCAATACAAAAGTTCCAAAACTTTCTTCATCTTTTGCAACTTCTAACGCCTCAGGCATCTGTAAACTATAGTTATTCATAGTTAATACGTTTAATTAATAAACTGTTTAAAATTATTTAGAGTAAAGCTCAATGATCAACTGCACATTAATATTCTCTGGTATTTCTTCTATTAAAGGCAAATTGAGAAATTTACCAGTCATTGACTTTTTATCAGTCTCAAGCCATTTATATTTATTCGTGGAATAGCTTTGAAGAGACTCTTTAATGAGATCAAGATTTTTTGATTTTGGCCTGATGCTAATTATATCTCCGGGTTTTACCTGATAAGATGGAATATTTACAATCTGCCCATTCACAACTACATGCCTGTGTGTGGTAAGCTGCCTTGCCTGTCTCCTTGTTCTCGCAAATCCAAGGCGGTAGACAACATTATCCAATCTTGTTTCTAACAATTGCATCAAAACTTCACCTGTTACACCAGTCTGACGAGTAGCTTTTTCGTATAAATTACGAAATTGCTTC
Source organism: Balneolaceae bacterium (assembly GCA_007135335.1). GTDB lineage: Bacteria > Bacteroidota > Rhodothermia > Balneolales > Balneolaceae > Rhodohalobacter. The sequence goes on from SLJB01000059.1 coordinate 2,231, forward strand.
TCAAGCATTCCATATGTGTATTTTGCTTTTTGTTTTTCATCCAGCTGTATAGCGTATTCTGACTTTCTTGTGAAACGGCTTCTTCCATGCTGTCCCGGTCCATATGGTTTTCGCTCAAGCGCACTGCTTGGGCCAAAAATAGGTTCTTTGAATCGCCTGGCTATTTTCTGCTTAGGTCCTCTGTATCTTGCCATGATTTTATTCGATTAAAATTAAACTCTTCTTCGTTTTGGAGGCCGGCATCCATTGTGAGGAATAGGCGTTCTATCTTTAATAGATGTAACTTCAAGGCCACTAGTGGCTAAGGCTCGAACAGCTGCTTCCCGCCCGGATCCGGGTCCTTTAACAAAAACTTCAACTTTCCTTAATCCCATTTCATAAGCTGCTTTTGCGGCAGTTTCAGCGCTAAGCTGAGCAGCATATGGAGTATTCTTTCTTGATCCTTTGAAGCCTTCTTTACCTGAAGAAGACCATGATAATACATTACCATTGGAATCAGTGACACTAACAAGTACATTGTTAAAGGTAGCTTTTATAAAAGCCATACCACTAGGATCTGCGACAGACTTTTTCCTTTTCTTTTTTAATGTCTTTTCAGCAGATTTTCTTTGTCTTTTAGCCATTTGTAATAAATTTTACGGTATTATTTATTTGGTTGCTTTTTTCTTACCGGCAACAGTTCGTCTCTTGCCTTTTCTTGTTCGGGCGTTTGTTTGAGTACGTTGCCCCCTAACTGGCAAACCTCTTCTGTGCCTGACTCCTCTATAACTACCGGTTTCAATCAGCCTTCTGATGTTGGCATTTATTTCTGTTCGCAGAGCACCTTCAACTTTAAGATCGTTGTCGATAACTTTACGAAGCGCAGCAACCTGGTCATCATCCCATTCACCGATTTTTGTATCCGGATTGATATCAAGATCTTCCAGAATCTGTTTTGCTAAAGTTTTGCCTATACCAAATATATAAGTAAGGCCAATTACTCCACGCTTTTGTTTTGGTAAATCAACACCTGCAATTCTTGCCATATAAACCTAATTTTTAACCTTGTCTTTGTTTATGGCGAGGATTCTTTTTGTTTATAACAAAAATTCTACCTTTCCGCCTTACAATTTTATCGTCTGAACTTCTTTTTTTTACTGATGATTTTGTCTTCATAATAATTTCTCTATTTGTATCGGTATGTTATCCTTCCTTTTGTAAGATCATAGGGAGACATTTCGACTGATACACGATCACCCGGTAAAATTTTTATGTAATACATTCTCATTTTACCTGATACATGAGCCAGTATTTCATGACCATTATCCAATTCAACTCTGAATTGTGCATTAGGTAATGCTTCTATGATTTTTCCGTCTTGCTTTATCGGCTCTTGTTTAGCCATATTGCGTTTCTAAAATTTCATTTTTAGTTATCTCAGTAATATAATCAAAAGTACTGAGAATTTCAGCTTTACCTTCGCGAACTACAATGTCGTGTTCAAAATGAGCTGAATTCGAGCCATCGGCTGTCACAATTGTCCAATTATCTGATAATGTTTTAACTTTCCAGGTTCCTCTGGTTATCATTGGTTCAATTGCAAGAGTCATACCGGTTCGTAATCGTTCACCTCTTCCTTCTTTGCCATAATTTGGAACTGATGGATCTTCATGCATTTCTTTACCAATACCATGACCCACCAGATCTTTCACTACACCAAAACCTCTGCTCTCGCAGTGTTGTTGAACGGCATGGCCAATATCGCCTAACTTCTTTCCGTGTACAGCTTCATCAATTCCTTTATACAATGATTCAAAAGTAACTTTTAATAGTTCTTTATCTTTATCATCACATTCGCCCACCATAAATGTGTAGGCATGATCTCCGAAATAACCATCTTTTTCAACTCCACAGTCAATGGAAACAATGTCACCTTCATTCAAAACCCTTGAACCTGGAATTCCATGAACAACTTCTTCATTTATTGAAATGCAAAGTGTTGCAGGAAATGGATTATTTTTTGGGCCATAACCTTTAAATGCCGGTCTTGCATTCTTATTAATTATAAATTCTTCTGCAATTCTGTCGAGTTTGCCTGTTTCAATACCCGGCTTAATTTCTTTGGCAACTTCAGCCAAAGTTCTTGATACCAAGCGCGCTGCAATACGCATTTTATCAATTTCAGATTCACTCTTCAGATAAATCATCAGGCTCTTCTTCTTCCTTTAATTTTGCCTGATTTCATAAATCCATCGTAGTGTCTCATCATCAAGTGACTTTCAATTTGTTGCAATGTATCGAGTGCTACACCTACAATAATCAGCAAACTTGTTCCACCATAAAAGAGTGCAAAACCGGGTGTTACCCCCATACTTGCTACAATCGCCGGAAGAATTGCAACGAACGATAAAAATAACGATCCGGGTAGTGTAATTCTAGTCAGAATATTATCAATAAATTCTACTGTCTGTTTACCTGGACGTACACCGGGTATAAATCCACCCTGTCTTTTCATCGTATCAGCCATTTCACGCGGATTCACAGCAATTGCTGTATAGAAAAATGTGAAAAACACACAGATTATGAAAAATACAATTGAGTATGTAACTCCCGTAAAGTCCGCAGACCAAGCTGTCATCCATTGTACAGTTTCATTTTCCGGAAAGAAGGTTCCAATTGTACTGGGAATAAACATGATTGATTGAGCAAAAATAATCGGCATTACACCGGCTGCGTTAACTCTCAGTGGCAGGTACTGAGTTGTACCACCATAAACTTTCCGTCCAACCACTCGTTTAGCATATTGTACCGGAATTTTTCTTGTTCCTTGAGTCAAGAGTACACATGATGCAATTACAAGGGCAAGACCTGCAAGTTCTACAATGATGATTATGGCGTTATTAGTAGTTGTTACTTCGTTAATAAAATTTGTTGGAAGCACAGCTATAATACCAATCATAATAAGAATTGAAATACCGTTTCCAATTCCCCGATCTGTAATTCGTTCACCTAGCCACATTACAAATGTTGTACCCGCAGTTAATACGATGATACAGGTCAAAATAAATGCTGTACTGCTAACCACAATTGCATCTGGTGAGGTGGCAAGCAGGTTAATCCCAAAACCAATGGCCTGAACGGCTGTGATACCTACAGTGCCATATCGTGTTAGACGATTAATTTTACGGCGGCCTTCTTCACCTTCACGTTGTAGTTTTTGAAAATATGGAACTGCTGCACCCATCAACTGGATGATAATAGCAGCAGTAATGTATGGCATAATTCCGAGAGCAAATACACCCGCACGAGAAAAAGCACCTCCCACAAACATATCAAAGAGACCCAGTAAACTGGAGGCGTCTCCTGCTTGAGCGGTTAACATGCTTGCATCAACTCCCGGCATCGTTACATAACTACCTATTCGATAAACAAGAAGAACCCCAACTACATACAGAATTCTGTTTCTGAGGTCTTCAATCTTAAAGATGTTTCGAAAATTTTCTATTAGACTCATGTAGATTACTGCTGTGAGCTATTTATTATGAGATAATTGTTATAGAGCCTCCGGCAGACTCGATCTTTTCCTTGGCAGTTTTGCTGCAAGCATGTACTTCAACGGAAACTTTCTTATCGATATCACCATTGCCAAGTAATTTCACAAGGCTGTTTTTATGAATAATACCTGATGATACCAGTTCACTGTAAGTTACATCTTCACTTAATCTACCTGCTTCAATGTACTTTAACAATGTTTCTATGTTGAAAGCCTGATATTCAGTACGGAATCTATTCTTAAAGCCAAATTTCGGTATACGTCGCTGAAGTGGCATTTGCCCGCCTTCAAAACCGGCTCTTACTTTACCACCGCTTCTCGACTTTTGACCATTATGTCCACGGCCGGATTGCTCACCAGTACCGGAACCCTGACCGCGTCCAACACGCTTTCTGTTTTTCCGATTAGCTGCAGGAGCTTTTAATTCATGTAATTTCATAGTGATGTGATTTTATAATTCTGTTATCCTTCAAATACTTTACTAACACTAACGCCTCTGCGCTGAGCTACTTCAAGCGGATCGGTTAAATTTCTCATTGCTTCATATGCCGCTTTCACCATGTTATGCGGATTTGACGACCCCAATGACTTCGAAAGGATATTTTGCACACCGGCAACATCAAGTATGGCTTTCACGGCACCACCTGCAATTACACCCGTACCTTCAGCAGCAGGGCGAAGAAGAACTTCACCTGCACCGGCTTTTCCAACAACCGGATGGTGTATACTTCCGGTTTTAGTCAGAGGAATTTTGATCAGATTCTTTTTCGCATTATCAAAACCTTTTTGAATCGCATCTGCTACTTCATTGGCTTTACCCAAGCCATGGCCAACAACGCCCTCACCATTACCTACTACTACAATTGCGTTGAAACTGAACCTTCTACCACCTTTCACAACTTTGGCTACACGGTTAATGTGCACCAGTTTTTCTTCAAGATTAAGGTTTGCTGCTGGAATATTATGTTTTCTTCTGATTTTTGGCATGAGTCAATTTTATTATAATTCTAAACCACCTTCACGGGCACCATCAGCAGCTGCTTTTACAATGCCATGATATTTATACCCGCTTCTGTCGAATACAACTTTCGTGTAACCTTGATCTTTAGCAGTTTCTGCAAGTGCTTTACCTACCACTGATGCTGCTTCTACAGTGGATTTGTCTTTCAAATCTTGAACTAAATCCGCTGTTTTAGTTGAAACTGATAATATAGTTCTGTTTTCGAGATCATTAATCAATTGCAGATATACATGTTTGTTGCTTTTAAATATGCATAGCCTTGGTCTTTCTGCAGTTCCTCGAATAGTTGAGCGAATGCGCCGCCTGATCTTATTACGTCGTTCCGTTTTTATCTTATTCTTTTTCATTACTCAATTATCTTTAATTATTTAGCTGCAGATTTACCGGCTTTTCTTCTGATCTTCTCATCAAGATAGCGGACACCTTTACCTTTGTACGGTTCCGGTTTTCACATTGACCTGATTTTA
>SLJB01000040.1 GCA_007135335.1 Balneolaceae bacterium
AAAACTCGGGTGGCCGGTTGCATTTCCAAGATTCATCAATCGTCCTTGTGAAAGAAGCACAATTTCTTTCCCGTCACGCAGTCTGAAAAGATCTACCTGTGGTTTAATGTTCTCTTCCTCAGCATTATTCTTCAGCCATTTTACGTCAATTTCATTATCGAAATGGCCAATATTACCTACGATGACTTTATCTTTCATCATCTCAAAATGATCACCCGTGAGAATGTCTTTATTTCCGGTTGCCGTGACAATGATATCACCTTCTTTTGCCGCATCAGACATTCTTTTCACTTCGAACCCGTCCATAGCTGCCTGCAACGCACAAATCGGATCAATTTCAGTAACTATAACACGTGCACCGGCACCTCTTAAAGATGCAGCGGAACCTTTGCCAACATCACCATAGCCTGCAACTACAGCCACTTTACCGGCCATCATCACATCTGTAGCCCGGCGAATTGCATCCACACACGATTCTTTACAGCCATACTTGTTGTCAAACTTCGATTTTGTAACCGAATCATTCACATTGATAGCGGGGATTGGCAGTGTGCCATTTTTCATTCGCTCATAAAGCCGGAGCACGCCGGTTGTAGTCTCTTCAGAAATACCACGGATATTTCGTGTCAGTTCAGGATATTTATCCAGAACAACATTTGTAAGATCTCCGCCATCATCAAGAATCATATTGAGCGGTTCACCGTCAGGGAAAAAGATTGTTTGCTCTATGCACCAGTCATACTCCTCTTCTGTCATGCCTTTCCATGCATATACAGGAATGCCTGCTTCAGCGATTGCAGCAGCGGCATGGTCTTGTGTGGAATAGATGTTACATGACGACCATTGCACTTCTGCGCCCAGTTCAATCAGAGTCTCAATGAGTACCGCTGTTTGAATGGTCATGTGAAGACAGCCTGCAATTCGAGCGCCTTTCAGGGGTTTTGATTTTCCAAACTCTTCGCGGGTTGCCATAAGACCGGGCATTTCAGCTTCAGCCAGAGCAATTTCCTGTCTGCCGAAACGAGCTTGATTAATATCAGCTACTTTATATGGTAATTTTTCTACTTGTTGTTCCATTAATAAAAGTTTTATTTGTGTGTTTGGTAAACCAACACAATCTCACAGGTGATGGTTCAAAAATCTTATATTTTTATCTTGTCTGTTTTTACTCGCCAAAGTATTCAGTAATCATCTCTTTGGCACGATTATAATCGCCTTCACGCCCGTACGAACCCATTTCAATTTTTATGAAATTTCCGTCAGGGTCTATATATGCTTTGAAAGGAATTCCCTGGCCGCCAATCTTGGAAAATATTTCATTTTCATCATATAGCCATACAAAATCATAGCCATATTCTTCAGAAAACCGGCGTGCATCATCAGGGCCCTCATTCAGACCAACCGTTACCGCAAAAACCTGGAATTCATCCGGATGTTCACGGCGTAAATCTTCCATAGCCGGGAAAACCTGAAGACAGGGTCCACACCAGGATTCCCAAAAATCGATAAGAATTAACTGACCTTTATAATCTGCAGGCGTTACCTCATTCCCATCCAGATCTGTAAAAACGGCATTTTCAACAATATACTCTGTAGAATTATTGGATTGCGATTCTCCTCCGCAGGCAACTAAAATAAATGCGAGAAGAAGTACTGAAATATGTGTAAAATTCAATGTTTTCATAGTTTGTTTGATTAAGGACAAAAAATACAGGTTATTCCTCTAAAATGTATAACGTTTCTGAAAGATTCGGAGAATCCGGCTCTATTTCATTAGCGTTCAAAACAAAATTTTTATGATCTACGATTTTATCATCGCAGGCGCAGGGATCGTTGGCCTCTCAACAGCCTATAAACTTTCCAAAGAATTCCCTGATTCTTCCATTCTCGTTCTGGAGAAGGAAAAAAAAGTCGCGGCACATCAAACCGGGCACAACTCGGGTGTTATTCATTCCGGAATTTATTATAAACCGGGGAGTTACAAAGCTCGAAATTGCTTAGATGGCCGCCATCAGATGGTGGCATTTTGCAAAGAGAATAACATTAACCATGAAATATGCGGCAAGGTGATTGTAGCCACTAACGAGGAAGAAATTCCCCGGCTCATCTCCATCTATAAACGCGGACTTGAAAATAATATTGAAGATATCCGGCTTATTGATGAAAAAGAGCTGCACGAAATTGAACCTTTTTCTGCCGGAGTGAGAGCTGTACATGTTCCATGCGCCGGAATTGTGGACTTTCCTGCTGTTTGTGAGTCGCTTTCGCAAAAACTTACGGAAGCAGGGCAAGAGGTTCGGTTTTCTTCACCGGTTAAGCATATTGGGCACACTAACGGCTGCCTCACTATTCACAGTACTACCCAACAGTTTAAAACTAAGCACTTTATAAACTGCACAGGATTACACAGCGACAGAGTAGCACAATCGGCGGGCTTACGGCCTAATGTGAAAATTGTGCCTTTCAGGGGTGAATACTACGAACTAACAGAAGGATCTGAACACAGAGTAAAAGGATTAATCTATCCGCTGCCAAATCCTGAGTTTCCATTCCTGGGAGTTCACTTTACAAAAATGGCCCGAGGGGGTGTTGAGTGCGGGCCAAATGCTGTTTTTGCTTTTAAACGCGAAGGATATAAAAAAACCTCGTTTGATATGGCAGACGCAATTGATACAGCAAGCTACCCGGGATTCTGGAAAATGGCCGGCAAGCACTGGAAAATGGGCCTCGATGAAATGTACCGTTCTATATCAAAAAAGGGCTTCTTAAAAAATCTGCAAAAGCTCATTCCATCCATCAATGAGAACGATTTGAAAGTTTCTCCATCGGGTGTTCGGGCTATGGCACTGTTACCGAATGGTGAAATTCTGGATGATTTCTACTTTGAAACAACCGAAAGGGAAATTCACGTACTGAATGCCCCTAGCCCTGCTGCAACAGCCGGTCTGGCCATTGGAGATGAAATTGTTAAAAAGGCAAAAAGTTCGTTTTCACTTTAAGATGATATTTTCTCGAATATGCAGGACGAGCTTAAATTGAGTCTGATTTCGGCTTAAAATCTTATATATTCTTTCTTTTTTCAATCAAAAACCTTCCGGAATTTTGTCTTCAACCCACACTGATTTACTCACAAGGCGCTTATACTCCACTGATGCTTCTATTTATGAAGAACTTCCGAAAGGTGTATCCTTTCCGAAATCCGCAAGCGATATTCTCGACCTGGTTCAATCATCGAATAAAAAGGGAGTTTCAATAACCCCGAGAAGTGCGGGAACCAGTCTGGCAGGGCAAACTACAGGGAATGGAATCATCATGGATGTGTCTCGTCACATGACTGAAATCCTGAATATTGATCCGGAAAACCAGGTTGCCCATGTACAACCGGGTGTAATCCGGGACACTCTAAACCGCGAAGCAGCCAAATTTGGGCTGCAATTTGGCCCGGATACAGCCACCACAAACCGATGCATGCTGGGTGGCATGATCGGTAATAACTCCTGCGGATCGTTCTCAATCAAACACAAAACCACACGTGAACACACCCTCGAAATTGAAGCCATTTTAAGTGACGGCTCCACAGTGATTTTTAAACCTCTTTCAGATGATGAACTCGAAAAGAAATGTACCCTGAATACCCTTGAAGGAGACATTTATCGCGGCATGGTCTCTCTGCTCAAAAAGAATAAAGATCTGATTAAAGAACATTTTCCCCATCCCGAGATCACCCGCAGAAATACCGGATATGCAATTGACAGACTATGTGAGATGAGTCCAGTAACTCCGGGCGGGCGCCCGTTTAATATGGCTGAGCTGTTGTGCGGAAGCGAAGGTACGCTGGCAATGACTGCATCAGCAAAAGTAAACCTTGTTCCTCTGCCTAAAGTGAAGGCGCTTGTCATCCCTCAGTTCAAATCATTACACCAGGCTATGCTTGCAACTGTTGAAGCTGTTAAATGGGAGCCGGCCGCAGTGGAACTGGTTGATGACATTATTTTAAATGCCACCAAAGGCAATATTGAACAGAACAAAAACCGGTTCTTTCTTCATGGAGACCCAAAATGTATTTTAATCATACAGTTTGAGGGTGATAGTTCCGCAGAACTCGAAAGAAAAGCAGAGGGTCTGGCTGCAAAGCTTCGGGAGCTGAATCTGGGTTATGCCCATCCGTTTGAAACAGATCCTGATAAAATATACAGAGTTTGGAATTTACGTAAAGCCGGACTCGGCCTGCTAATGGGGCTCGGCAGCGATTCCAGATCTCCAACTTTTGTGGAAGATACGGCCGTGAGGGTGGAAGATTTACCCGACTATGTTCAGGATTTCCGGAAAATTTTGGATAAATACGGCACTACATGTGTTTTTTATGCACATGCATCTGTTGGGGAACTGCATTTACGGCCGGTACTTGATACAACCAAGCCGGAAGAGCTTCAAACAATGAAATCCATTGCACAGGAAGTTGCCGATCTTGTGAAAAAGTATCGGGGGTCTTTATCGGGCGAACATGGAGACGGCCGCGCACGCGCTCCTTACATTGAAACCGTGCTCGGTAGTGAGATGATGCCCCTGCTCAGGCAGGTTAAGGAAATTTGGGATCCCAAATACCTGTTTAATCCGGGAAAGATCATCAATGCCAAACCGATAGATACTGACCTGCGATTTTCACCCGATTACAAACGCCCTGAGGTAGAAACGGTATTCCACTGGCGATCAACAAACGGTTTTGCCGGAGCTTTAGAGCAGTGTAACGGAGCAGGTGTATGCAGGAAACTGCCTGAAAGTGGAGGAACCATGTGCCCATCTTACCATGCCACTCGCGATGAACGCGATAATACTCGTGGCCGGGCAAATATTTTCAGGCAGCTTTTTTCCGGAGAGCAAAAAGAAGCTTTTAAATCTGAAGAACTGAAAGAGGCACTTTCACTATGCCTGAGTTGTAAAGCATGCAAAAGTGAGTGCCCCGCAAATGTAGATATGGCCAGGATGAAAACCGAGTTTTTGAATGGCTGGCACCGTGAAAATGGAGCATCGGTTAGTGAAAAGTTTTTTGGGCAGCCTGAAAAGTTCTACCCGCTTGCCTCAGCTTTTTACCCCTTAACAAATGCCGTAAATGGCATGAAACCTGTTAAAATAATATTTGAAAAACTGCTGAATATCGATTCGCGTCGTGCACTGCCTTCATTTGCAAAACAGACATTTGAGAAGTGGTTCAAAGAGAATTCATCAGGCATGAATCGTAATGCCGAAAAACCCGTACTTCTGCTCGTAGATCTTTTCACTAATTACCATGAACCTGAAATTGCCATTGCTGCATGCGAAGTACTTTCAAGACTTGGATACAAAGTTTTAGTGCCCGGAATCTGGCCAACCGGAAGGCCGCAACTATCAAAGGGGTTACTGGATGACGCCGCTGTAATCTGCAAAAAAAATATCAAACGCTTACTTCCCTTTGCAGAGAAGAGCATTCCCATTGTTGGACTCGAACCCAGTGAGCTTCTCACATTACGCGATGAATATCTCGATCTGTGCACTGATGCAGAACTGCCCGCTGCTCAAAGAATTTCAGATAATACATTTTTATGGGAAGAGTTTCTCTCATCAGAGCTTGCCGCATCCGGCCCGATGAACATTGGAAAGGGAATGCCTGTACACATACATGGGCACTGCCACACAAAAGCTCTGATTGGTAATGAACTGCTTTGTCAGGTATTCAGAAACTTTGGCTTTGAACCTGTTGAGCTAAATACCGGCTGTTGTGGCATGGCCGGAAGTTTTGGTTATGATAAAGCTACATATAATGTCTCAATGCAGATTGGTGAACAAGTTCTGTTCCCAGCACTCAGGAAATTAGCGGCTGATGAAACTGTTTGTGCACCCGGTTTTTCCTGCCGTCATCAAATATCTGATGGAACCGGCGGGAAAGCCTCGCATCCTGCCATTATCATGGCAAAAGCTTTAGAAAAAAGTATCTGAAACTGTCTGATTATTTCTAAACAGGTAATTTAAGTCCCGTTTTTTGCTCATAAGCCGCTCTGATAATCTGTGCCATTTGGTCTAGATTGAATACACCAGAATTCAGAATCAAATCATAGTCCGAAGCTTCTGTCACATCTCTCTTAAAGTAGTACTGCACAAATTTTGCACGCTCTTCGTCTGTATTCTCGATAAGTTTCTCGGCTTTATGTTTTGTGATGTTTTCCTTTGAAGCGATGTGCTCGATACGCTTCTTAAGTGGACATACAAGACGCACATGAAACGCTTTAGGATGGGTACAGATATAATTAGCACCTCGTCCTACAATAATTGAATTACCGTGCTCTTCAACCGTCTTGATCACCTGATTTAGTGTTCTGAGATAGCTTACATTCGTGCTGGAATTTTTCATAAATCCAACCACAACATCTTCGATCGTTTCTCTGCGGCTTTCATCAAGTGCCTCCAGAAACTTTTTTTCACTTCCCAGCTTTTCAGCAATGGCTTGAAGAATATCTTTATCCCACATCTTAAAATCTAATAGTTCACTCATGTGAGAAGCCAGAGCAGCACCCAGAGCACCAAATTCCCTTGAAATTGTTATTACAGGGAAAGGCTTTCCTTTAGGTGTTGTTGGCCTTTTGGATGTGCTGTCTAGTTCCCAGGATTTAATTCGTTCATCGATGATCTTATTGAGTATTTTCGCCATGTTTACTCCTGTTTTATTAAGACTCTCTAACAGAAATATAAGACGAAAAAACATTTTTCAAAGCAAAAAAGAAGCTGTAAAAAGAAAAGTAAATCCTTAAAATTACTGTAACTTATTTACCAGGTATGCCACTCTTTTACCTAATGCTCTCCCTTTATCCAAAAATTGAGCATCTACCAGGCCGGTTTCTGAAATTTCGAAAGGATCCTCACCTGTTATCGCCGATGCCCCGAATGGTTGTGTCCAATCAGGCCCACCCACTACTATCATTCCAAATACCAGCATACTTTTAAGTATGCTCAGCTGTACAACTTCTTCACCTGCAGAAAATCCGCCGGCCGTAACAAATGCAGCACCCATCTTGTCTTTCAGCGGCTCCTCTTCATATGGCCAGGATGCGATAAATGCAGAAATTTCAGAAGATACATTTGCATTGTGAACAGGGCTTCCCACAATAATGGCACTCGCTTCCAAAAGATCGTTTTCTTGAACTTCTTTCACCGATAGAAGGATAACTTCAATTCCGTTTATGGTTGCAGCCCCTTCAGCTACTGCTGCTGCCATCTGCTCAGTATGCCCTGTTTCGCTGTGATAAACAATCAAAACTGACTGTTGTGCCGTTGCCTCAAAAACTACAAGCAGAGAAATGAACACAAAAACTGCTTTAATTTTATTTATCATAAATGTCTGCATTCAATATTTTATCAGCCCGCTAACGGAGCAATCTCTTCCGGGTTTATTACTCCACACGGCAGTTCCATGATGTAAATCTTTCTGAAGGGGTTTTCTGCACCCTCGGCTGGCGGACAGATATATCCTCTTTTCCTTTTTTTGATTTACTAAGAAAATGCTTGTCGAAGCAGGTCAATGCTATCTGCAACGGCTTCAGCTGAGGGCGCATATCCTTCAAACTCAATTGAAATGTAGCCCTTGTAACCCACATTATTCAGAATATTCGCGATGCGGTTGTAATCCAGATCGAGCGTATAAAATCGCCCTCCGCCATAGTAGGTTTTGGCTTGCACAAACACAGTATAGGGAGCAATAGCTTCGAGCTGTTCGTATGTATTATCCAGAAAATTCCCTGTATCCATCAGCGCCCGCAGCCAGGGTGAATCTACTGCATTCATGATGTGCAGCAGCCCATCGGCCGTTCGGGTCATGCCCCAGTGGTTTTCCAGCCCCAGCATTACACCATGCTCTTCGGCAACCGGCATAATTTCGTTGATGGAATCAATTGCCCAGCGCATGCCATCATCTTCAGTATATCCCTCAATAGGTTGTTCAATTCCGCGATTATCCATTAGTTCAGAAAATGAGCCTGATGTATTCCAGCGCCCTGCACTTATTCTAATACATGGGATTCCCAGGTCATGAGCAAGGCGGATAAACCGTTTGGTGTCGTCAATACTTTTTTTACGCACATCCGGGTCAGGGTTTACAAAACCCTGATGTGTGGAGAGACAGTTCAGGTGCACACCATGAACAAGGGCATGTTTTTTTAGAGCTCGGATGTAATCTGCATCTTCACTTTCCATCTGCCGGTGAAGGACATCCACTCCATATACTCCAAGGCGGGAAGCTTCTTCAATAACATGACGAATGGGTGTTCTCTCGGGACTGAAGTGCCAGTAAGAGTAGCTTGAAATCCCAAGTTTTACGTGATATGCCCCTTCAGAGTCTCTATCGGTTTTTTGTGTTCGGTTTCGTTCAGCGAGAGCTGATAGTGGAATCAGTGTTCCGGCAGCAACACCTGCTGTAAGTTTTTTCAAAAAAGAGCGTCTGTGGTTTTCAGGCAGATTAGTTTTCATGCAATCAAGATTAATATGATTAATAAAGTTGTCTTGGAAATAAAAGAAATAAAATCTTTAACTGCATATCAAAGTTTCGCAGTTATATAGCGCACTCCAAAATAAATATTAGACCGAAGAACCATCATATTTATCAGAAAAATCAATTTCTCATAGCACCGCGCTCAATCAGCTCACGTGCACTCAAAAGAGCCGAGTCAGTAATCTCCTCGCCACTCATCAGGCCGGCCACCTCTTTGATATGCTCTTCATCCGTTAGCACTGTAATTCGGGTAAGGGTTCTTTCTCCCTCCTCTCTTTTTTCCACTCTGTAATGCCTGTGTGCCTGGCTTGCAATTTGAGGCTGATGGGTTATAGCAATAATCTGGCAATATGCTGACAATTTCCTCATTTCCCGCCCAACTTTTTCTGAAATATTCCCGCTGATTCCTGTATCAATTTCATCAAAAATCATTACCGGAAGATGGTGCTCTTTTGCAAGAATTGATTTCAGCGAAAGCATTACACGGCTCACTTCACCACCTGAGGCAATCTTGGCAAGCGGTTTCGGCTCTTCACCTTTGTTTGTTGAGATAAAAAATCGCACTTCATCACAACCCTTTTCAGTACAATCAACGAATCTCCCATCGAGATTGAACCAGCCTTTTTCAGAAAACTGCCAGTTTACATCAACCCGAAACTGACCGTTCATTATACCGAGATTTTTCAGCGCACTCACAATATCCGCTGATAAATGGCTCCCTACATCCACCCGTTTGTTATGAAGATCTTTTGCAGCATCCCTCAAAAGCTCTGTCTGATGTTCAATTTTCGTTTCGATCCGTTCAATTTCGAGATCGAAATTCTCGGCAATGTTCAGCTCAGCTTTTATCTCGTTGTAATAGCCAATCAAATCAGGAATGGTTCGCTGATATTTTTTCTGTAACCGATTCAGCTCAGATTGACGTCGCCTGAGTGTTTCAAGCCGTGCAGGATTAAATTCAATCCTGCCGCGATAGCGTTCTGCAAAATGAATAGTCTCCTGAATACTTATTCGCGCAGTGTTAATCTCCTGCAGATAGGTCTCAAATTCCGGCTCTATTCGTGCCATATCTTCTAAATGCAGTTTGATGGTGTTGATCATCTCAATCAGACTTACATCATCCCCACTGCCTATGTCGGATATAGCTGCAGCTTTTTGATCCAGATCTTCTGCATTATCCAAAAGGTTCATTTCTGCTATCATGTTTTCTTCCTCATGAGCGTCGAGCTCGGCTGCCTCCAGTTCCTTCACCTGAAACTGATAAAGTTCAGTTTTCTCTTTGAGTTCGCGTTCGCGCCGTCTCAGATTTCGCAGCTCTTTTTGAAGCTCCGCCATACTGCTGTACTCTTTGCGATATGCATCAACGTAAGGCTGCACCGAATCGAACTGGTCAATAACTCCGAGATGATTTTCATCTTTCAGCAGCATCTGATGGTCGTGCTGCCCGTGGAGATCCACAAGCTGATCGCCCACTGCCTTCAAAACGGAAATATTCACCGGTGTATCATTGATGAATGCCCGGCTGCCACTCTGGCGAATTTCACGGCGCAGGATCAGCTCTACGCTGTAGTCAACTGCGTTTTCTTCAAGTAATTTTTTAAGAAATCTATTTTCTCCAACCCGAATGGTTGCTTCTGCAATAGCTTTATCAGCTCCCTGTCGAATCACTTCGGTATCAGCCCGTTCGCCCAAAATCATATTCAGCGCCCCGATGATGATTGACTTACCCGCGCCTGTTTGTCCGGTCATCACGTTCAGGCCTGCCTCGAACTGAACTTCCAGCTCGTCAATAAGAGCAAAATCTTTGATGTAGAGGGATTTGATCATTCTTTAAAATGTTGAATTTTTAGTGTTGAGCTTTCATGCCTTGGATTCACATTAACCTTCGCCAATGATACAGAACTTAGTCCGAACTTTCACCAGGCGTTCCTAGGGAACGTTTGGTATCAGTTGGTCCAGTTTGTTACCTGTCAAATGTTCCTTACGGAACACGCATTTTCGTTGTTCAATATCACAAACCTTGCATCATACCTCGTCCCGGCAGGGTCGTATCAGCGGTAACTTCAAAGCTGTACTCACGCCCTTCGTTCCACAGGAACGATTCGTTAACTACTGCAGATCCCTGAACAGATACCGGTCATCATAGCCCACTCCAAACTTATCAAGCATCGATCTGTATTCCTTCAAAAAAGAGACCACCGTATGATGTTCTTCCTGCTTTTTTATGTACCGAATCACATTGGGAACATGACTTTTAGAGTAAGAAATAGCTCCATATCCCTCCTGCCAGGCAAAACTCGAGTCACAAAATCCTTCACGCTTTATCCATTTGGTACTTTCTGATTTCACATTCTGAATACTTGAGGATATAGATTGATTTGGCCGGAATCCTACAAAGATATGAATATGATCAGGTACACTGTACATCTGAAGCATCTTATGACCGTTTTGCTGAAAGATGCCTGTTATGTATTGATGGAGCCTCTCTTTCCACTCAGGCTGAATAAGTGCCCTTCTGTATTTCACTGCAAAAACAAATTGAAGATGTATTTGAGTATATGTGTTTGGCATGTTTTTGGTTTTACTGATACTAATTGATTTCCTATTTCACCAAGCGTCCCTGTGGAACGAATATGGAATTAGGGATCGGAATTATTGGCCGGATGTTTCTATGGAACAATTCATCAATCAATATTTCCTGATTCGTGTCGGTATGGGGCGTAGTTGATTCCTCACCTAACTGTAAGAACCCAAAAACCGGAATACCTTACAGAAAATCTTAAAAAGGCAGAGGGTGGATCAATCATACCGGATAAATCGCCACAAATAGAGTGAGGAGAAAGTAAGCCCGGCAACCAGGAGTGCTCCTTTAGTGAGCATTTCACCGGAAAACAAACCCCGCATCCAGGGTTCAGCAAAAACAAGGCCGGCCAAAAGTATCATCAAACCGAAACTTTCAGGCAAACGATAAGGAACATCCATCACCCGTTTACTAAAGAGCCCAAGAGTAGTGGCCATCACTCCATAACTGAGCAGTGTGGCAACGGCAGAGCCAACCATACCCAGAACCGGTATAAGCAACACATTTGCAATGATGGTTATGAATGCGCCCAACAGAGTTATTTTGTAGAGTACACGTGTTCTTTCTTTGATGAAAATCCCTGAAGAAAAGTTGATATACCAGCCGTGAAACCAGTACGCCAGTAAGAGAAACGGTACAATTTCGAGTCCGCCCCAGTAGCTGCTGTCAATAAGGGTTTTATCCGTACCGGGTATAGAGATTGCAACAATCTGTTCTCTGAAAAGCGCGACTCCCATAAACACCATCGCTGAAAATGCATTATACCAGACAAAAGCCTGGCCAAACAATTCTTTTGAGTCTCCGTCTTTTGCATGTCGCATAAAAAACGGCTGCCAAGCCATGCGGTACATTTGGACAAGCAAGAGCATAAAAACTGCCAGTTTGTAGCAGGCATTATAAATTCCCACAATATCTTCCGGAGTTGTTCCAATACCATATAGTCGTTCAGCATTAGCCGGATCCATGTTATTAAGCAGGAATCGATCCAGCATCTCGTTGATCACAAATCCAATGCCGGATGGCACAAACGGCCACCCAAATTTCAGGACTGTTTTAACCCAATATTTGCTAAATGAACCCTTAAGAAGATTTGCTGTTACAATCCATACAACGATTGACATACATAGTGAAGCAGCAAAGTTGGCTAAAAAGACCGCTTCTATTCCATAGTTGAGGCCTAATATCAGATAGAAGTTCAATCCAATGTTGACCAGCACATTTAATGTTTTTAATCCTGCGAACAGATAAGCCCGACGTGTAAGCCGAAGTTCAGCCAGTGGAACAATAGAGAGTGTATCGAACCATAAAATGCCAATCATTAGAAGAAATATACCTGATGATTCAGGCGGCAGACTCATGACCGGCATGATTGAAGGCATTATCAAATAGAGAAAAAGACTCAATAAAGATGCAAAAACAAACAGCCCAATCTGAAGGGTTTTAAAAACATGAGGCGCTTCTTTGCGGTTTTCAGCGTAGCGCAGATATGCAGATTCCATACCAAATGTAAATATCACATTCAGAAATGCAATTGCTGCATAAACAAGACCCATCACACCATATTGAGCCGTATTGAATACGCCTGTATGCAGTGGCACAAGCAAATAGTTAATAAACCGCGCCAGCACACTGCTGATGCCGTAAATTAACGTATCAGAAAAAAGTTCTTGAAGTTTTTTCACAAATTAGTTTTTCGATAGCAAGTGCAGTGCTGCCTCAACACCCAATACATAGCTGTGTATCCCAAAACCGGTGATGATTCCATTCATCGCTCTGCCGGTTATCGAGTGTACACGAAACTCATCGCGGGCGTGGATATTGGAGATGTGAACTTCGACTTTGGGAATTGATACAAGTTCCAGTGCATCGTGGATGGCAACAGATGAATGCGTATAACCACCCCAGTTAGCTACAACGGCATCGATGGTGCCTGTACGTGCCGATTGAACAGCATCAACCAGATCGCCCTCGTGATTGCTTTGAAGAAAGATAAAATTCAACTCCGGAAATGTGGTTTTTAAAACTGTTTCCACATCTTTCAGTGTTTGGGTTCCATAGGTTTCGGGATCTCGCTGCCCGAGCAAATTCAGGTTAGGGCCATTTAATACGAGTATGGTCATAATTTCACTCCGGCAGATATGATTTTTGCAATTTCTTTCATTCTTTCTTTGCTCACATCATTTTTTTTGCCTAGCGATACACTTTGGGTTGACTTATAAATGGGCACCAAATGTATATGTGCATGCGGTACTTCGCGGCCATCCAGAATAATACCTGTGCGGATCGGCTTCAGAGTTTCATCCATAGCGCGCGCAATTTTTTTTGCAAACAACATTGTTTCTGCAAAATGAGAGTCAGACAGGTCAAATAGGTAATCTACCTCTTTCTTTGGCACCACCAGCGAGTGACCTTCTGCAACCGGATTAATGTCTAAAAAAGCAATATGAGTATCATTTTCAGCAATTTTATAGCAAGGTATTTCACCTTGAATAATTTTCGTAAATATTGTGGCCATATTTTATTCTATGTAATTTGAACTACAGGAGTCTGTTCAGCGTTAGTAATATACAGATTGAATTTCTTTACCGATAATTTTTATAGTATAAGCCGGGCACGAAACAGAAAGTTTGATTTTAATTATCCAAAACTCTTATATTTGAAGTCTTTGGAAAATTACTTTCCGAATCGGTAGCTCAGCTGGTAGAGCAGCGGCCTTTTAAGCCGCGGGTCGAGGGTTCGAGCCCCTCCCGATTCACGCTTTACAAAAAATTTTATTAAGACTCTCTCTTGATTAACCTCTATCGGCTGATACCCGGTAGGGGTTATTTTTTTAACTCACTGTTACAAAATGCTTTACTCTCCCTGACGCTACCGGGCCACCTCCTGATACATTCGTCAGATCTGCATTGTCTTTTACACTGTTGCCCATTTTGGCAGCCGAATGATCGGCAAGCATAGTAAAAATAGATTTGAATCCACTCAACTGAACTTATATCAGCTTTTTGAGCATGTATAAAAGGTGTTGTTAACAAAAAAAAGAACCATTAAAACCCTGCTCAGAATATTAAAAGTCATAATTTACAGAGGCAAACGCTTTTGTTAATACGCAATTTTTAGAGTAATTTTGTAAAAAATCATCTCCGTATCATGAAGCTTAATCATTTCAATTCGTTTCGCTGGAAAAGATCCTGGCTTGTTGGCCTTCTGATATCGTTCGTTACGTTTTGGTTTCTATTTTTTGATACTCACAGTTTACTCACAAAAATACAGCTTGAAAATCAAAAAAAAGAGTTGATCGAACGCACACAGGACTACGAAAAACAAACAGCCGAGCTTGAAGAGAAGATTGGGAATATTCAAAAGAACCCTGAATTATTGGAACGTATTGTTCGTGAAGAGTATGGCATGAAAAAGCCCAACGAAACTGTGTACAGAATAGAAAGAAGGGATTGATATTTTTCATCCACAGATGAATTAACAAAAAGAGCAAAGGTGACGGGTAATGATTACAAATGGTATTGATTTAAGTGATACTAATAGTAAAGCTGTGCTCGTTCACAAAACAGACGGCTATGTTGACGCCATTTCCCTTCCCACCCATGCTGATATTTTAATAGATTATGTGTTCGAAAGAATTCTTCATCGCCCGTGAAATCCCTTGTATAAAATCTTTAGAACAGATTTTGAAAATGCATGCGAATAACTCCGAAATAGTATTGCACTTCTTACTGTTGCAATCCTTGCCTTTAAAGAGTTGTGATTCGTAGCTTAACACATGCATGTGCCCTGTCTGAAACATAGAATCCCGATCCTTTTTTTGCCACTGTGCATGTTACTCATCATAACGGGCAAAGCTTACTCGCAGGCTGCATCAGACACACTTCGCACTGCAGTAAATGACACTATACCTGAACTTCCTGAAGGCATTGATCTTGACGATTTTCTTAATCAATTACCTCAAGGACAATCTACACCCTCATCAATCAGCGGAGGGGGCGGTGCAACACAGCAAACTCCGCAAACCAGAAGTGCCGACAGACAATCCGCACAAGACGCAGTAAATTTTCAGGCACGTGATTCCCTTACATTTCGATTTCGGGGGCAGCGCAAAGCGTATCTCTACGGTTCCGGCAATGTAAGGCACACAAGCGGCGAGTTAACTTCCGGAATGATAGAGCTCGATCTGAATATGAGTCAGGTTGAGGCAAGAACAACTACCCCTGCTGACACTCTTTCGTACCCCGTTTTGAAGCAGAATGGCACCGATTTAAGAAGCACCCGGATTCTCTTCAATTACGAAACCGAAAAGGGTAAATTTGAAGTTGCTGAAATACAGGTTGATGACGGGTATCTGATTGGTACCAAAGTAAAAAACATATCGCGGACTGAAGTTTTTGTTGAAGATGGAATCTACTCTACTTGCCCGCCTGATCACATGTACTACTATATAAAAGCCCGACGGATGAAGGTTGTGGATGAAGAGGAAATTTTCTTTACCAATGCTCAGCTATATATTCTTGACATACCATACCCGCTTGTTTTTCCCTTTGGATATGTACCCGCCGGAATTGACCGCAGGCGCTCAGGATTGCTTGAACCAACCTATGTTTTCCAAAACACATCAGCACGGGGAATCGGGCTTCAGAGTCTTGGTTGGTTCCAATATTTTAACGAATATTTTACTGCTCAAACTTCGTTTGATGTTTTTACTTCCGGTACTGTGTTTAATGAGTCGAGATTTCAATATCGAAAAACAGGCAGTTTTACCGGTAATGCAGTTCTCGGTTTTTCTGTGGAACGAGGACTGGAGCGCACCGATCCGGGATATACTGAAACCCGAACCAGGAGGCTCGCTTTAACACACGATCAGCAACTGTCTCCGTTTGCTAACATCAATGCAAATATAAATCTGAGAAGTGCCGATTATTTTCGCAGAAACTCGTTTGACATTAACGACAGGGCAGAGACCAGCAGTACATCACGTATATCATATAGATATAGCCACCCCGAGGGTGCGTACAGCTTCAGTGTCACATCCAATCTGAATCAACAATTTAATACCAACACCACAAGGCTTACCGGTCCTGAAATGAATTTTTCACTCAGACAGTTCAATCCTTTTCAGCGCAACAGGCCGGGCCTCACAGAGGAGAGCTGGTACGAACGTATTTCCGTAAACTACAGAAATAATTTTCGGTCGCAGTATAACTTTGTACCGACAGACAGGGATTCAGCAGATGTAAGCTGGTTTGAAGCCTTATTAAACCCCTCCAAACACAGAGAAGCAACCGGAGACGACCGCCATGTACAGTACGGCTTTGTTCAAAGGGTACAAATGAGTGCATCGCAGTTAATACCGAGTCAGTTTTTAAATGTTAGTGCCGGTGTAAATTTCAATGAGTTCTGGTATCCCACCACCATTCGGCGTGAGTTTGATGAAGAGCAAAACAGAGTTGTAACCAGGCGTGTACAGGGCTTTGAAGCTGCCAGGGATTTTTCAACATCTCTCAATTTTACAACTACTTTTTATGGAATCTCACAGATGCGAATTGGTAATTTTGAAGGCTTAAGACACACCGTGAGGCCTAATATCAGTTTCAGTTACAGCCCTGATTTCTCTGAAGACGGATGGGGATTTTTCCGCGAAGTACAAACCGATACACTTGGCAACACGCAGCGCTATTCCATTTTCCAGGATGAGATTTTTGGCGGCCCGGCAGCCGGCGAACAACAAACAATGTCGTTCGGAATAACCAACATCTTCGAGACTAAGCGGGTAAGGCGTGATTCTACCGGTGAGGTTACAAGCACCAACCTTCGAATTATTGATAATCTTTCAGCTACATCAAGCTACAATTTTGCAGCCGATAGCCTCAACTTTGGCCGGGTGAATATGTCTCTCTCATCAAGAGTTGTAGAAGGATTGCGATTTTCGGCAAGCGCTTCGTACTCGTTTTATTCAAGGAATGAAAACGGTATTGAGATAGATCGATTCATCTGGGAAGACAGCAACAAGTTTTTGCAGCCTATAAACTACAATCTCAGTCTCTCAACCAATGTTCGCCGAGGCAGGCGGGGTACGCGAGTTACAACTCCTCTTTACAGGCCTTATGACCCATACGATCAGGCATTTTTCGGTCCTGTAGATAATCGTTTTAACAGGCAGCCTGTGCAGGACTTCCAGTCGACATTCGAAATGGGACTGGATTTCAGCTATCGCTGGACTTATCAGTTTGGGCGAGATGCCCGGAAATCGGCCGTGCTTAACGCGAATAATATCCGGTTCAACCTTACACCAAAATGGAGTGTTACCACAAGGATTGGCTATGATTTTATTGAAAAAGAGCTCACACCATCTCAGTTTAGTTTAAGGCGGCAAATGGTGTGCTGGGATTTATCTTTCCAGTTCAATCCATTCGGCGATTTTCAATACTACATGTTCAGACTTTCGCTTACAGGCGGGCAAATTCAGAGCCTTTTCCAGAAACTTCCGGGATTGAACAACCTTGAACGAAGCTCAACTCCAACCGGCAGAAGGCCTCCATCATTCTAACACCTCACGGTGTTTTACTCAGGTTGTTGATGCAATTTCGAGCCATCAGTCGTACCTTTAAACAAAAAAAATACAGACACAGCTATGCAGGACGGAGCCCGCTTTTTTGCCTATTCAACATGGGCAATCATGATCTCTTTGGGAATCATCATCTTTACACACCGATTTTTAGAAGTAGCAGAACATGAGTTTTGGCTGGGTTTACTTGCCATGGTCTTCATCAGCTTTCTCTACTTCAACCTTACTTTTGCCGCCACAAAGCGGTTCATCACAAAAGTACCCGCTCCAACAAACGCACATATTCTGCTCGCTTTTTTGATCTTTCTGCCACCCGTTGCGTTTATTTTTTTTCTGAGCGATACGATAGCTGCAAATGAGATTCTTTTCAGTTTGATCATGGCAGCTGGATGTTATACTGGTATGATTTTTGGTAATAAATCAGGCATTAAGGCCAGATACGAATACATCGAAAAACTGAAGGAACTTCAAAAGAATATGTAAGAATTGCTAAACCGGTCACCTAAAAGTAGTTAAAATACCTGGCCTGAAACTTCACCCTCTACAATTACCAGTTTTCGTTTTGTGATCTGTTCAAACAGGAGGTTTTTCCTCATTGCACCCCAAATTTCAAGTTCTGCATCCGATTCTGTGTTCAAACTGATGATGATCTCTTTTTTTGTTTTTTCAATACTCAAGGCACGCACATTCTGGTAGTGACTGCGATCTAACCCATCGGCTATTCTCAGGATACCCGCCAGTTTTTTAACCCGCTCTTTGTCTGATTTTTCAAGTGCTTTGTATTGGGGATGCCGGGGCTTCGGAGTAGAACGGCGGTGGTATCTCGCAACATTTGCCATTATATCTATTTCATTCTCTTCAAAGCCTTTTAAATCGGCATTCCGAATGATGTACAATGCGTGTTTATGATGCTTACGGTGGGAAATATGATAGCCGATATCATGCATATAGGCAGCATATTCGAGCAGTTCACGATCAATACTGTTAAGGCCAAGTTCCTGCCCGAAATAATCGAACAGATGGAGAGCGAGTTTTGCAACATGGCGGGAATGCGCCTCGTGCCAATCACATTTATGTACCAATTCTATCACACTGCGTTTTCGTGGACCGTCAGTATCAGCCAGCTCAAGCAGGCCATCAAGTTCCTGTTTCAGATATCTCAGAATAATGCCTTCGCGTAGTGCTTGAGAAGAGATTTTTACCTCCTTAATTCCAAATGTCTTCAACACATAATGAACCAGTACCAATCCAGCAGGCAGTAAGTGAACACGTTTTTCATCAAGCCCATCAAGTTTTGCCCGATCATTGTAATCCATTTCAATTACATCATCATAAAATTCAAAGAACTCTTTCGCCGTGAATCTCAGTTCATTCACACCAAGGCTTGGTGTTTTTTTATTCCGGTTAGAAATCATCAGTGCAATATTTTCCATAGTTCCGGAGGAACCAATCAAAATAGCGCCTCTGTGTATTGCAAATGATTGTGCAACTTCGGTTAACTGTGAACGGTAATAGTTCTGCAGCCGGGCGATCTCTTCTTTTGTGATGGGATCATGGTTCACGAATGATGCCGTCATCCGTGCTACCCCGATTTTTTTACTTGTGAGGTAGTAGAATTTTACTTTATCTGCCAGAATATACTCTACACTGCCGCCGCCAATATCCATAATTAATGCCGGTGTACTCGGCATCTGAACACCATGCTGAACGGCCAGGCCAATCAATTCTGCCTCTACCCGTCCGGGTATGGCAATAATTTTAATACCTACTTCGTCAATAACCCGCTGTATGAACTCACCGCCATTTTTTGCTTCACGAATAGCACTTGTAGCGTATGCAAGAATCTTTTCTGCACCCTGATGCTCACTCAGAGTTTTAATTTTCTTTAGCGCTTCAACTGCACGATCCATCGCTTCGGGCGAAAGGCTTTCATCAAAACCTTTTTCGGCAAGCAGTACCATCTCTTTCAGTTTATCAATAGTATAAAAACTGCCATCGGGGAAAATATCTACTATTACTGCATGGAATGAGTTGGTCCCTAAGTCGATAGCGGCTATCCGTTTGAGAGATTTTTTTTGAAAGCCTGTTTCCATGTCGTCTGTTATCTTTTAATTTCAATGATGATACATAAAGTAGTAGCCAAATTCTTAAGGTTTTAAATCAGAAAAGCCTTCTGAAACTTCCTCCAGGCTTTGTTATTTTTATTCGATGGATTTAGAAAAGAAAAAACAGAACTTTAAATCGGCTCCCTGGTGCGTGAATGGCCATGTACATACTGTACTCTGTTCCATTCTTGCTCCATCTCCTGCGCTTAATTACGAGCGTGTAATTGTCGACACTCCTGATGATGATTTCCTTGAGATTGACGTATCTGAACAGAAAACAAGATCCCCGGTTGCCATTTTACTTCATGGCCTCGAAGGGCACTCAAAAAGATACTATGTAACACAACTCGGCGAGCAGTTGTTTGCCAGGGGCTTCTCTATTGTTTCGATCAATTTTCGCGGTTGCGGAAGTAAAATGAACAGACAGAGAAAGTTTTATCATTCAGGGGAAACCGAAGATCTGCATACTCTTTTCAATTGGGTGGACCGTGAATATCCCGGAATGCCCATGTTCTGTGCAGGTTTTTCTCTCGGCGGCAGCGCACTAATGAACTATTTAAAAGAGCATAGCACTCATCATCCGCTAAAAGCAGCTGCAACCATATCAACTCCATTTCATCTTGAAAATGGTTCACATAATCTGGAAAAAGGATTCAACAAACTGTATTCCATCAGATTTTTGCGCACGCTGGTTAAGAAGCTCGAAGAAAAACGCAAACAATTTCCGGATCTTCCCGCATACTCCGGGTCAACACTGTATGAATTTGATGATCAGGTCACGGCCCCGATTCACGGTTTTGAAAGTGCCGAGGATTACTATCATCAGTGCGCTAGTTATTTTTTCATGGATAAAATCAAAACAAATACGCTTGTAGTGCACAGCAAGGAGGACCCCATGTGCCCGTTTAAGTGGACTCCGATTGATGATATCCGAAAAAATCCATTTACTGAGCCCTGTTTTACCGAAAAAGGCGGGCATGTCGGATTCTGGAGTTTACCGGGCGGGTGGCTAAACGAAACTGTGGCAGACTATTTCAAAAGTTTTATTTAAAACATTAATCTGAATGTTTCCTGCATAAGCAGATGTTAAGATAGTGGATAACATTTAAATGATATAAATATATGGTAGTAATTATTGGATCAGGTCCCATCGGGCTGGCCACTGCAATAGAGTTAAAAAAAAGAGAGATAGAATCACTTATCATTGAAAAAGGGTGCCTTGTTAACTCTCTTTTTCACTACCCCATAAAAATGACGTTTTTCTCAACGTCTGATAAACTTGAGATTGGTAACATACCATTCATTTCGCACGGGCCTAAACCAACCCGGCAGGAAGCTTTGGAATATTACAGAAGGGCAGCAGAACACTACAATCTCAATATCAGATTATATGAAGAAGTAATTGATGTAAAGGGAACGGATGGGGCATTCGAAGTGCATACCAATAAAGGAAGTTACAATGCTGAAAAAATAGTTCTTGCCACCGGGTTTTACGGGCAGGAGAATCGCATGAACATTCCCGGAGAAAACCTCCCAAAAGTAACACATTACTATGATGAGCCCCATCGCTATGCCTGGCAAAATGTATTGGTTGTTGGCGGAGGTAACTCAGCAGCAGATGCCGCACTCGAAACCTGGCATTGCAGTGCAAACGTATCGATTCTCGTAAAATACCCCACCCTTAAACCCTCCATCAAATATTGGGTGAAGCCGGATATTGAGAACCGAATTAAAGAGGGTTCCATCAAAGCATACTATAATTCAGAACTGGTTGAAATAAGGGAAAAAGAAGTAGATATCCAAACATCTGAAGGGCTGATTACAGTACCCAACGATTTTGTTCTGGCGATGACCGGCTATCGGCCGCATTTCGGCTTAATGGAAAAACTCGGAATTGATTTAACGGATGATGATGTAAGAATGCCGGTATACAATGATGAAACACTCGAAACCAATCGCAAAGGGTTCTATGTAGCCGGGGTAGTTTGCGGAGGGATGGATACAAGCCGGCTGTTCATTGAAAACACACGTGTACATGCAGAGCATATTGCAGAAGATATTGAAAGAAAAGAAGTGAAAAAAAAATAGGGCAAGCTACCCATATCACGCCGCTACGACCTGCTACCGCTGCTGCCTTCCGACTCTGACGGAGTTCACAGGGAGCTGGCTGTATGGAACTTGCCCCGAATTTCAAAGATAAGGCCTTTTGAGCCCAAATTGAATAAAAAACCCGAATAAATTTCTCCATTCGGGAATTGAAAATGGCAGAGTAAAGGGAGATATTCCGCGAAACACTGTTTCGCAACAACTCACCATTAACTCAACTTCACATGAGTTGCAGGTTTTCTTACATTCCCAAAATTCTATTTCAATTGTGGAGCTACGGGGATTCGAACCCCGGACCTTCGCGCTGCCAGCGCGACGCTCTAGCCAGCTGAGCTATAGCCCCAAAGACCACAAATATATCACCTTTTTTCACTACAAGTCAAAAACCTTTTGATTGGTTTTATGCTTCATTATTTTGATGATTATGTCTTTAAATTCTCACCAAATGCTTCTCATCGTATGAAAATTCACCTATGGAAACCGGTTACATCGATATTGCTCTTCTCAGGAGTCTTTTTACTGATTGCCTCATGTGCGACAAATGAACCCGCACCTGAGCCTGAGGAGCTTACCATTGAGTTTTTAATAACTCTGTCCGATGAAGAGCTGATGGAACGAGATAGTGACGGCGACGGACTTTCCGATTATGATGAAATCTATATTTATGGCACCGACCCTCTCAACCCTGATACAGATGGTGACGGATTATCAGACTATGATGAAATTTTTCTCTATGGAACCGACCCACTGAAAATTGATAGCGCCGGCAACGGCTTTACTGATGGGCAGGAAATTGAGATGGGAACCGATCCCCTGGATCCTGAAGACCCACCCTTTATCAAAAAAGAAGATTTACACACGGTCCATTTCCCATTTGGCAACTCAGCTCTTGAGGAGGGTGAGAAAGACTCACTTATTCATAATATCAATAAGCTTACGTATGCAGAAGAGTTCAGGGTATTGTTGATCATCTCTTCAGATGAAAATGAAGAAACAGCTAATGCGAATGGCACAATATTAGAACAAAGAGCTCAATACATTACCCACTTTTTATCTGAAAATGGTATTGAAGAAAACAGAATTGACATCGAACTCAAGTCTGCAGGGAGTTCAGATTGTACAGCCGGGGATTTGGATGAACATAACAGCTGTATTTCTATCAGAAGTGTGGCCTTTATTCCGATCAATCCCTATCCCTTCGATCCTCATTTTGATTAAAAATATCTGGGCAAACTAATCCCGATAAATGAACCCGTTACATCAAGACGTTTTGCAAAATCAATCCTCAAAACACCAAATATACTATTCAGACTAACCCCGATCTCCGAGTGAACTCCGCCTGTAATATAAAGTTGATCAATGTAGCTCTCA
>SLJB01000224.1 GCA_007135335.1 Balneolaceae bacterium
CATGAATTTAACCTTGATCATTACGATGTAATTCCTATTGAAAAAGTTGAGAAATCTGAGCCCTTTATTCAGAATAAATCGAAGACCTGGATACAGGTTTGCGGCCTTCATGATGTAGAAAAACTTCGCACTATTTGGGATTACTTCGAGTTGCATCCGCTGATGCAGGAAGACATTGTAAGTACTTCACAGCGGCCAAAAGTGGAATTTTACGAAGATTCTGTATTTATCGTAATGAGGTTAATTACACATAAAACAGAAACCAATAAAAGTGTAACACTTCACACTGAGCAGATTAGTGTAGTTCTTGGAAAAAATTATGTACTCTCATTTCAGGAGACCGACGAGCCTATTTTCGAGCCGGTTCTTAAAAGATTACAGCAATCCTCAACTCGTTTGCGACGTCTGGGGCCGGATTATCTTGCATATGCGCTGATGGATACCATTGTGGATCACTATTTCCATGCACTGGATGTTGTAAGTGAAAGTATTGAGAAAATAGAAGAGCAGGTTATCGAGAAGCCGGTTGAGAGGCATCTGCAAAAAATTCATGCACTTCGCAGGGATATGATTTTCTTCAGAAAGTCGGTTTGGTCGCTCAGGGATGGCATTAACTCCATGGTAAGGGATGATGTTCCGCTGATATCAAATGAAGTTAAAATCTATCTGCGCGATGTCTATGACCACGTAGTCCAGGTGATAGACAGTATTGAAACAGGCCGCGAAATGGTTTTTGGATTGTACGATATGTATATGTCATCATTAAGCATCCGTATGAATGAAGTGATGAAAGTCCTGACAATTATCGCCACCATTTTCATTCCCCTCACCTTTATTGCTGGCATTTATGGTATGAATTTTGATCCTGAGGTGAGTCCCCTGAACATGCCGGAACTCAACTGGTATTACGGGTATCCGCTGTCGCTGCTGTTTATGTTTGCTATTGCTCTTGGATTAGTCTATTTCTTTAAACGAAAGGGCTGGTTTTAGTACTCCACATTCAGTAAGGAATCAGGCAGGTCGATCTCAAGTAATAAAGAATCGGGTTTTAGTGTATCAGACGGTTGGCGTATGCTATCCAAAATCGATTCATTATGCAAAAATTCAGCCTCCTGAAGAATCGGATCTATATCTTGATCTTCGGCCATTTCACCTTGGGCAGGCTGTACGTAAGCTATACCGGACAGCTGTGTCATCTGCCTCAATATCCACCGGCTTCTTTCATACGCATATGGAGATGGCGGATTCACCCTCATGCGTTTTGGGCTTGGTAAAACTGCAGCCATTCGAGCAGACTGCTCCGGAGTGAGCTGTGTGGCAGATTGCCCGAAAAATTGCCCGGATGCTTTTCCGATTCCAAATAAACCGGGTCCAAACTCCGCGATATTCAGATACACTTCAATAATTCTCTCTTTAGGCCACAGTAACTCGATCAATATCGTAATTCCCGCTTCAACTCCTTTTCTGAAAAATGAGTGAGCCGGCCACAAATAGAGATTTTTAGCAACCTGCTGTGAAATAGTACTTGCGCCTCTCGAACGCCTGCCGGACTGCCGATCTTCCCAGGCCTGCTGAATGGATTCCATATCAAATCCTCTGTGTTCCCAAAATAGCTGATCCTCAGAAGCTACCACGGCCCATTTCATATGCAATGGTATATCATCGAAAGCTACCCAATAATCTCTAAGATTGTAACGGTCAGCACCGATCTCTGCCCAGTCTTCCTGCAATGTAATACTGGTAAACGTCGGATTAATCCATCGCAAACTGGCAACAGATAGTATCAAAATGATTACACATAGTACAATGGTAACTGTAACAGTTTTCAGATAAAAGCTAGGTCTTTTTAGCAGCGAACTGGTTTCTTCATTCATTATGGAAATAATTTAATTGAAATAATGAATCGTAAAATGCCTTCAATGTTTCTAAAGAGAACGCAGCTTTTATTTGATTAATGTCATTGCTCGATGAAGAACTGTGTTCCCGGTAGAAAGCCTGTACATATAGATACCGCTTGAAAGCTGGGAGGCATCAAATTGAATGGTATATGTTCCAGCCTGCTGAACTTCATTACGAAACAGGGCCACTCTTCTTCCAAGCATGTCATACACCATCAGTTCCACTTGCATCTCTTCCGGTATTGAATAAGAGATAGACGTGATGCTGTTAAATGGATTCGGATAATTTTGTAACAATACAACCTCTGCACCAGGGTCTGTTATATCGGGATCTTCAAATTCACCACGGGTGCCATGTATTGAAAAGTGATTAAATCTTACGTTTCCATCGCGGCTTATTCTGTACTCTTCCTCGCCGCTAAACCGAATTCGAAGGCGGAAATCGGGATTGTTTTCTGAATCTATTACCCCGGCTACATTTAAAATATACATTGAATACGTTTCAAAAAGTGAGTATTCAGATTTTTCCAGCCCATTACGGGACCATTCATCCAACTCTCCAGAGGTATTGGTTTCAATGATGAGCGACTTTGGACCCTTTGAGGTTCTTCGTGCTGCAAACACAAACCGATTGATCTCATAGCCGTTTGTTGGCACATTAAATAATAGAACTCTTTCCGTTTCGCCCGATTTAGTTGGATTCATTGACCGAATTCCGGTGATGTTTGCATCTTTGTACCGGATATCATTAAAGCGTGAGTTCTTATAGTTCAGCGATGTAGGATCATCAACCATATCAAGAATGCCTAGTTCACTCTCAGAAGATTGAGGTTTCAGAGCTGAGTACTCAAGAAAAGCTCCTTCCATCTTGCTGTAGTGAGCAGGAATAGTATCAAGAGGAGTTTCTGCCGGCAGATCCTCTGTGAAAATCCAATAGGTTAACAAGTCATCTTCATTCTCAGGTGGCAAAAAATCACCCGGAATTCCTGTCATGGATATGTTATTGAAGCGAACGTTACCCTCACTGCCCGTTAAAACAGATTCATCCCCTTCAAACAGTATTTTGATTTTCAGGTTAGGATTATTTTCCGCTGCCTCTATATCACTTAAAGAGAGTGTGATATTTTTGTAAACCTCGTACAAAATTGCTGAATCTTTTGCGAGGCCTGAACTACTCCAGAATTTATTTTCAGGATCAGTGGAGTATTCAAAGCGCAGTTGCTGCTGCCCGTTTTCGGTGCGTTTGGCTGCAAATGTAAACTCCGGTTCCGTAAATCCTGTACTTGGTGTGCTAATAATAACAGAACTCCTGTTGCCTTCCACCAAAGAGGGATTTCTCAACCTGATACCGCGCATACCTGAATCACTAAAACTAAGATCAGAATGATAAGCCGGACGATAATTTATTTGAATGGGATCATTCACCCGATCTAAAATGCCTGCGGTTTCACTATAGGGCGGATAGTTTTCAATGGCTGGTTTGTACTTTAAATATGCGCCATCAATGATGGAATAAACCGGTTCTACAAACAGAATCGGCACATTATTGGGAAGTTCATCGGTGAAAATCCAGTAATGGATCATCTGTTTACGACTGCTTTCATCCATTTCAGTAAAATGCGCAATCAACGTATCCACGTCGTTAAGATTCACTCGTATTTGAGTATATTCAGCATCCAGGTATTCGGGAAGTTCACCCACAGCCGACCAGTGTGAAAATTCATAACCATCATGAGGGACTGCCGTCAGTGAAACCGGTACTTCAGAAAAATATATACCCGCCCATGGATAAGGTGAGTTGCTTACCCCCGGTGTTGCAGGAAGAATATCCGTACTGTTCACTCTTATATAACCTTCTTTTGCAGATGATACCTGTAGCGTAAGCTTAGTCTCATCACCAACATTGAAGTGATCTCTGATGTGCCTTCTTAAATAACCCGGGCGGTCTTTTCCATACTGATGCATCGTCTTGACCTCATTCTCCCAGTAACCCCTGCCTCTGTGATTTTGCCATCTGTGAATATGTTCTTCAATTACGGGATTAAGCGGAGCATTTAAACTGTCAATAACCTGAGATACCCTGTCAGGGAGAAAAGCTGTGTTCAGATGGTCGGCAATTCGATTGATGAATTCTTGATAAAATGTATCATTTCTTAGGAAACTCCGCAGGAACAGATTTGGATATGTAAGATTATTTTCAGGATTCCGCTCAATTGTAACCCACTCTACCATATCAAAAGAGGCATCTGTTATGAAGCCAAGCGATCGGTCTGCATCATACAAAAGCCATCGCCATCGGCCATCAAGTCCTGCCGGTGCATTCGGGTTGTAATCAACTTTCGATCGCCAGTAATCAATGTTATTCTGAGGCCAGTCAGTATTACCATAATAGATTTGTGCACTGTAGTAATCCAGAAAGTTATCAATGTCAATTTGTTTTTTGAGTTCCTTATAGTTTACATCATCCGAAAAATCACTGAATCTGATGAACTGCACCAATTGTTCGTAATTCTCTGAATCACCCTCTTTTATAGTTTGACTGCCTGTCATCAAGTCAATGTTATCGGGATCAGCGCCGTAAACACGTTCAAGATATCTTCTGTCGTAGCGTTCGCGCACATTGTGAATTCCCCAGTACTCCCCATTCAGAAATACAATTACCGGTCTGTAAGCCTGTGTATCAACGTTGAAATGCCGAATTAAAGATTGTGCTGCGGCATCCATGAACATGGAGTTGCCAAAATCGTTTCCTGAATTTCTGAGGATAAACCGGTTGAAGCTCATATCATCCAGATCCTCAAACATTTTGATATTGAACCGGTTCTCACCATATTCGGAACGCGCATAGAGGCGAAGGCTTTTCATCGGCAGCCGACGGGTCCAGCCTCCGTGAATTCGTATTCCGATATCCTGTGCAAGTCCAAGTGACCCGTCAGAATCAAAAAACTCAAATCTTGCCGGACGTTCCCATTTTAAATCACGCTGATAATAATTACCGCTCCAGTCATCATTCTCATCAAAATAGTTACCCGGAACATAGATACCGATTTCATCATCAAACAGGTTTTCGTTGTCTGTAACAATTGAAATTACCGGTAATTGATATGCATCTTCACCTTCAGCAAAAATAAAGATTGAATGGGTTTCCACGGCAGAAGTCTCGCCATTAACTAAAGCAACAGCACGAATCACATTTCCTTTTCGAATGGTACCGGCCGGCTCCAACCACCTTCGCCCCCCTTCTGTAATTCTGTTTGTGGGTATCATAGAAATAGTGTTGGGCTCGCTGCTTCGGTTGGTTAATCGGATTGGATCAATATAAAGCGCAGATTTAGTTGTTGGTACAGAACCGTCAGTAGTGAAATATATTTCTGCCAGCGGGTTTGGATGTGAAAGCACCAGATTCAGATCAGCCGAGTAAAAACCTGATTGATGGGAAAAAATTGGAGTGGCTACTGCATCTGATGACGTAAATTGTTCCGAAATTTCGTTACTCTCAATATGCGGATTTGCTGCAACTGAGATTGAAAACACTATCCCTGAGATGTAAATCAAAAAAAGAACAATCAGGATACGATTGGCAGGGTTAATCTGGTATAAATAGTTTCTAACCATATGTGAATATATATATTAGGTTCAAATAATTCTCTGTTTTTTCCGATCATTCCATAATCAAACCCTCACTGAAAATCGTACTCAACAAATTCATTTTTTAATCCATCAATAAACACCCATGTCCATTTTTGAAGATCATAAAATCATTGCCAAATTAATTGCTAATCTTGCACTGGATTATGTACGCTGGACTCAGCTTGTACCGATGGTTCTGGGATGGGCATTTGTCATAATTATGGTGTTAGCCATGTTTTTAATTGCTTTCCAGGGTGAAATTGATTCACTTTTACAACGTGCCGAACCCACTGTTGAACGCTGGCTGGGCCCTGCGCCTGAAGCTTCCGATACGCAAGCTGAACATACATCCGGTGTTAGCAATTTTACGGAGGATGACATTCTGCCCTGGATATATAGAATATGGGGAGGGTTAGCCTTCATTGCATGGATCTTCAGTATGCTTCGAACCAGGATCTTTGGACCCAGACCCCCTAAAAAATTAAAACGAAAAATTTCGGTAACTGCATTGGCATCCCTTATATTTATTATTTTGCTATTTATTGGATCCATGCTGCTTGGCGGATTTGGAAATAATACGTTGCTTGAACTAACTGTACCCTTTATCCTTATCCCGATTCTGCTTTTTATCGTGAGTGCCTGGGGACTATCCATAAGCCATATTATCGATAAGATTCAGATTGAAATTGAGAAATTCGGTGAGAAAGAACCTTTAGCCGAACAAAGCAGAACAACTGTCTGATTCATTTTTTTAATCAGCCAACCGATATTTAATGATGAAAGATAAAGAAGAATTAAAACCGGTATTCATAACCGGAATGCCGAGAAGCGGTACAACTTTACTCTACAGAACCCTGCTCAAACACCCTTCATTTAAACCTGAATCTCTCTGTCTCGAAGAGACGAGAATCTTTGTAAAACCACATACCGCTATTTTAAGCAACAGTATTCCAAAGCCGCTTAAGAGTTATATGCTGGATGATGAATTACATTATCAAAATTATCTCAAATCCATAACGTATATACTGTCTTGGCAAAACTTCTGTAAAAAAATCAGGCTGTCACGTTTGGTCAGGAGTAAATTTACTTACTGGAAATTATTATTAAACAGCCGGGTGATCAGAAGCTATTTTCAACATGCAAAACATGCGAGAGGCTGTGAACGAATTGTTGAAAAAACCCCGAGACACCTTCTCTTCACAGATCGCATTCATAGCACTTTTCCGTATTCAAAAATCATAATCATGCTGCGGCATCCGGTTGATGTATATGCTTCTTATGTGAAAAGGAAAAAAGTGGATCAAAACAGCTCCTGGCTCGATGTTAATATTGATACTTTTGTGAAGAAATATCAAAAAATGGCCTCTGTTACAGAAAAGTTGACCAACAATAATATGGCCATAAGTCTGAAATATGAAGATTTTGTTCGTGACCCGAAGCCTATGTTTGAAACAATCTGTAATTATATAAATGAACCCTACATCCAGGAACTGCTGAATGAAGGTGAACCGGAACTCAATGACTATAAGATAGACCCTCTCCTTGCCAAACCTATAACCAATAAATCAAGAGACTGGAGTGAGCATGTTACCAAACAAGAAGCGTTAAAAATTGAGACCAAGCTAAATGATGAGATGGAATTGTTTGGTTATGGATCTAAACTCTGAAAAAAGTATGTAGTTCACCATATTAACAGAATAGAATAATACAATC
>SLJB01000299.1 GCA_007135335.1 Balneolaceae bacterium
AACGAATTTTAACATTTAGTGCAGAGAGGTTGTTCCTTTAGACGTGCACGAGCAGAAATGGTTTAGAATAATACGTTTCGTTTTCCTTCTTTTACAAAAAATCAGGTAACTAATCTGAATCTCCGGTATTCATTACTGAAAGGAATACTCATTTTTTCTTGTTGAGCAGTCAGTAAGAATATTTCAGGATCAACTATTTATCGGATGATATTCTTTGGTCGATCCATTCCGTCATATAGGATGCAGCTTTTCTTGCTGCAAGGCGTTTCATTTCATCATAAAGAATGCCCGTAAACGCAGGGCTTCCAGATGATGCAGAACCGTTATCATTCTTACTCTTTTTTCGACGTGTAATGCTGACTGCCAAACCAACTATTAGTGCAGCACCCACCATTTGAAGCGGGCGTTTTTTTATGAATTCAACCGGCTTGAAAGATCCCAAAAATCGTTTTTTAGTTCTGGTATAGCGGTTCTCAAAACTCTGTTCCAACAGATCAATATCATCTTCTAAACGTGTTTTACGTAGCCTGATTTCCGTCATGGATATATTTTTTTTCTTGCTCACTTTAACTACTGCTCCCTGATGATGAATTCTCATCGTCTTTATCAAAACGGTAAATCGTTTTTTCTATCAGCCTTGCCTGAAAGTGTTCAGTAAATCGGGTTGATTTCTTTTTAAAGAATATCAAACCTATAATAAACATGGGAAGTGATATAATCGCAAATCCCGCACTAATACTGTTAAGCCATTCTCCAATCAAATAGGCTAAACTAAAGCATACAAAAAGCATTGCCACTGTAAGAAAAGCAAGTCCAACAATTTTCTGTACTGTAAGAGTAATCATCAATGAAACCTGCTCAGCAACTGTAAGTGAGAAGAGTTTGATTCTCTTCTCAACGTACTCTTTGATGTCGGTTATCAGCCGTTGATCGTATTTGTTTTTAGTATCTTTTTCCTGTGTGGGCATTCAGCTTCCTACCTGAAGATTTTACCAATTAAAAAACCCACAGCTGCTCCAATTGCAACACTGCTAATAGGATGTTTTCTGATCAGTAATTCTGCTTCGGTTTTTATTTCATTAAACTTTTCTCTCAGTTCAGCTTCTCTAAGCATTGAGTGACCTTCTTCAATTACATTTTCCAGCTCTTCATTCAAATCATTAATAATATTTTCGTCCATTGTCCGGAAATTTTGGGTTACTATAAGTTCAGTTCTTATTTACTATAAAATAACACGTAGCACTACAATGATAAACAAAAACTGTGAATAGTGAGAGAAATGATGGAAATAAACAATAAAAATAGTTGCATATGCAACAATTAAACTATTCTTGCTATTCCCTGAACTTAGTCTGACGGATGAGTGAAGGTATCGGAGAATGAACTACTCATATCTGAGACTCTCAATCGGATCGAGCATAGCCGCTTTGTAAGCAGGATACACACCAAAGATAATCCCAACAAATGTCATCCCGATTACACCTGCAATAGCTGAACTCCAGGGAATAACAAGACTGGATTCAAGCCAAAGTGCTGCAAGATTGCCCAGCCCAACGCCGGCCAGAATCCCAATTATACCACCAATTTGGCAAATAGCTATAGATTCCATCAAAAACTGAGATACAATAGCCTTACGTGTGGCTCCCACGGCTTTGCGAATTCCAATTTCGCGGGTTCGTTCTGTTACAGAAACGAGCATGATATTCATTACACCGATACCTGCGCCCAGGAGTACGATGCCCCCGATCACAAATCCAATCATATATAGCATTCCGGTAAACGTATCAAATACATTACCAAGCGATTCATTTGTGGTGATTTCAAAGTCATTGAGTGCAGCGGGATCAACCTGACGAATGGCTCGTAAGATGCCCGTTAATTCATCGATTGTTGCGGCAACCCTGTCAACAGAGCCGGCCCTTACCTGAATGCCTATATTTTGATTTCGCCCGTAGATTCCTGCAAGATTTGAGTATGGAATCACAACAAACCGGTCGAGTGTATTTCCGAAAACATTCCCTTTTGCTTCCGTAACTCCGATTATTGAATAGGGCCTTCCTTCAACACGGATTGTCTTACCCAGTGGGGTTTCAATTTCAAAAAGGGCATCGGCAACATCCGCTCCAATAATTGCTACAGCACGCGCATAGTCAATATCTTCAGGTAAAAAGTTCCTCCCCTCTTCAATCACATAGGCATTATTTTCGAGGTAGTGCTCATTTCCGCCGCGAATTCCAATGTTTGGTTCTGTTTCCAGTTCGCCAAATGAAACTCTTGTGGTTCGGTATTGGCGATTTGGCCCGATACCAGATCCTGAGCGTGTGAGATCCTGCAAGCGCTCCATCTGGTGGATTGTAATATCCTGCCGGTTCCGATACTGTTCCCAGTCCGAGGGCCCCATCTGTATGGCCGGAAATTTAGAAACAGTGATCACATCACCGCCCATCAGGCTCAGGGTATCTTTGAAGTAGGTATCTAAAACAAGTACCGCGGTATTCGCACTGATGATTGCAAATACACCAACAGAAATAGCAAGCAGAGTAAGCGAAGAACGGAGCTTATTCGCTCTTATTGAATCTGCTGCCTGGCGAAATACTTCTAAAATATTCATGATAAGTTACTCGTATCTGAGAGATTCGATAGGATCTGATTTTGCAGCTCTGCTTGATGGCAAGTATCCAAAAAGAATGCCGATGAATGCACATATAAGGATGGCGTTCAGAACGGTTGACCAATCCATGTATGCAACAAAAAACTGATTGATTAGCTGGGTTACGCCAATGGAGAGAAGTACACCAATTAACCCTCCAACCAGGCAGATTACAACTGCTTCCATTAAAAACTGCAGAAGAATTTCCCACGATTTGGCACCTACCGCCTTTCTGATTCCAATCTCTTTGGTGCGTTCCTTTACCGATACAAACATGATATTCATCACACCGATACCCCCCACAAAGAGTGCGAGGCCTGTAAGAAATATTCCTATACCGTATATGGCCACTTTCATTCCCTGAAATTCCTGTTCAAAAAGAGCGGCTTTATTAATTGCAAAATCATCTTCATCCAGTGGGTCGAGCTGGCGTATTTGTCTCATGGCCCCGATAACTTCATACTCTCCGTCAATCATACTCTCATCATCAGGAAACTGTACCGTTAACTGTATGCCGCTGCGTAAGCTAAACATTGTACCGAAGGAAGAGATGGGCATAATCATGGTGTTGTCGAAATCTTCCATTCCAAGAAAGCTGCCCTGCCGCTCTAAAATTCCAATTACCGTAAATCGCTGACCTCTAATATGGATCTGTTTACCAATCGGGTCTTCAATCGGAAAAAGTGCTTCTGCAACTGTGTTACCCAGAATAACAACACGAGCCACGCGCTGCACTTCCGAATCGTTAAAAACACGTCCATCTTCCAAACTTACACCTGCGGTTCTGAAATAGCCTGTGGTTACTCCTGACAGCGTAACTCCATCTGCTGATCGATCCAAATAGCGCACACCAACATTTCTGCGTGCGGAAGCTGATACTTCAGATGCTGAAGGAGTAAGATCGCGTAATCGATCAACATAGGTAAGTTCCATCTCCCTGCGATTACGATAATCCCACCAGCGATACTCTCCTCCGAATCCCCATGGCCACTTTTCTACGTATACTACATTGCGGCCAAGCATATCCATACTCTCTTCAAAAGTGCGGTCAATCCCGTCAGATATAGTGTTCATGGCCGTAACCGATACAATACCGATTACAATACATGTTGTGGTGAGTATGGCGCGGGTTTTATTGGTCCAGATAGCTGAAAATGCTATTTTGGTACCTTCCCATAAACTGATGAAAAATCTATTCATTCCAGATGATTATTTAAAGCAGATAATATGGATACACAGAATCTGCCTGCAATTTTTTTCCATTACGGACAGAAGATCAATTCGTTTCATTATATTTTAAAAAAAATATGATAATCTTTTCAACCAATCATAATTATGACTCTTGATGTACTTGCCCTGGCCGCCCACCCTGACGACACCGAACTCAGTTGTTCAGGTACACTTGCAGCTCTCGTAAAACAAGGGCTGCGCGTGGGTGTTGTTGATTTAACGAGAGGCGAAATGGGAACCCGCGGCACACCTTCCCTGCGTTTAGAAGAGGCTAAAAAGGCCACAGAAATTCTGGGTCTTAGTGCAAGAGATAATCTTGGTTTACCGGATACCGAATTACGTAACATTCGAGAACTTCAACTTCCTATCATCGAACGTATCCGGCATTACAAGCCGCACATCTGTTTGATTAATGCTCCAAAAGATCGCCACCCTGATCACGGTCATGCAGCGGCACTGCAACTTGATTCTATTTTTTACAGTGGCCTTCAAAAAATTGAAACCAAAAGCCCGGATGGAAAATTTCAGGAACCGCACCGCCCCAAACATGTTCTGCACTACATTCAGGATCAGCCGCTGGAGCCGGATTTCATCTTCGATATCACAACGACAATTGATGTAAAAGAAGAGGCCATCAAAGCGTTCTCATCACAATTTAATGTTGCTGATCCGGGTAATGAACCCGAGACCTATATTTCCGACCCGGACTTTTTTGTATCACTGAGGGCAAGGGCAAAACAGCTTGGGCACTTGGGCGGCTTTGGTTATGGTGAGGGATTCATTTATCACAAAAAGCCGTTTCCAATGAGTGATTTTCGTTTTTTGATGGATTCATCTCCAAAACGATAATCTGAAAAAAGACCTATTCTTCCTGCTTGCCATAGCCTCCGCCACCCGGTGTTTTCAGGATAAAGTGGTCGCCTTTAACAAGTTTTCTCCCATCTACAGACGCGAGCTGTTCTTTTTTCCCATTACCATATAGTATCCACTGCCCGCCTGTTTTCCCGGCGGATCCACCTTGCAAACCATACGGCGTTTCAACTCTGTGCTGGGTAAGCACACTCAGGTGAACCGGTTCAAGAAAAGTGATCTTCCTGACAATTCCGTCACCACCTTTAAATCTCCCTTTTCCTCCTGAGTTTTTTCGAATTGCGTACTTTTCCAGCCGGACGGGATATTTGTGCTCAAACAACTCGGGATCTGTACTCCTTGTATTTGTCATATGATGATGTACGGCATCTGCTCCATCAAAACCGGGACCGGCTCCCGTACCTCCGCCAACTGTCTCGTAATAACCAAAGTTATCATTCCCAAAAAGCACATTGTTCATTGTACCCTGGCTGCAAGCACTCCTTCCGAAATGTTTTAAAAGGGTATCCGTGAGGCGCTGACTGATTTCTGTATTTCCGCCCACTACTGCAGGACATTTTCGCGGATCATCATCAAATCCCGGGTTCAGAAGGCATTCCGGAAGAATGACCTCAATTGGATTCAGCAGACCATCATTCAGTGGAATATCCTCATCAATCAAAAGCCTGAGCAGGTAAACAATCACGCTGTTCACTATTGCGGGCGTTGCATTTAGATTCCCCTGCTGAACAGGCCCGGTTCCTGTAAAATCGAACGTTACAGCATCATCAGAGATGGTAATAGCTGCTTTTAAGGGTGTACCATCATCAAGAAATTCAATACTATCTGTACGACCTTTTGCCAGTTTCTCTATTGTACTCAACATTCTTGAGGAGGCGTACTCATTTAGCTTGCCCATGAAATCTGTCACAGTATCTGCACCGTGGGTTTTCACAAGTTCATTCATTGCCCGAACACCATAATGGTTCGCTGCAACAGCTGCCCGAAGGTCGGCCAGATTCTCTTCCACACTCCTTGATGGAAAGGGAGCAGTGCTCAGTAACTGTTCAATCTCACTCCATTTTTCAACTTTATTTTTTACCAGGTACATGGGTGGAATTACCACTCCTTCCTCAATAAGAGTACCTGCATCAGACGGCATAGAACCCGGGGCAGTGCCCCCAATCTCCGCATGATGTGCCCGGTTCGCGGTAAAACCAATAAGTTTGTTATCGTTTGTGAATATTGGAGTTACAACCGTTACATCAGGAAGATGTGAACCGCCAAAAGCCGGGTGATTTGTAACAATTACATCCCCGGGGCCCATCTTTATTGTTTTCATCAGGCTACGAACGCAAAAACCCAACGCTCCCAAATGCACGGGTATATGGGGCGCATTCACCACGAGCTCGCCGTCGGCATTTAAGAGTGCACAGGAAAAGTCGAGGCGGTCTTTCACATTTACGGAAAGTGCCGTTCGGCGAAGCATCTCTCCCATCTGTTCAGCTATGGATGTGAATCGGTTTGTGAACAGCTCCAGGAGAACTGCTTCCGAGTGTGCTTTATCTGCCTGCGATTGCAACCTGTTTTCTCTGGTGAGGAGTATCGCACCCGATGCTTTTAAATCTGCCTGCCAGCCCGTTTCAACAACCACGGTGCTGTGCGGATCAAGGATGATTGCCGGGCCTGAAAACCTGTCTCCTGCGTTCAGGGATTCCGAATGGTAAACAGGTGTTTCCATATAACCCGACCGGAACCAGACCTGTTTTGTCTTCAATGCACACTGATGATGTACCGATTTACCGTGAGTTAATCCCGCCCGGTTAACTGAGTTAAGAGAAGCTACAACACGAATCGACTCAAGCTCTATCTGTCTGTCATCAATCCAATGCCCAAATTGTTTTTGATACTCTTTTTTAAAAATTGATGCAATCTCATTTGTGTCTGTATATTCTATTTCCAGCGTATTCTCCTGACCCTGAAACCGGAGTGATAGAATTTTTCTGATGATTTCAATCTCCTGATCACCACCGGGAGAGCTTACGGCTAAACTTTTTCGGGCCGATTCCGATAATTCCTCAATCCAGCGTTCTATATTATCTGATACATCACTAAGTGGTTTTAAGATCTGTTTCTCAGTAAATTCTTCGGGTTGCGCATACCCGAGACCATACGCACTCAGCAGGCCTGAAAATTGAGGTACAAGAATCTGTTTCATATTCAGCAGTTTTGCAATTTCGCAGGCATGCTGTGCCCCTGCACCGCCAAAAGCAGTAAGCAAATAACTGCTGATGTCGACCCCTTTTTTCACCGAAATTTTCCGAATGGCTTCTGCCATCTTCTCATTCGCGATATCCAGAAAACCGGTAAGAATAGTTTCCCGCTGCTGTGGTTTTCCGCTTGCCATTTCAAGTTCCCGGATAACTTCAACAAACTTACTTTCTGCATCTTCTGTCGAGATAGGAATGTGGAAATTCCCGCTTTCGAGGCGCCCCAACAGCAGGTTTACATCGGTGATGGTTAAAGGACCACCGGCACCATAGCACGCCGGGCCGGGAGAAGCGCCGGCACTTTCAGGGCCAAAACAGAGCTTATAGCCATCAAAATAACAGACCGATCCGCCACCCGCTGCTACTGTCTCCACATGAACTGCCGGTGATATGAGCTGTGCATCGCCAACCTTATGCTCAAAAACATAATCATACCGGTTTGAATAGCGGGCTACATCTGTGCTTGTGCCTCCCATATCAAACGAAATCACATAATCATAACCTTCAGATTTTGATGATGAAACCGCGCCCACGACCCCGCCGGCCGGTCCGCTTAACAAGCTCTCTTTGGGTTCAAATTGTTCAACATGTGAAAGCCCGCCCGAGCTGGTCATTACATGAATTGTACTCTTAGGCACTGAATTCTGAATAGATTCCATGTACTTGTTTATTACCGGGGCTAAATATGCATTCACAACAGTTGTTTGCGCGCGCGGTAAAATTCTGATCGCTTGGGAAAGCTCCGATGAGACAGACAGATGGGTAAAACCCAATTCCAGTAATCTGCTTT
The DNA here is from genome assembly GCA_007135335.1 of Balneolaceae bacterium. Lineage (GTDB taxonomy): Bacteria > Bacteroidota > Rhodothermia > Balneolales > Balneolaceae > Rhodohalobacter. The sequence goes on from SLJB01000299.1 coordinate 7,790, forward strand.
TCAATCTCTTTTCGTGGCCGGAATTTTTGGGACTATTCATCAGCACAATGGCAGCTGTTTTACCGCCATTTTCCAGATAATCCAATGCTCTCTTTGAAACAGAGTTCAAGTCAATCGGTGTTAACACTTCACCCTTGGTATCAACCCTCTCGTCAACCCCGATAACACTATCGTAAAGTCGGGAAGGTTTTATGATTTGAAGCGAAAAGAGGTCACTTCTCTGCTGGTTTCCAATTTCAAGCAGATCTTCAAAACCTTTTGTGATGCATAATAATGGCGGGACTCCTTTTTTTTCGAGCAGTGCATTTGTTCCGAGTGTGGTGGCCAGGCGCAGTTGAAGCGGCGGCAGAGTTTCTCCGGGCAGGGTTTTTGTGATCAGCCTCGCGGCCAATACAGGGGCCTCCTCATCAGAAATAATTTCAAACGATTGTGCAACTGAACCAGAGAGTTCAAGCTTGCTATCAAGTGAGAGGAGTGAAGTTTGATCATCAAACGAAATAACCTTTGCCTGCCGTCCCGACTTTAACAGCCTGAAGTTAAACCCTTTTACAAAATCAGCGGGGGCGTTCCACTCTTGATCAATTTTGTATGTACTTCTTCCTTTGTGCCCGGTGATCTCGCCCCGAAGGGAGCTGCTGCTCAACACTTTTGCGGTGTGTAAGTTACCTTCAGGATCAATCCCGATACAGTCCGTAAATGTGCCCCCTGTGTCAACCCATATCGTCCAAACCCGATCCATCCCCTTCATCGCTGAAAGGGATTTTCCGGTTCTTTGTTTCCTGATATTAAGGGTTCAATCATGAAGTTTCAGCAGCAAGAGTTTCCTCAATAACGCGTTTTTGGATATCGTTCGGAACAGGACCATACTCATGAAATGTACGGGTGTAGTTTGCACTGCCCTGAGTCATTGATTTTAGCCTGGTGGTGTATTGATCAAGCTCCTGCAACGGCACAATGGCTTTAATTTTCTGTATAGATCCTTCAGAATCCATTCCTAAAATTTGCCCGCGTCTGGAGCTCAGATCGCTCAACACATCACCCATATAAACCGATGGCAGCGTAACTTCAATTTCATATAGCGGTTCCATCAGCTGAGGTGCAGCTCTCAAAAATCCATCTTTGAATGCCATTAACCCGGCTGTTTTAAAAGCTGCTTCGTTCGAATCTACGGAGTGCATGCTTCCGTCATAAACCGACACCCGAATATCCCTGGCCCGGCAGCCGCTGAGTGGCCCGGTTGCCATCTTATCCATTACACCTTTCAGGATGGCAGGCAGAAACCGGTTATCAATCACACCGCCAACAATGCAGTTCTGAAATACCAGTTTACCGCCCCACTCAAGTTCAATTTCCTGCACATCCCGTACGTTAAGATCATCACGCTGAGGCATGCCCTCTTCCCACGGTTCTATGGAAATGTAGACTTCAGCATATTGTCCCGCACCGCCACTCTGCTTTTTGTGTTTGTACTGAGCTTCAACCCGCTTGGTAATGGTTTCCCTGTATGGAATTCTAGGCTTGATAAATTCCACATCCAGCTTGAAACGCTCTTTTAACTGATGCAGAATAACCCCCAGGTGCTCTTCTCCAAGGCCATGAACAATGGTTTGCTGCAACTCCTGGCTATGCTCAATTCGGGCTGATGGATCCTCTTTTTGAATCTGATTGAGCGCACTGCCAAGTTTATCTTCTTCTCCTTCCCTTTTCAATCGGATGGCTGCCCGCATTGTTGTGGTGGGATAGGTGATTTCAGAAAATTCAAGATTCTTATTCTTTTCTGTAATGGTATCTCCGGGCAGCATGTCTTTCAGTTTTACTGCCACAGCCAGGTCGCCGGTTTTCACCTCCGGCACTTCGAACCGTTTTGCTCCCTGATTGATATAAAGGGCACCAATTCTGAGGCCATCTGATGTTCTGCGATTTTCTAAATCCATTCCTGCCCGGATGGATCCTCCGGTTACTTTGAGATAGGTGAGATCTCCAACATGCGGCTCAGAACTTGTTCTGAACACAAAGAATGAAGGCGATGTTTCTCTGGCCGGCTTGTATGTATCGCCATTCTTTAGAATCAGTTCACGATCCATCGGAGACGGCGCCACATTTCCAAGAAACCCGAGGATACGACCGGTTCCCATATTTTTCGACGCACATGCACAAAAAAGAGGAAAGATATCACGGTTCACAAGACTGGTCTTAAGACCATCTCTCATCTGGTATTCATCCAGCTCACCGTTTTCAAAAAAGAGATCAAGCAGGGTTTCGTCGTTCTCGGCAATGGTTTCAACCAGCTCGTTGTGAAGCAATTCAGCCTGAGCTTTTTGTGATTCCGGTATGGGGAGTTTATCAGGCCGGCCGCCATCTTCCGGAAATTCATACATCGTCATTTTCAGCACATCGATAATTGCATGAAAATCCTCCCCCTCGCTATAGGGATATTGTACCACAACCACACCGCGGCCAAAACGCTCTTTGGCCATATCAACCGTATTCTGAAAATCCGATTTATCGCTATCGAGTTTGTTCACCACAATCATCGATGGAATATTTTCTTTCTCAGCTGCTTTCCAGAATGCTTCGGTGCCAACCTCAACTCCTGCCTCGCTGTTGAGTACAAATATGGCTGTATCAGCCACATAAAACGATTCGGAAACCTGACCCCAGAAATCGCTCGAACCGGGATTATCAAGCAGGTTTATTTTTGTTCCCCGCCAATCTAAATGCAGCAGTGCTCCATAGATTGATTTCTGTTTCTCCTTTTCAATCTCCCAATGGTCTGAAAATGTATTTTTTGATTCTACTAGTCCCCTTTTATGCGATGTACCCGATTCAAAGATCATGGTCTCTGCAAGCGTTGTTTTTCCGGAACCGGAATGCCCCAGTAAAGCTACATTTCGTATTTTATCTGATTCATATACCTTCATTTACATCTCCAATCTTTAGTTATTCTATTTATTCACCGTGAGCAGATAGGTGCCTCTTTGTTTATCTATTTAAAATGAAAAACCATTAAATAAAATCATAAATTATTTTTTAAAAAAAATAGAGGCTGTAAACTCAGCTGTTTCATTTTGAACATGAATGCTATGAAAAAAATAAGGCTCCTACAGACCGGCGGAACCATCGCCATGCATTTCGATACATCCGGTGTACAGCTAAACCCGAATAAATGGCTGGATGTACTCTATAAAGAGATCCCCGAACTTCGGCAGATAGCAGAAATTGAGATTGAAAATGTGTTTTTTGAAGACAGTTCAGATGTAAATCAAATCCACTGGATTCAGCTTGCCGAACTTATCTATGAAAGGCAGCAAAGTTGTGATGGGATTGTAGTGCTACACGGAACAGATACTATGGCGTACACTGCATCCGCTCTCTCATTCGCACTTCAACATATTCAGGTACCGGTGATATTTACGGGCAGTCAGGTGCCCATGAGCAACATTCGAAGTGATGCACGCCGAAACCTCATAAATGCTGTAGAGCTGGCCACACACTCCATTCACGAAATAGCCATCTGTTTTAATGATCACCTATTCCGGGGCAACCGAAGCACTAAAATGAGTATTGGCGATTTTGACGCTTTTGCATCCCCGAACTTCCCGGCGCTGGCAGAAATCGGCATTAAAATAAAATTATCGGATTATATCCGAAAAAATCTGAGTGGCACAACAGGCTGCAATCCTGTTTATGATGATGCCGTTCATGTGATCAATGTGTACCCGAATTTGAACCCCGAGATGCTTGAACATATCAATTTAAAACGCACGAAAGCAGTAATATTTGAAGCATTTGGTATCGGGAATATCCCAATTAAGGGCAGATATAGCCTGCTACCTTTTGCTGAGAAATGCCGCACCAACGGCTGCCATATAATTGTAAACTCTCAGGCACCTTATGACTCGGTAGATCTAACTCAGTACGCGAGCGGACGTGAACTGAAAAAAATCGGCGGATTAAGTGCCGGTGAAATGACCATGGAAGCCACCATAACCAAAACCATGCATCTGCTGGGTCTGAAATTGAATGAAGCTGACTTCAGGAATCAGTTCATGACGAACCTTGCAGGAGAACGTGCAGAAATATGATTTGCAGTTATCCTCATCAAAACTGAATTTACAGTTTAAATAACTTCCACTAACAACATAAGAGCCTGCTATGCTTTTTGTCTTTGATGTTGAAACCATCCCCGACTTCGATTTTGTCCGAACCGTTATGAACGACTCTGAAAGCAATGAGGATGATCTGCTTATCGCTGCAAGTGAAATGCTTGCCCGGAATCAATCAGGATTTCTGCCACCGATGTATCACAAAATGGTATCATGGGTTGGGCTTTGGGTTGAAAATAGTGGTAAACCTGTACAAAAAGCTGCCTGGAGCGGAATCGATGAAAAAGAGGGCCTTCTCAAACTTTTTGACGCACTTCTTACCTATAAAGATTTTGGCCTCATCCACCACAACGGACGCGGGTTTGACCTGCCTCTGATCACCTACCGTGCAATGAAACACAACCTTCAAATGCCGCTGCGGCTCAATCATTACGATATCCGATACCGGTTTAGCAAGGTAAACATCGACCTGATGGACGAGTTCAGCAATTACGGGGCAAGCTCATATCCCAAACTAAAACATCTCGGCATGCTCATTGATGTGCCTTTCAAGCAAACAGCCGAAGGCAATGAGGTGTTAGCCATGTACCGTGATGGTAAAATCAAAGAGATTGAACACTACTGCTACGAAGATGTAATGGCCACCTATATTGTCTGGCTCAAAATGAAATACACTGTAGGCGATATTTCTGATGAGATCTTCAAAAACCTGAATGAACGTGCAGTAAATAAGCTGAAGGAGATTCAGACTTCTACTCAATAAATTAATATAAAGCAGTTACATTTGTTGGGTCTGGCATCAGGCATTGTTCTTTATTTAAGATAATCATATCTTAATATATAAATAAATCGGTTTGAAGAAATCTATCCACATAGCACTCTCAGTTCTTATGCTTTTCTCCATGGCAGAGATCAGTAAGGTTGTTATGCTCGGCTATGTGCTTGTTACAGATTTTGAAAAAGCTTCTCATCTGTGCACCTGTATGGATTGTTGCTCAACAACAGCTTCTGTTGATGAAGCAGATATGTGTGTGGTAGACTTTGGCAAAAAATCTCACGAATCTTCAGAAGAACCGCCATCACAAAAGGAGAAGTCCTCATTTTGCAGTTGCAGTGCCGATACAGCCACATCTGCCCCTATTGCAATGATCAATACACTGGATAAAGCAGCTATGCTGAATCCGGTACAGGTTTTAATACCAAATCAAGATAAGAAACCTTTCTGCGCAAGAATTGATGAAACTCTTGAGCCTGATACGGATGATATTTTCCACCCACCCAAAGCATAGACATCGCCCCCTGAATCCGCAGCTGCCGGAAATCATGCAGCTAATTTCTAACCCGGGCTCGATGAAAATTTAAATAGGCTGAAACCGTCATGCCTGCGCGAATTCGGACATTTCCAGACTCCTGATTATAGCAGAAGATTTCTATAAATGCTTTGGGGTTTAGGAAATAAGCGGATTACGCCGTGGAATGACATTCAAGAATGTTCTCAGCTTTTAAAAAAGAACCATCGATCCGGGGATTCAATTAATCAAAAAAACAGATGAACTATGTCTATTATTCAAAGAATAGGTCTCGTTGCCGCGTTGTATTTTCTCGGCATCACGATGACGCAATTTACCCATGCATCTTCTTCATTGCATGATGACACTCAAACTGAAATCCGTGGCCAGGTTTTGACGAACATCAATGAACCGGTAATCGGTGCTCACGTACGGCTTGCCGATTATAACCTTGCTACAATCACGGATGAATCAGGTTTTTTTTCGTTTTTACTGCAAAAAAAGCCTGATGAGGTAACTATCCGAATTTCACACATAGGCTATAGACAGGAAAATCGAACATTCACCTCTTCAGAGTTAGCCGGAAATGTGGTAATTCTGCTTACTCCTGTTTCCGAGGTCATGAGTCCGCTTACAGTAATTTCAAACCGCCCGCTTCGTACTCCTTCCTCACATATGGAAGCCGTTCAGGGTACTTTTTTACCGGTTGACTCCGGCGCCTTTCTCAAGAATGCAGGAAACACATCAGGGATACGCCGCGGTGGATTTGGTATTGACCCCGTTCTGAGAGGCCTTAGCGGCAGCAGGCTGAACATCCGTGTAGATGGACTTACCACCACAGCCGCTGCATGTCCCAACCGTATGGATCCACCCACATCACACATACGTCTTTCAGACATTGAAAGGGTTGAAATACACCGCGGGCCGCATGCCCTTCAGTACGGTCCAACGTTTGGCGGAACCGTTAATTTTATTCGTCAGAAACCGGAAGTATATTCATCGTTCGATCTCTCCGGAAATGTTCGCGCCGGATATGAAACAAATACCGGTCACAGGAAAACAGATATGCGTCTGCAGGGTGGTTCCGCCAACTGGGATTTTCTATTGAACGGCGGTCTTTCTTCAACGGATGATTACAGCAGCGGAAGTGGTATCAACGTACCAGCCGGTTTCAACTCGTATGATTACGGTGTGGAGTTCGGATACAAGATCTCAGAATCGCAGCGAATATCGGCAGGCTGGTCACAGTCTATCATCAGAGATGCAGATTTCCCTGCACTTGGAATGGATATGGCAATTGATGACACCTACAAAGCTAAAGTCGGATACACATGGTCACCCCTAAATCCGCAGATAATGCGGTCAATTGAAGTGAACAGTTACTGGAGCCTTGTAGATCACGAAATGAATAATCACAACCGGCCGGCAATGTTTGCCATGAGAGATGCTGTAGCTCTAGCCGAAACAGAATCCTACGGGGTTCACACCAAAATTAACGGTTTACTCAATTCCGGCACATGGACAATTGCTGCCGGACTGGACCATCAGAATGTTTCAGGCACACGATTTGTAACCCCGAAAATGGGGCCAAATATGGGTAATCAAATGACGTACAATCTCTGGCAGGATGCCTCCATAACCAATGCCGGACTGTACACAGGAACCGAGCATTATATCGATCGGTGGACTGTTACATTGGGAGCACGGGTTGATTACAATCATGCCACATCAAATGATCCTGCCCCGAGATTTACGGGTTCTGACATCGACTCAGAATATGTAAACTTCAGCATTAGCGGTGGGCTCACTAAAGCCTTGGGCAGATCGCATATGTTGGGCCTGTTTATTGGACGGGGTGTTCGCAGCCCGGATGTAACCGAGCGTTACATCAACTTTTTAACCATCGGGAGAGATGGCTTTGAGTATGCGGGTAATCCGAATTTAAAACCGGAAGCCAATAATCAACTTGATGTAGTGTGGCAGGCAGATACAGATATTATCAGAATAAATACCACGGTATTTGCATCGTACATATCCAACTATATTTCTGCGATCAGATCTGCTGATATAAATCCTGTTGGAGTCGATGCTCCCGGTGTTCGCTTGTTCGAAAACCGCGGTGATGCTCTCTTTACAGGGTTTGAGCTGGATATAACCACAACAATCGCAGATTCCTGGTTTCTTCGGTGGGATGCCTCGTACACCCGTGCAGAATATCAAGACACAAAATCTCCGGTTGCGGAAATACCACCCCTGGAATCTTCATTAACTTTTGGTGGATTTACTTTCAGCGATAAACTCTCTTACGAATTATCTATGAAACGAGTATTCCATCAGCCACGGTTTGATGAGCTATTTTCTGAAAGCCGAACACCGGGCCACTGGCTGGCAGATGCTTCCTTACGCGCAGAGCTTTTTCCAGGTGTAATGATTTCGGGAGGAGTAAAAAATCTGTTGAACGAAAATTACTATGAACACCTAAACAGGAGGTTTAATCCCGCTTCAGGCTCCCAAAGTGAATTTCTTCTTGAACCCGGAAGACGGGCATTTTTGGAATTAACCGTTCATTTTTAAAAGTAAATCTCCCTGCAGATGAGTATTCTGTGGGGAGTTTATTTACCGATTTTTTGTCAGCAGACCTATAATAACGACAAAAACAACCGAACCGATTATGGACCATATAATTGGAAAGGTATTCCCTCCGATCTGCACATCGAAGAGCTCGGGTAAGCCCAGCTGGACACTCATCCATGAGCCAAGCAGCGCGCCTATGAACCCAACTACAATTGAAATTACACACCCTCCGCGGGAATAACCGGCTATCGCCTGGCCTATTGATCCGCAAATACCGGCAATGAGGAGAAGTAGTAAAAATTCAAATAGTGTCATGATTTTAGGAGTTAAGTGAGTGAGTCTTCATTGACATGATTCAAGATATAAATTTATTTTGGAGTGTGCTTTAGCCTAACTTGGAAAGGCATAACTGTTATACTTCCAGTACTGAAATCATGTTAATCCTGTTACATTCTAAATAAGTTAATCAATTTCAGTCTCCCATTACCACACCTTCCCTGCGGGGGTCTGCACCGCCAAAATAGCCCTCTTGCGTTTTTTGGATAGCCTGCAATCCGCTGGTAAGTGCCCTCACATCAACCTGGTGACCCATGGCCTCCAGCGCCTCGATGATTTCCGGTGAGAAATACCCCTCCTCTAGAACCGATGGCCCGTTGAAATTTGCAAAGTTTGGCAGATCGATTGCTTCCTGCGCATTCAGGCCCCAGTCCAGCATACCGATTAGCGCCTTAGCCGTGTAGTGAATAATTGCGGCTCCTCCGGGCGATCCCACTGCTGCCACAAACTCCCCGGTATCTTTTTTGAACACGAGTGACGGACTCATACTCGACCGCGGACGCTTGCCCGGCTCCACTCTGTTGGCAATCGGGTTGCCGGCATCATCATATGGAGAAAGTGAAAAATCCGTAAGCTCGTTATTCAGCAAAAACCCGCCTTCCAGTCCTGTTCCGCCGTCACTCATAATCCGGCTGCCGAATCCGCTCTCTATGGTGGTTGTCATCGAAACGGCATTTCCGGCTCTGTCCACAATACTAATATGGCTTGTGCCTGACTCCGGCTGCTGAATTTGAATACCGTATGCTGAATAGAACTCGCCGGGGTTTCCGGGTTCAGCCGTTCCCATACTCATAGCAGATACAAGTGATGCCCGATCCGCCAAATAATCACCATTGAGCATGGAGTGCCAGTTGCCGGCCGGGGCTTCCACAAACAGAGGATCTCCGATATATTGATTCCGGTCGGCAAAGGCGAGCTTTGAGGCTTCCATAAACTGATGAAGCCATTCGGCGGATGGAATCGAGTCGACAAGTGCATCATCTTCCAGCTCAAGTTCATCCAGAATTCCAAGAATCTGCATCACGGCAATATGCCCGGATGATGGCGGTGGAAAACCACAAATTTCGTAATCACGCCAATCGTTGCACATCGCTACCGTTCTCAGATCGAGTGCGGGATATCCGGCAATATCAGCCGCTGTAATGGTGCCGGGCCGGGTATGGGCAGCAACCCGTTGCTCTATATCCTCTGCAACCGCTCCCTCATAGAATGCAGATATTCCATGTTGAGCTATATCCCGTAAAATTTTTCCATAGGCCGGGTTTTGAAGATTGGTTCCAACCGGATGCGGATTGCCATCTTCACCATAATAATAGCTTTGGGCAATCGGATCATTTTTCATGGCCTCATCATTTCCAAGTAAGCTGTTCAATCGGGGGCTCATGTTAAAACCCAGTTCAGCCAGCGTAATTGCCGGCGTAAAAAGATCTTCCCAGGGTAACACTCCATGATTTTCGTGAGCCGTTTTGAGCAGAGCAACCGTACCGGGCACACCTACGGAAAGTCCGCTTCGTACGGCGTCTCCGAATGGTAACGGTTCACCATTATCATCCAGAAATAGATCTCCGTTTGCGGCTGATGGCGCCGTTTCACGTCCGTTGTAAGCATGCACTTCTTCCCCATCCCACGCGAGGATAAATGCACCGCCCCCTATTCCGCTCGACTGGGGCTCAACCAAAGAGAGCACTAGCTGAACGGCAATGGCTGCATCAATCGCAGAGCCGCCAGCTTTTATGATCTGATACCCAGCATCGGTTGCAAGAGGATTGGCGGCCGCAACGGCAAACTCGGAAGTGGCCCATCCGGGCTTGGCATTGTACCCGGTGGGAAGTTCCGGCTGCTCTGGGATGGAATAAGTAATGCCGGAATCAATTTCGGGCTGATCACATCCCCAAAAAAGGAAAACAACAAAAACAGTTGTGAAGATTGATGTGATTTTGAATGCGATGTTGGGTTGACTTTGCGTCATATTTAAAACAAGCTTTAGTGGAATCATTTTTTACGATGACAAAGATGCTGCATACAGAGTCCATTTACAAACCCTTGTCATAATCATCACTCTTCAATTACGGTTCCCAGTGGTTGTTCCGGGCTGAATGGTTCAAACGGGTATTCATCCGGGGTCACGATTACGCCGGTAGTCTGTTTGAATGGAAGCTCAGACCCCGGGTTATATGTGGCTTCAACAAACCAGGCTGTAAATCCGGTGCCCGGAGTTTCCAGCTCAACCGACACTTCTCCGTTTATGGGAATTTCCAGCTGTCTTGTAGTCCAGATTCGGTCAATCACATAGAGCCGGAAGTCGCGGGCATCGGGGTTGTGAGCACTCCACAGCAGCAGTTCATCGGGCAGGTCATCAGGGTCAAGCTGAATCTGAAATCCTGAGGCCGAAGTGTTCCACTCAAAAGACGGAACTGTTTGCTGATTAATCACATAATTATGAAACGCAGCAATGCTCACAGCAACATCTGTTCCACTTGTTGAATGACCGGTGTTGGGAACATATCTCAGGTTTTTTTCTCCTTGTAAATCATCCCAATAGAATTTCCATGAATCGGGCAGGAAAAACTCATCACTCGCCGCATTAACAATGAATTTAGGCATCGTGAGGCGATCGAGATATGAGTAGGGATCAACCAGCTCGAGCATTCGCGCAAACTCTTTCGAGTACATCCAGTCCATAATCTGCTCATCTTCATATTCACGAATAGCGGGCGACCACTCACCGTACGCCTGCCAGTGATGCTGAAATGAGGGGATGACATTCAAAAGATCAATCACTACAGGAGCAATGGCCACCACCCGATCGTCGAAAATGCCGGCGCTCCAGGTTGTCCAGCCCCGCTTAGAGGCACCGCCCACCACGTAATGATCCACAGAGTGGCTATACTCTTTGTGGATAAAATCGGTAATGGTGTCCATGGCCCGGATTGCAGCGGTTGTCATCGGGAAGCGGGCAAGCCATTCGGCATCCTCATCCTGTGCGCCGCCTTCCATAAATTTTCGCCAGCCGTAGGCGATCAGGTCATCTTCATAGCGCTGTTCGAGGCGCTCATCATCCAAAAAAGAAACAGGCTGGAAGGGCACATTGTGCAAGTCTGCCGTGATGGAATTGGTTGTAAGGGCTGCGTTCAATATCATCGGGCTCACCTGCTCCGGGAGCTCTGTGTAGTTGGTGCCCCCTCCTATCCAGAGCAGGCCGGTGGAGTGTTCCACGTCTTCGGGTACAACAACCGTAAGCCAGTGCCACCAGACCGGTTCGTTTACTTGTTCCGCAGTAAGCCACTCCTGCGAAACCATCCGGATTACGTAAGCGGTGTAGCCGTCGCCCTCAATGGTATTGGACAGCTCATACTCAAACGCCGGATGAACCTCAGCCAGATAGGCTTCAAATGGGTGAATGTCAACGGTTTCAGTTTTGCAGGAAAATAACAGAAATAGAAATGGGAGAAGAAAAAGAGTCGAATTTTTCATTTTCGCAGCCGGGTTACAGTTTTTTTAAGCTCTGCATATATACAAATGAATCGCGAAAGAGACAATAATAAAGGATTTTGCCACAGAAATGATCTTAGTGTCACTGTTTGGCGAATATTTGCGACCATTTCGATTAGCCTTGCCTTACCCTAAAGCACGTATTAAAACCGCATATGCGTAAAGCTTCCCTACAAAAAACTCTCTTTGCGTTTCTCAGCGCCCTTGGCAGTTTCCCCGCTAAGATTTCCAGGTAAAGCTATCCAGATCCACATTCCCGCCGGTTAGAATAATCCCAACCTTCATTCCCTCTACCTGAACTTTTTTATCCATAACAGCCGCCACCGGTACTGCACAGGATGGTTCGATGATGATTTTCATCCGCTCCCACACATTTCGCATATCACGGATGATGGATGCTTCGGAGACCGTCACGAGATCATCAATGTGTGTTTGAATGATATGAAAGGTGAGCTCACCAAGAGAAGTGCGCAGTCCATCGGCGATAGTATCTGTTCGAAGCACCGGTTCAATGTTGCCGGATTTGAGTGACCGAAATGCATCATCGGCCAGTTCGGGTTCGGCACCGAAAACCAGTATGCCCGGCTTCATCGATTTTGCGGCAATCAGGGTACCGCTCATCAATCCGCCCCCGCCAACCGGTGCAATCATTACATCCAGACCGGGAACATCCTCAAGCAGTTCTTTTGCAGCGGTTCCCTGTCCGGCGATCACATCGGGGTGGTTGTAGGGATGAATAAACGTTGCCCCTGTTTTTTGGATGATGGCCTGTGCCGTCTCTTCCCTCGATGCGATGGTGGATTCGCAAAACACAATCTCCGCCCCGTACCCTTTCACGGCCTCCACTTTTACCTTCGGGGCATTTTCGGGCATTACGATGGTGGCTTTGTATCCGTTCAGCTTTGCCGCCAGTGCAACCGCCTGGGCATGGTTGCCGGATGAGTGGGTTACAATTCCCCTCTCCCCCTCTTCTTTCGTCAATTTACCGATGGCATTGCACGCACCCCTGAATTTAAATGCCCCCACTTTCTGAAAGTTCTCGCATTTGAAAAAGAGCTCAACCCCGGTTTGTTCATTAAACCAGGCAGATGTTAATACAGGTGTGCGATGCGCAAACGGCCGTATGCGTTCGGCAGCTTCACTGATATCGGTGAGAGTTGGGATTTGGGGCATGGTTAAATAATTGGTTCAACTTATGGATGTTGAATGTACGAACATGAATTGAAACAGCAGAAATGAAAAATCCCGATAATACCAAATAAGCTGTTTTTATTAGTATTTTTGGAGAAATAGATTATAATCGGGCAGACGGTAAGTATTCCGGTTAATCAGCCCCGTAATACCGGTGCTGGGTAATCACTTTAATGGACTGTTTATTAAATGAATCCAGGTTATCGATATATCCGGCAAGGCACCCACATCAACATATGAGTCGATTCCGGAGTCAGTGAAGCAAAGTCCCATAATGTATCGTGTGCAGCCGAAGCCTGGGGCATCTCATTATCCGGTTCAGGTTTGATGGCGTGAACCAGATCGGGAAACTTTATCGCATCCTGGATAAAAAATACGGGCATGTTGTTGCCCACCAGGTCAAAATTTCCCTCTTCTGTGTAAAATTTGGTGGCAAAACCCCGAACATCACGCACGGTATCGGCAGAACCACGTGAGCCCACTACTGTTGATATTCGTACAAATACCGGTGTAATTTGTGATGGGTCCTGCAAGAAACCTGCTTTACTGAACTTTGCCGCGGTTTCATAAGGCTGAAAATATCCATGAGCGGCTGATCCCCGTGCATGCACCACTCGTTCGGGAATTCTTTCATGATCGAAGTGGGTCATTTTCTCACGGAAATGAAAATCCTCCATAATGGTTGGCCCGCGTACACCCGCTTTCAGGGAATCATCGGTATGATTGATCCGCACTCCCTGTTCTGATGTCAGATAAGCGTCATCCGAATATTCACGGAACTGTTCCAGATCTTCATTTTTTGTGTTCTCATCAACTTTTCTTCTCTCATTTTTTTTATCATCTGATGTAGCCATGGGTATCATTCATTTTAATTTAGTTTGTATAGTTTCTTTTAATCATAGGATGAGTTTTTCAGAAAATAGGGTATCCATGAATTCGAATGATGTTCAGTGGTATCCCATACGGATGACTCTTAAAGATTGTCCGGCATCGTTTAATGAAGAAAAAAGATATCCTCACATTTTTATGATATATAGATCTTAAAATGAAGGATATCTGTCGTTATAGTGGTAAAAACCTGATTTCCCTAATAAAAAAGATAATTCTGCATGTATTAGGAAATCAGTCTTTACTTGGCCATAGCGTGGCGCCGGCTTTCATATCCATAATGGCTGTTTACAGAGTTAACAAACTCGTTATCGTCTGTCTTTGGCCAGTTATCTTTGTCGAAGCTGGGGGCATTTTCCAGTTTTTCCTTGCTTATATCCAGCCGTATTGTGTCATCGTTATCTGAAAACTGAAAGGCTTTGAGTGGCATGGCAAATAACTTGTCGCCAATACCCATAAATCCTCCAAAGGATATTACAGCATATGCAATTTCTGCATTGTCCAGATCGATCATCAAGTCTTTGATGTCACCAATATTTTCATCTTTAAGATTGTATACTTTTTGACCGGTTAATGTGGATGAGGATAAAATTTGTGGTTTCATAGTGTCATTATTTTTGATTGTTTTTGATTTTATTGTTATGTGTTGTTTTATATTAAAACAAGCTTGTTTAGTAGTTAAATATCAGCTCCCTACAGCTTCACCTCCATTTACATGAATCACCTGTCCTGATATGTATGAGGCATCATCGGATGCTAAAAACACATAGGCCGGTGCCACTTCTGAGGGCTGCCCGGGGCGGCCCATGGTTGTTGATTTTCCAAATTCTTTAACATGGTCAGCATCAAATGAAGCCGGAATTAAAGGTGTCCAGATGGGACCCGGTGCCACAGCATTTACGCGAATTCCCTTAGGGCTCAGCTCTTCATTTAACGAGCGTGTAAATCCAAGCACTGCTCCTTTTGTGGCTCCGTAATCAATCAGGTATTCCCTACCCTGATAGGCCACTACACTGGTTGTATTAATGATTGAATCGCCTTTCTTGAGACGCTCAACGGCTATCTTGGTGAGATAGATCATGGAAATGATATTGGTCTGGAAAGTACGCTCTACAACTTCCATTTCCATCTCTTCTATTCCCTGGCGTACATGCTGTTCTGCCGCGTTATTTACCAGGATATTTAGTTTCCCAAATTTGCTCAGAACTTCTTCCAGAAGTTTGTCGCAAAATCTCTTTTCTGTGATATCACCCCGCAAAAGAATACATTTTCGACCCTCTTTTTCAACAAGATCTTTTGTGGTTTCGGCATCATCATCTTCCTCAAGATAAACTATGCCCACATCGGCTCCTTCGCGGGCAAAATGTACAGCAACTGCACGCCCTATTCCGGAATCACCTCCGGTTATAAGTGCCACCTTGTTATTAAGTTTTTCGCTGCCTTTATAGGAATCCCGGATATATTCAGGTTTTGGATTCATTTTCGATTCTTTACCCGGCTGTGACTGAGTTTGCCCGGGAAGCTTCCCCTTTTTCCATTCTTCTTTACTCATCTGGTA
>SLJB01000216.1 GCA_007135335.1 Balneolaceae bacterium
CTTCTGATCTTTTCAAGTTCCTGCAGATAAAGCTTAAATGCCGCACTTCTGTGTTCAAGTAACGTATTCCAGGTTACATCACGGGTTACGTTTGGATTTCCGTCTCGATCACTGCCAATCCACGAACGATATTTAACTACAATAGGCAGATCGGGCGTTTTGTTGTACTGCTGTGTAAATGCTGACCGAATATCATCATATAATCGCGGTATTGTATTCCAGATAGAGTTGGTAAAATAGAACAGCCCATTTTCCACCTCATCTTCAACGGTGAGGCGTTCAGATCGAACTTCATCAGTAGATATAAGCAGTGCTATTTCATTGAGAATTTGCCGAAGTTTTGCTTCTCTTTCGTTTGGCGTTAAATCAAGGTTATCTGATTCGCCAATCATTGCAGTAATATTCTCCTGTTTATTAAGAATACTTCGCCGCCTTGCTTCGGTTGGGTGTGCTGTTATCGTAGGCTGTATATCCAGTTTGTTGAAAATATTCAGCGCTTCCTCATAACTGAGGCCTTTTGATTTAAAAAACTTCAATGCATCCGCTATACTTTCAGGCCGCGGATTATCAGTATCGATGGTTTTAGCTCGTTCCCGGTTAATCCGGATAATCTCATGCTGTTCGAGTGAATTAACCAGGTGAAAAAAGATGGTTGTCAGCCTTAAAAGAGAACGGATCTGTTGCATATCCATCCCGGATATTCGTTTTTGCAGATCCTGATTGATTCCTTTTTCATTTTCAAACGCCTTAGCGGCCTGCATGGGTAGTTCTGCAGAGAGTTGCTGCAAATTGGAATCTTCTTTTTGATTTAAAAAGTCTTCAAGAAGGCCTACAAGTGATATTAAATTTTTAGTAAGGGGACCGCTTATTTTCGCTGTAACAGCGTAGTGTTGAATGGTTTCTTTCCAGGTCATAAATCTTTTTAGTTGAATTAAGCTTACATAGATAGCCAATCTTTCACTTAAAATCATCTTCCATCTCCTTATTGATGGGTAAAGAAGCGCTTTTATTTCATTTAAATCATGATTAGAACGTGAACTGTAATGAAGCGCTCCTGATATCCGCGATTTTATCGACTCATTTTTACTAAATAATGTCAGTTCGATATAAGGAATTGAACCCAAATAGCCCACCTTTGAAGAGCTCATTTTTTGCACGTGAAAGCGGAAGAGGGTCGCGAGCCGAGGGGATGACTCTATAAGCTAAGGTCTGGCTCAAATGTTCACTATTTAAGCAAAAGTTAACATCTTTCATCCCCCATTGCCCCCTTCGAAGGGGGGCACTCTTCAACATATTCTTATATCAAACTAACGTAATATATTCAAAAAGAGTCCTGTGCATTAATCTTCTCCTGGCCATCACAAAAGCTCTGAAGGAGCGGTCATCACCAACATAGCGCACCGCGCTATGAATAAATGGCTCCACATGGAGTCAGCCCCAAGGGGGCGTAATCCGCATGATATTTCATCAGGCTTTCGCCCCTTCGGGGCTGGCATTTGCCTGTCAGGTCGGGTATCATAGCGCACCGCGCTATGTTAATGCTGATGCCCCTTTGGGGCTTTTAAAACACCAACCGGAGTCCAACACAGTTTTTGGTACTAATTTAAGCTTCCTTAAAAGTTTGTGACGGCAAATCTGAGTATGATTAGAATACGGCATTAAACTTAATCTCTGTACTGTAAACCTTAAAGCCTGCTCGAAGCATGAGTCCGTTTAATCGTACGCCTGGAGGTCCTGCGGACGCAGGATTGCTGTATCGTACTTTCTATTACTCTTATCTTGAAGCGTAATTTGGTAGTCTAATTACAACGCAGCCTCAGTATATAAGTAACGTGAATTCGAGATAAGATGTACTGATGAGTAAACATAGACGTCATCTTGAGCCTTTCGACAGGCTCAAGATAAACGTAAGCCCGCCGTATTTCAGGCGGGATGAAGTCGCTCATTTTTTGTACACGCAGTGAAATATAGAGTTTTCGCTTCGCGGGGAACAGATGAGCGACTCCGTTCTGACCAGAAGCGGTCTGAAATGCGCTCAAACTGACGACTCTCAAGAAAATTATCTAGTCACGTTAAGTAAGTAGATACCTGCTTTCGTTTAGGCGTGACAAAAATTAAACTGACTTTAAAATACAGTACCGGCTGAAGCTCGTACTGTTAACAACTGTTCTACATTGCCAACAATAGCAGCATAATTTGCAGGATCTCCGGGGTCCAGAAGTTCTCCATCCTGCCCTTCAAAGATTCCAACTGCATTCAGTGATTTTTCAAGAATAAGTGTTTCATTACTGGCCGACAGTTCTACATTGTTCAGATCAAATAGTTTTGTAAAGCTTTCTGTGGTTCGCATATCAAAATCCTGCCCATCTATAGAACCCTTTATGATGAGTGAGTAGTTTTGTGAGGAACCAAAAAAATCACCATCCAAAATATTTCTTCTGCTGCTGAGGGGTTCTAAAAAGATCTCATAACCCAAAAATTCAGTCACATCACTCACTCCAAGTCCGATTTCAATAATTAACCGCTGTTCAAACATCTGTTGATTATATGAGAAGATGAGCGCTGATACTTCACTGCGGGTTTGCAGAATTACATCATCCGCTGCGTATAGATTTATACGTTCAAGAGGAAATTTCAACTCTTCTATGATGATAACAGAATCATCAATTTCAATTTCTGTACCGAGATTAGTGACCTCAAAAGAGATGCTGATGCGTTTTTCTTCCGATTCAAAGGAAGAGGTTACACATGATGAAATAAACATCATCGTGATGATGAACGATAAACATTTTATAAACTTCATAATTGATTAAACATGGTTAGTAAACATAAAAAAAGCCATACCCTAAAAGGGTATGGCTTATTAACGTAGATTTGGCACAATTTAGCCTGCAATAAATACTCTTGCAGTAGATAAATTGGGTGCTACCTGTGCACCGCCGCCATCTGATAATGTGAGTTCGAGCAGAACAGATTGTCCCGGCTCTAAACTACCTTCAATCAGTTCAATCTGTACATCTACTGTCAGAGCACCTGAACTTATCGTTGCAGGTGATGAAGTAATCAGATTGTAGTGAACACCGGCTTGTGCAGCACCACCTGTAGTGAAACCAACAGAGCGGTTTGATGCATTCGCTGATGAGCTGATAAGCTGTATCTCAACGCTAGCTACACCACTCGACAGGTTTACTTCCTGCTGAAGCGGGAAAAATGCCACCTGATCCGGACCGTCGTACGTTTTGCGTGTATCACCTTCATCGAACAGGTCGTTCATATCACAACCGAGTAAGAAAAGTGGCAATAATGCTAATATTAATAATTTGATCTTCATTGGATAAATGTTTTAAGATTCTTAATTAAATCAATATAAACCCTTAGTAACCGGGGTTTTCTACCAATTGCGGGTTTACACCAATCAGCGTATTGCCGATAGGAGAAAGAATTCTGTATGAGTCAGCAAACATCTTGATGCTTCCGTTCGGATTTCTCACGTCTCTTTGCAGACGCTTGAGATCGAAGAAACGGTGGCCTTCAAATGCAAGCTCTCTCATTCTTTCATCCAGGATAAAATCCTCCATCTCAGTGATGTTACCGAATGCGGGTACAGCACCTGCATTACGTGCATCTCTGAGAGCTTCAAGTGCAGCCACGCCCGCGTTTGGATCATTAGCAGCTTTACCTGCAGCTTCTGCCCAGATGAGGTACATCTCTGCAAGCCTGATGTATGGAAGGTCATCCACCGCATTGCCTTTCACTCCGTTGAATTTAACGAGTGAAAAACCGCCATCATTTACGGCAGTACAGTTACTTGCAGGAGCTCCAATTCGCTGAGCTTCCCCGCATGGAACATACCATCCAAGTCTATGGTCACCTTCCTCATACTTGTCTAAGAGGAACTGTGTTGGAAGCTGTGATACCCACTGATCTGAAGTGTAACCGGCAGGTCCGTTGTTCACGAACGTTCCACCACCCGTAGAGTTCTCCGTTGCGGGGTTTACCACAACTTTAAAGAGTGCTTCCGGGTGATTACCGGCAGTTTCATTAAACATTCCGGCAACTCCGGCAGCAGTATCTTCAAGATCTCCCGGGAAGTTTGCAATAGCAGCTTGTGCAGCTGCTGAAGCTTCGCTCCAGTTACCTGCATAGAGATGTGCTCTTGCAGCAATACCGTCTGCAAATGCTTCGGTAGCAAAAGTATTATTGCCATTGATACCTGAGAGCAGGTTTTTGGCCTGAGCTGCATCCTGCAAGATCTGAGTGTACACAGCATCTACTGATGCACGCGGACGCAGATCTGCATCGGCAACATCAATAACAGGCTCTGTTCTGAGAACAACACCGGCATCCCAGTTACCTTCAGGTCCCTGGCCAAAGTTTCCGGGCTCATAACCATATACTCTGATAAGTGTGTGGTAAATGAACGCGCGAATAGCCAAAGCTTCGCCTCTATACTGCTGTAGTGTTGCAGCCGGAAGTACGCCATCAGGCACAGCACCAATCATAAGGTTTGCATCCTGAATGATGTTATAAGCTTCATTCCAGTTACCCATGTGAGCCGTACCACTTGTTCCAATGGCCGAATTCAGGTTATCATATCGGGAGGCACCGGGCCGAATTCTTGCTTCATCAGCAAATGCACTGGGTGCAACAAAGTAATTGGTTGTATGGCCAAAACTTTCGCGGATTTTTGAGTACATCGAAGCTCTGAGGGCTTCTATACCCGCAGGTGATGACAATGCAAGCTCACCTGACACCGAAGTGGGTGGCTCTACATCTTCTAAAATGTCATTACAGCCTGCAAATCCAACAAGCAGCACTGCAATAACAGCATATTTCATAAAGTTTAGTTTCTTCATTGTATAAACCTAATTTCGTTTTGGATTAAAACCGGATTTCGATACCAGCATTTACCTGACGCTCGGTTGGGTATGAAGCAGATGTTGAGTTGTTATAGATATCTCGTGTATCAAACGCAACTTCAGGATCATACCATGGCCATGCTGTCCATGTAAGCAGGTTTATTGCAGAAGCATATAACCGTACATTGTTCAGGCCAACTTGCTGAGTAAGTCTGTTAGGCAGATTGTAGCTGAGTGATACGTTCTTCAGACGGATGTAGCTAGCGTTATAAACCGCTTGCGAACCGAGCTGAGTTCTGTAGTTATTTGTCTCAGGGAAATCTGTTCCAACCTGAATAGCTCTTGGATAGTGAGTAATATCTCCGGGTTGTCTCCATCTGTCCTCAACCTCAACTGACATGTTCATCAGGAAGTCAGGTGTTCGGGTGAAGTAGTAGTCAGTTCCGGGAAATGCCCACTGGCCAAAGCTGAACTGGAAGAATGCATCCAGTGTTAATCCTCTGTAGTTCAATGTGTTTCCAAAACCACCAACAGTGTTTGCCACACCATCTTTGTACTCTACAGCATCTCTGTTTTGTACCGGTGTGTAGGTGATGTTTCCATCAGCATCGTACCACATTGGGCGGCCATCAGCAGGGTTTACACCAGCCCAAAGCGGGGTCTGAATCAAACCGATCGGGCTTCCGATCTTAAGGGCATTAAACGTGTTGTCTGGTCTGATATCATTCCCTTCAGGGAGTGTAAGAATTTCATTCTGCACAAAAGCAATGTTAAATCGTGAGCTCCACATGAAGCCACGGGTGTTAACATTTACAGTGCTGATTTCAAACTCAATTCCTTCGTTGCGCACTTCACCGATGTTTTCAGTGATAGATCCGAACCCACTATCAGAAGGCAGCGGACGGGCAAAGAGAAGGTTTGTGTTGTTCTTTCTGTACACATCAACAGCACCGGTAATACGGCCTTCGAGAAGTTCGTAGTCTAAACCGATGTTGAGTTCACGTGCCTGTTCCCAGCCAAGGTTTACGTTGGCAAGCTGTGTTGGACGAAGGCCCGTGGCACCCTGATAAGAACCTGCAGCTGAGTACAAGCCCCGGGCAGCGTAGTTACCAATCTGTGAGTTACCTGTAGTACCATAACCGGCACGAATTTTTAACTCATCAATAAAATCAACATTAAAGAAGCTCTCCTCGCTGACTCTCCATGCACCGGCAACTGACGGGAAGAAACCCCATCGTGTCTCGTTACCGAAACGTGAGTGGCCATCATAGCGCATTACGAGATCAAGGAAATACTTTTGATCGTAGTTGTACTTGGCATTGGCAAAGTAACTACCCAGTCTCCACTCGGCAAATACACCGGCTGCGGTAATCGGGTTAGCAGTTGCACTCAGTACTTTAAAGAATGGTCCCGGGAATCCATCGCCCCGTGTAAGCATGCTTTCAGAGTAATCTCTTCTGTATTCAGTTCCAACCAAACCGGAAACGTTGTGTACACCACCAAATGTCTGGCGGGCGTTGGCAACGAGGTTGGTATTGAAGTTACGTACGTTTCTGTTTGCGAATGTAGCAAAACCACCTTGTCCCGGTGCAGCAATTGGTGATCTGTATTCAGAATCTTCTGTGTTTCTGTAATCAACACCAACTAAACCGTTAAGGGTTAACCAGTCATTCACTCTGTAGATCAGGTTCAGGTTACTGATGATCTGAGTTACAGATACGTTTCTGTCAACTTCGTCGCGAACAACAGCAGGGTTTGTATCCTGACCAAATCGGGTAAGCGGGTTGTATGAACCATCAGCGAGGAACGGGAAACTCATAGGAGCTTCGAACATTGCCTGAGATGGAGGACAGTTAATGAAGTTACCATCCTGACATACACCAAACTGAGTGCTTCTGGAAAGGTTTACGTTCAGCGATGTTCTGAAGCGCTCATTGATCTGATGATCAAGGTTTGAACGAAGGCTTAAACGTGTAAAATCACTGTTATATGCTGTTCCTTCTGTATCTTCAAAACCACCGGAGAGATAGAAAGAAGTACTTTCGTCACCACCTGAGAGGGAGATATTGTAACGCTGTGTTACGCCATCATCGAAGATAAAGTCCTGCCAGTCTGTATTGGCAAGCTGTCCGGCATTGTTTGGATCTTCACCAAAGAAGCCCAGCAAGAAGTTTCTTCTGTTATCAGCAAATTCAGTAATGGTCCAGTCAGCCGGTGCATTCACTAAACCTAACTGTGAACGGTATTGCAGACCTTCACCAAGATACTGTACATATTGTTCAGAAGTGATGTAGTCAACGTTTCTTGCGAGTGAACGAACACCGGTTTCAGCTC
>SLJB01000184.1 GCA_007135335.1 Balneolaceae bacterium
GGTTGATTAAATCAACTTTTTTTGTGATATACTCACATCTGAAAACAAGACATTTATAACTTTATTAAGTAACGTATACATGGAGCTTTCACCAGTATTACAAGCGGCTAAAGATGGAGATCTGAAACTCATCAAAGAGCGGCATCAGGCAGGAGACGATCTGAATGAAACAAACAAGAGTGGTTCAACAGCACTCATTTATGCGTCAGAAAACGGTCATATGCCTGTGATTCAATATCTCATTGAGCAGGGTGCCGATCCTGCTGTTACAACAAAAATGGGAGGTACCGCACTCAACCGCGCAGCAGAAAACGGCAGTATTGAGATCATGAAGTATCTGCTTGAAAATGGCACTCCCATTGGGAATTTGGCATTAATCGTGGCAGCACGGGAAGGGAATCTTGAAGCGGTAGAACTACTTGTGAAAAAAGGAGCTGATGTAAATGCCCAGCAGCGCTGGGGACAAACTGCATTGATGCTGGCAGCACGTGAAGGTCATACACCCATCGTAAAATTTCTGCTGGATTCAGGTGCCAATGTTCGCCTTCGCGATAGAAATGGAGATACAGCTCTGAACATCGCACTTGATAACGACAACCCAGACATTGTAATGCAGCTCAGGCGGGCCGGTGCAAAAGCGCAAACCCGGAAAGTGGTAACTCCGGTGCAGCCCGAAGATGACGATGACGACGACGCAGGAGATGTGGATGATCTGATTTCTGACGATGGAGATGTTCCGCCGGAAGATGTAGATATGGAAGATGAAATTTAGAAATTTCACTATAAATCAGGGTTAATCTTGCTCTGGAATTCTATTTTGAACGGAATCTTGAAATAGAAGCGCTTTCAATCATTAAATAATGTTATTCCTGTATTTATATAACCTCAAAAATGGATTGAGAGCGAATAATAGGTTATTTTACAAGGGTAAGATGACTGCTGGAAAGCAGAGAATTTAAAAATGAAAAAGGAGTAATATTTTATGGCAAAAGTAAAAGTAGGGATTAATGGATTCGGACGTATCGGGAGACTTGTTATGCGTTCAATCCTCGAGCTTCAAAATGACAATGTTGAAGTAGTTGGAATTAACGACCTGACAGATGCAAAAACACTGGCTCACCTGTTTAAGTACGATTCTGCACAAGGAAAATTTAAAGGCGAAGTACATGCAGATGGAAATGATCTTGTAATTAATGGCAAGAAAATTGGTGTAACTGCCGAAAGAGATCCTGCTAACCTGAAATGGGGCGAGCGTGGAGCTGAAGTAATTGTGGAAGCGACCGGAATTTTCCGTGATGAGAAAGGTTGCGCCAAGCACATAGAAGCAGGAGCGAAGAAAGTAATTATTACCGCTCCGGCCAAAGGCGACATTCAAACCATTGTATTGGGTGTAAACGACAGCGAAATTGATAAAAGCAATACTGTCTATTCCAATGCAAGCTGTACAACTAACTGTCTGGCCCCGATGGTAAAAGTTCTTGATGAGAACTTTGGCATTGAAAAAGGATTCATGACAACTATTCACGCCTACACAGGCGATCAGGCACTGGTTGACGGTCCACATAGTGATCTCAGAAGAGCCCGCGCTGCAGCAACGAACATTGTGCCTACAACAACCGGCGCTGCTGCTGCTGTTGGCCTGGTGCTGCCTCACCTTAATGGTAAGCTTGATGGTGGCGCTGTTCGCGTTCCTGTACTTACAGGCTCATTGACTGATTTCACAGCTGTTGTGAAAAAAGGCACAACCGCCGATGAAGTACTTGCAGCTTTCAAAAAAGCAGCTGATGGTGACCTGAAAGGTATCCTTGAGTACAGTGATGAAGAGTTAGTATCAACAGATATTATCGGTAACCCGCACTCATGTATTTTCGATAGCGGAACCATTAAAGTTGATGGCAACCTTGTAAAAGTAATTGGCTGGTATGATAACGAAGCCGGTTACTCAGCAAGAACTGCTGAATTGATTACACGTATTGTGTAACCAAAACTTCAGAGAATTCATCTGAATGAGTTTGAAGCCCGCTGCCTAACGGTTGCGGGCTTTTATTTTATCCAGACGTATTGAAAGGTCAGTATGTTGTATGTTCATACATCAATGTGTTGACTGGGTACGAGGACAAAGTGGGGTTCCAATAGTTGTTTTTTCAGCCCCAACGGGGCATCAGCAATAACATAGCGCAACGCGCTATGAAACCCGGCCAACAAGGCAAATGCAAGCCCCAAAGGGGCGTAAGCCTGACGGAACAAACTATGCGGATTGCGCTCTCCTTGGGGCTGACTCTATGGTGAACCATCTCCTCATAGCGCGGTGCGCTATGTTGTTGATGACCGCTCCTTCAGAGCTTTTGGTGTAACCAAAACTTCAGAGATTATAACTGAATGAGTTTGATGCCCGCTACCTAATGGTTGCGGGCTTTTGTTTTATCCAGACGTATTGATTTGGCTGTTCTTATCTCACCACCCGCTTCGCACCGATATACACATCCGTGATGGAACGCAGGTTTGTGATATCCTCAAACGGATTCTCCTCCACAACGACAAAATCGGCCCATTTACCCTCTTCGAGTGTGCCCAGTTCATCGTCAATACCCATGCATTCTGCCGCGTAGCGAGTGGCTGATCTCAGCACTTCAGCCGCCGACATCCCCGCATCCTGCATCATCTGCATCTCCATGTGCTCAAAGTACCCCTGGAATCGCGCGGGAGGGCCGCTGTCGGTTCCCATTGCAACCCGAACACCGGCATTGTTAAGAGCTATCATGTTTTCAATGGCAAGCGGGAGGGCATTTCTGAAATAATCTGCAGCATTTCCTGTAAAAACAGCCTGTACTTCCGGCCGCTGAAGTTGCTCGAGTACTTCCGGGTCAGCATACTCCAGGAAAAACGGATCATCAAAAAAGCCGGGACGTTCGGCATATACAAACACCGAAAGCTCCCGTGTAAGCGTGGGAGTGATGCAAATATCGCGATCCAGCATCAGGTCTATCAGTTCACGGTCAACAGGTTCATCGCGAACGCTGTGTGCAATCAGATCGCCGCCGTTCTGAAGAATTCCTTTCGCATCTTCAAGAGTAACGATGTGAGCGGCAAGTTGAAGGTTGTGGCTGTGAACCTCATCAATGATGGCACTGTAAATTTCAGGCGACATTTTCTCACGCTGACCCAGGCCATCATCCACACGGATTTTCATCCAGTCAGGACGAAATTCATGATTCCGTGATACCTCTTCTACAACTTCATCAACTGAATCGGCATAGAGAACATCACCGGCAAGGAAAACCCGTGCCATTCCGCGCTCCGCGGGATTCACACCATCGCGAACCAAAAAAGCGTGTGGCGGTTCATCTCCCAGGCTTACAACGGTAGTAATGCCATAGGCAGCAGATAATCTCAGCTGCCTGATTACATTATCTGTGGTGTGAGCCTGTGCGCTTGTATCGAGGCCCCTGGCCATACCAATATGGCCGTGAGCATTAATCAGTCCCGGAATCACAAAAGCGCCATTCAGATCTTGAGTCTGAGCGCCTTCGGGGAAGTCGGGATCATTCATATCAAGAATGGAAACCACACGCCCATCCCGGGTTACCAGTGCTGCATTTTCCTGCATGGATTGGTCACTTCCGTTCCAGATGGTTGCATTGGTAAAGATCATCAGGTCTTCATGAGATTCATCCCCGCAGGATATAAATACAAAACAGATTAAAGTGAGAAATAGGATTGGTTTTGGAAAATGCATAGATGGCGTTTTAAGTTGGGTAAACATGTTTATGAGGGATGAAAGTGAACTTGTGTAACTGAGCCCGATGCAACAAAGCCCTTGAAAAAAGTTTTGAGAAGCCTGCTTTCGCTGAGGCTTGGTGATTTAAGTTTTTAGAATGAATCGAATTGAGTTACAAGATAAACAATCCGGCAAATTTCTAAAGACGTCTCATTGAAGGCCCAACACCAAATACCATAATGGCCATCCACACAATCAGTAAAAGTAGAAGTGCAATCAGAGTGATCAACAGAAAGCGGTTTATGCTTTTACTGTTTGCAAGCAGGGACTTCCTCTTTGTGTATATGAGGATAATGAGAACAAACAGTACGAGAATAATGGGCAGGATTGCCATACCGGTTCGTTTTAAAATTCAGGGATTAACCCAGAGCCTGATCGATATCTGCAATGATATCTTCATGATGTTCAAGCCCGGCTGCAATGCGGATTAATCCGGGCCGAATGCCCACCGATTCCCGCTCCTCTTCACTCAGTTTTGAATGCGTGGTGGTAGCCGGATGGGTTACAATAGTTCGTGTGTCGCCCAGATTGGCTGATCGCGATAGCAAACGGATGTTATCGATAAATGAGGTTGCTTTATCAAGTCCGCCCCTGATTTCGAAGCAAACTACTCCGCCGCCCCGTTTCATCTGTTTTTTGGCAAGTTCGAGCTGATGATGGTCTTTGTGAAACGGATATTTCACCATCTGAACGTTTGGGTGTTCTCCCAGAAAATTGGCGACAGCTTCTGCATTATCACAATGGCGCTCCATGCGAACAGGCAGAGTTTCAAGGCTTTTGCTGAAGAGCCAGGCATTAAACGGCGAAAGTGCAGGACCGGTATGCCGGGTAAAAAACCGGATTTTTTCCATAAACTGTTCACTTCCCACAATTACCCCGCCGATGGCACGCCCCTGCCCGTCGATGAATTTTGTGGCGGAATGCTGAACCAGGTCGGCCCCAAATTCGATAGGGCGCTGCAGATAGGGGGTTGCAAAACAGTTGTCAACCACAAAAATGAGATTATGCGCCTTGGAAAGGTTGCCTGCCCATTCAAGATCGATAAGATCGAGGCCCGGATTTGACGGCGTTTCAAGGAAGAGCAATTTCGTATTCGGCTGAATAAGAGACTCCCAGGAATCAGGATTGCCAGTATCAGCGTAGGTAAATGAAATTCCCCAGCGTGGTAAAATCTGACTGAGTATTTGATGGGATGATCCGAAAAGTGAACGCGAGGCAAGAATATGATCCCCCTGGTTCAGCAGACCGGCAAGGCAGCCGAATACGCCGGCCATGCCCGATGCAGTTGCCACACCGCTTTCGGCGCCCTCCATGCGGCACATTTTAGATATAAACTCATCCGTGTTGGGATTGGAGTACCTGCTGTACACATTTCCTTCAATTTCGTTTGCAAACATGGCGCGTGCGTGCTCGGCCGACTCAAACGTAAAACTGGAGGTCATATACAGGGGCACGGAATGCTCGCGCTCAGCAGAGGCCGGCGTTTGTGTACGGATAGCATCCGTCTCAAAATGTTTCTTTTCAGGCATGTGGGGTATTCGTTTCAGGGGAAAATTGTCATCAGCAGAAAGATAGCGCAACTGCTCAAAACTACATAACTCTCAATACTATGCTTCTCAAGACTAACAACTAAACCCTTATCTCAAAACTACTCGTAATCTTTGCCGTCTTCTCCAGTGTTTTTGAGACAGAGCAGTACTTTGTAAGAGAAAGATCAATCGCACGTGCCACCTTGTTTTCATCCAGGTTGCCGGTAAGAATAAAGTGAATATGGATGGACCGGAATTCGGAATAATCACCTACGCTTACACGTTCGCCCGTAACTTCAATTTGCAGATCCTCAGGATTCTGCCTCTGTTTTTTGAGGATGCCCACCACATCAATGGCTGAGCAGCCACCCGCCGCGGCAAGCAGCATCTGCATGGGCCGGAACCCTCCGTTGATACCGCCAATCTCCCCGGTGCCGTCCATCTGCAGGGTGACATTATCTTCATTTTTTGCTTCCATGTGTACGGCATCATTCAGCCGTTGGATGGTAATTTTCATCTGTAGTTCGTTTGTGTTGAAAGTAATATTGGTGCCTAAAATACCGAATTTTACGGATGAATGAGGGGTGTGGAAAGATTCAGCCGTAAAATAAAATTTATTCTGCGCTTTATTCGGACATAGCCAATTGCAGATTAAATTTTATTCGGGCAAAATATTGAGTTTGTTTGCTTTGAAGGCAGGTATGAACTATTATCGGACATAAGTAGCGGCATAGCGGTGCCGATAAATGCATGTTATAGGGTTAATCTATCTACCACAAACTTATATAATAACTATAGGGGATATATATATGAAAATTCAGCATATCACAGTTCTATCAGTTTATCTGATATTTTTATTAGGTTGTAGTAACAACAAATCGGACACTGCAGTAGATGTGGGTTGTAAAAGTCAGCTTACAGAAAGCTGTGAGGGCTATATTTTAAGTGTAAACGATATCGAAATGTATTTTGAAATCCACGGGGAAGGCGAACCGCTTCTTTTGATACATGGGGGGACTGGTTTTATTGAAAGTTTTGCACCTCAGCTCATCGCTCTTTCGCAGCATTTCAAAGTAATAGCACCCGACAGTCGCGCACATGGCCGAACTACAGATTCCGAACAACCTCTTGGTTATACTTTAATGGCAAATGACAAGGTGGCCCTATTGAACCATTTGTATATTGAACAAGTGGATCTTGTGGGTTGGAGTGATGGCGGTATTATTGGTTTGGAAATGGCGATAAATCATGCCAGATATCTTAAAAGGGTTGTAGCCATCGGTACAAATTATCATACTGACGGCATCTTCCCTGAAGTGAAAGAAGCGATTAGAAATCTTTCGGCGGAACAATGGCCTCAGGAATCCAGAGAGTTTTACAAATCAGTTGCGGCGGATCCGGATCAATGGCCGATATTTCTGGATAAAGTAAGGGAAATGTGGTTTACCCAGCCGAACTATTCCGATAACGACTTAAAGAATATTCAAAATCCTTTTTTGATTATAGTAGGTGAAGATGAAGATTTTATTCTAGAATCGCATACTAGGAAAATGGCAGAACTCATTCCAAATTCAATACTAACACTAATACCGGAAGGCACGCACTACGTACCACTTGAAAAACCAGGTGAAGTAAATACCGCTCTACTGAATTTTTTGGTTGATTAGAATCAAAAGTAAAATATAACCCCATAACAAGCATTTCGTGCGGACGGGTAAGCGTATGTTGCTTATATGCTTAGATGTCGCCCCGCCGCACAAATGCGAAGCCGTTATGTACCCTAAATTCACAATGAAAAACTAAATGCCACTTTTTGAAATTTCTGGAAATAAGCTTTCATCAGTCGA
>SLJB01000199.1 GCA_007135335.1 Balneolaceae bacterium
ATCTGGCTGAGGACATGATCAAAGCGATTGTAAAAACTGTGCTTGAGAAAAATAAAGCAGAGCTCGAAATTCTTGAACGAGATACAGCCGCATTAGAAACCCTTGCCGAAAAACGGTTTGAACGGATGACCTACACCGAAGCCGTTGATAAGCTGAAAAGCGATGAGACTGCTGCGTTATTGGATGAGATGGCCGCATCGCGTGAAAAAGAACTGGCCGATATCAAGAATGAGCGTGAAGAGATTAAAAAAGAGCACGGTTCGGCCAAGAAATGGAGAAAGGCGCAGATCGATCAGCGAATCAAAGAGATTGGCGCGCGTGTAGACCAGATTGAAGAAGATTTAAGAAATATTCCCGAATGGAAAAAGTCAGCCCGGAATTTTGAATGGGGCAACGATTTTGGCGGAAGCGACGAAACGGTATTGATGATGCAGTTTGATGTGCCGCTGATTGTAACTCACTGGCCTGCTGAAATCAAGGCGTTCTACATGAAGCGGGATGAGACCGGTAAACTGGCTCTCGGTATGGATATCCTGGCACCTGAGGGTTACGGAGAAATCGTGGGTGGCAGCCAGCGCGAAGATAGTCTTGAGGTTCTTGAAGAACGAATTGAGGAAGAGGGGCTGGAGAAAGAAGTGTTTGAGTGGTACCTCGATCTGCGGCGATATGGTACGGTGCCACACTCGGGTTACGGCCTGGGCCTGGAACGAACCGTAGCCTGGATTTGCGGATTGAGCCATGTTCGTGAAACCATACCGTTTCCGCGAATGCTGGGGAGACTGCGGCCATAACTAATTCAAAAACATTTACTAACCTTACTCTACAAGGTCATATTCTGTAATAATTCAAAAAAAACCATCAGAAGTTACTCTGATGGCTTTTTCAATGTTGTAAAGTGGCTAATCTTAGCAGAAAATATTACAGAAGAAATCTCCCACATCATCAAAGAAACTCCCGATTGCATCGGATATATCACTGGCAGAAAAACCTACTGATCCTAAAATACTCTCGATAGTATCTTTGCCCAGATTAAGTGCTCCACCGAGGAAATCTGTAATCTGGCTTGCAGTCCAGTTAAATGCATTTTTAAGTGCCGCGGCAATCTGATCAGCGGCATATCCGGCCTGGTTCAGTAAATGGGCAACATCGTTTCCATTAAGAGTTAATATGGTTTTGAATGCGTTAGCAACTGTAGTTGCGCCAAAACCGGCAATTTTTAAGGCATTAGCTATGGTTTGATTTCCAGCGTTTAGCACACTTTTCAACGCACCTGTAATCTGATTCGCTGTAAAGCCTGCACCTCTCAGGGCTGCCGCAATAGCATTTGCCCCGAGATCAATTCCAGTACTCAGACCCGATACAATCTCATCTACCGGGAATCCTGCATCACGTAAGGCATCGGCAATTTCAGTATTTGAAATTAAATCCAGGCCATCTTTCAATCCCCGGGCGATCTGATCCGCTACAAAACCGGCTGTTTTCAGATAATTGGCAATTACCTTATCAGTTAAGCCCAGTATTTTATTCAGGCTACTTGTGATTTGAGTTGCTGTAAATCCGGCAGCTTTTAATGCGTTTGTGATAGCCTGTTCGCTTATATCCAGTATGTTGTCAAGTGCACCTGTAATTTCTTCAACAGAAAATTCAGCAAACTTAAGAGCGATAGCGATAATGTCTTCTCCAAAATCTAAATCAACATCAAGGGCTCCTGTAATCTCATTAATACCAAAATTTGCAAATTTGAGCGCTTTGGCGATCACATCCGCATTTGCTTCAAAGATAGTTTGAAGTGACTTGGCAATTTCACCGATTCCGAATTCCGCAATGGCCAGGGCTTTGGCAACGGCATCTTCACCAAGTTTCAGCACATCTTTCAGTGATTCGGTGATATCGTCTAAATCAAATCCCGCAAACTTTAAAGCTGCAGCAATCACATCTTCAGCAACTTCCAGAACGTCGTTCAGTGATTTGGTGATCTCATCAATTCCGAATTCAGCAAACTTCAGAGCTTTTGCTATCACCTTTTCAGAAGAATTCAGCACTTTATTCAGTGTTTTTGTGATTTGATCGATCGAAAACTCAGCAAATTTCAGTGCGGCTGCGATAGCGTCTTCACCCAGTTCAAGTACTTCATCAAAAGCGGAGGTGATTTCATCCAGCGCAAAGCCTGCAAAATCGAGCGCAACCGCTATGGAGCCTTCCGCTATTTCATAAATTGTGTCGAGCGCTTCCGTTACTTCATACACGGTAAACAGCACATCGCGTAATATTTTAGCCGCTTCGCCGGCGGTTTGTTCGTACACATCTTTCAGTGCTTGAGCAACCTGGTTTGCATTAAACGGTGCCAGATCGCTAACCAATAATGTGGCAGTCTCTTCGGGAGAGAGATTAAATTCACCCAGCAGAACCTCGGCAATTTCCGGGGCCGAATATCCCTGAGAAGTGAGTGAGCGAACCCGGATGACCGGATCGTTTCCAATCATAAAACGGATAGGCCAGGCTCGGTTCATTTCACCCCGATTTCTTGGTTCAATTGTATGCTCGCCGATTACTAAACCGGAAATATCAACGGTTATTCTGAAGCTGTCGGGAGCATTATTACCCCGGTGTGAGGATTGCCAGACGGTCATGTATACGCCTTCGCTATCCTAACGTAACCGCTCTCTGCTACCGGAAGATGAGGTAATTTTTTCAGTGCTTATACAGGTACCACCGCTTTTAGTACATACGGTTACTGTAAGAAGATCGAGCAGTGTTTTATCAGCTTCACCTTTGAACATGCTTTTTGATTCAATCGGTTCTATCAACCGGAATGCATCTGTCAGGTACGTATTATCGGGCTCTTCGTTCGGGCCTGCAATCCCTGTTTGAGATGTGGATTGGCTATGCAACTGACCCTCGATTGAGAAATCGTCTGAATCAATAGAGCTCACTGAATTATCGCATGATGCCAGCATTAATGTGCTTACTGCTGCTATCAAAATCCATTGATACATGGATTTTGTTTGGTAAAGGTATGTGTTTTTCATGGCTTGATAGGTTTTGTTGAGAATTGTTGGATTTGTGCAGCATTTTTATCCGCTCTTCTTGATTGCTGCTCATGCAATCTATATGCAACAATGGAAAAACCGTTATGTGTACGTTACTAACCTTTGTTGTCAGGATGCATTAGGCGACAAAAAAGAGTGTTTGCAACGGATTTTACTGTGAGAGAAACCATTAGAGTTGTAGTTGACGGTGACTATGAGCTGTGATCAATTTCCATTTATGAGGAAAAATAGTTTTGAGTATTTCCGCTTTTCCCACCATTTGACGTAATGAATAGTATGCATGTAAGAATGCAGTTTAAACGTCTGTTTCGATGCCATCAGCTGAAAGAATCAATTCGAAACCATCTACTATTTGAAACTGAAAATGAAAAATGATGCGAACACGATTATTACTCCTGACACTTTTTTTCTTTTTAACCGCAGCGTTGCTGAACGCCCAAAACCTCTATGTAGCACCGGGTGGAAGTGATACCACAGACTGTTCAGACGATACTGCACCTTGTTTAACTATTCCCTATGCATTGGGTCAGGCGGATCCGGGTGATATCATCAATCTTGCCCCGGGTGAGTACACCGGCTCATTTAGTATTGATGAAAATATTACCATTCAGGGAGCAGACGCATCAACCACCTTTATTCAGGCTCATGAAAATCGAGGTGCAGCCACAACAAGAGTGATTATCATTAATAGTGCTTCTACGGTAGTTAGCCTGAATGATGTGACGGTTCGCCACGGTAATGATGAGATCGCAGGCGGTGAGGGCGGAGGGGGTATTCTAACTCGCGGCATATTGACTTTAAACAATTCTCAAGTGCTCAATAATGACGCAGCATCTAGGGGTGGCGGTATTACCGGTACTAACGACAGTGAAATTACTCTTAATAACTCTACTATTTCAGGTAATTTTTCTGGTGGTAATGGCGGTGGTGGTATTTGGAGTGCCGGCACAGTAACGATTGAAAACAACACTAGCCTGACCGATAATACTGCCGGTGGTACCAGTGGTGCGGGGGGCGGGATATATATATTCGGCACAGCAACCATTACAAATAGTATGATCAACTCCAACTCCGCCCTTAGCGGTGCCGGAGGCGGTATCAACCAAGGATTTGGAGCAGGTCTGCTAACAATCACAGACTCAGTTATTGATGATAATCAGAGTAGCAGTATAGGTGGTGGAATATTGAGTATCGAACCGATGACGATCTCACAATCACAAATTACAAATAACCGAACAACTGGCGCCAGCGACGGCGGCGGAATTTATATTTCGAATGAAGTCACTATCACAAATTCAATCATATCAGGAAACAATTCAGGAAATTCAGGCGGCGGAATTGCGGTGAACGGCGGCAGCTCGAACCTGACATTGATTGGCTCTTTGATTACAGGTAATATAGCTAACAATGGTGGGGGAATCGAAAATAATGCGAGTAATTCAACTCTGACGAATGTAACCATAGCAGGCAACCAGGCACGATTTGGAGGAGGCGGAATAACGAATTTTAATAACAGCAGCCCGACTCTGAACAATGTTATTCTATGGGGAAACCGAGCTGTCACGGAGGGAGATCAGATCAATAATTCCTCCACGGGGACAAATGATCCTCAAATTTCATACAGCCTGATTGAGGGCTCCGGCGGCAGCGGTGCCTGGGATATAAACCTCGGCACCGACAACGGAAGCAACATCGATGCAGACCCAGAATTTAATGAGTTGGTTGCAGCCGGTGCAGCTACAACTGGTGGGGATTACACGGTTAAGCTAATAAGCCCGGTGATTAATATGGGACAAACCCCGGCCGATCTTTCCATTTTCCCCGGCGGTCCGGGTGCTCCTGTTGACCTGGCCGGAAATCCGCGTGTAGATGGTACGAACATAGATATGGGCGCGTACGAGTTTGAAGGAGATCCTGAAATACCTGGCGCCTTCATCACCACCTGGAAAACCGATAACGACGGACCTTCCGGCGACAACCAGATACGCATCCCGCTTTTTGGTAACGGATACAACTTTACCGTGTATTGGGGTGATGGTAGCAGCGACGATTTTGTACTGAACCCCGGAGCAGCAGTGGCTCATCATGTGGAGCACACATACGGTTCGCCAGACACCTACACCGTGACTATTACCGGCGATTTTCCGCGGATCTATTTTAATGATGAAGGCGATAAGGAAAAAATTCTTTCTGTGGAACAGTGGGGTGAAATAGAATGGGTATCGATGGAAGGTGCATTTTTTGGGGCGGAAAACCTGCAGGTAACGGCAGCAGATGCACCGGACCTTACTTTGGTGGAGTCTATGAATGAGATGTTTCGAGGGGCTGTTATTTTAAATGCAGATTTTGATCACTGGAATGTATCCGGAGTAACAGAGATGGAGTTCTTGTTCGCATTTACAGATGTATTTAATGGTAATATCTCTTCTTGGATTGTTTCAAATGTAACCACCATGCGTAACATGTTTGCCGGCGCAAGGGAATTTAACCAGGCTATTGGCGGCTGGGATGTTTCTTCTGTTGAGCAGATGGGTGGAATGTTTACAGGAGCGCATCAGTTTAACCAGCCTATTGGAAGTTGGGATGTTTCGTCTGTCAGAAGAATGGTGAATATGTTTTTTAATGCACTGGCATTCAACCAGAATATTGGCAGCTGGCAACTCGATTCACTCGAAGATTTTAACAGCATGTTTACCGGAGCAGTTTTATTTAATCAGGATTTGTCCGAGTGGGATGTTTCCGGTTTGGAGAACTTTTTTCAATTGTTCGGTAATGCAACGGCATTTAACGGGGATATCAGTACCTGGGATATGAGCAGTGCTACAAATACCGCATGGATGTTCAGGTATGCTGAAAATTTTAATCAGGATATCAACATGAAAGTTATCAACGAAGGCACGCCTGAAGAGTACACAGCCTGGGATGTAAGCGGTGTGACAAATATGAGCATTATGTTTATCGGAGCCTCTTCATTCAATCAAGCCTTGGATTTATGGAATACAGGAAATGTAGAAACAATGCAGGGAATGTTTGACGGAGCATTGATTTTTGACCAAAACCTTGGAATGTGGAACATTGGGAATGTTGAGAACATGACTGATATGCTTGATGATTCCGGACTCTCAAGAGAAAACTACGATGCAACCCTCACCGGCTGGGCGGCACAGTCGGTGCAAGCTAACGTAACTCTTGGTGCAAATGGATTGGAATATTGCGCCGAGGTTGAACGCCAAACCCTTACCGATGCACCTAATAACTGGACCATTACCGGTGATGCACTGGCAGCCGGCTGCGGGCTGGTTTGTCCGGTAACCGCAGGTGAAACCTTGTTCGTGAAATCGGGCGACGCAGGCGATGGTACCTCCTGGGCCGATGCACTGGGTGAACTTCGAGATGCCCTTGAGCTCATTGAATCAGGTGCCTGTTTGGCAGCAGATGTAGATGAAATCTGGGTTACTTCAGGTGTTTATACCCCTACAGATAATCCAGCTGATCGGGAGGCTTCATTCAGGCTGCCCCAAAATATTCTAATTTATGGCGGATTTGTTGGAGATGAAACAGCATTAGAAGAACGTGACTTTCAGGGCAATCCCACCGTATTGAGCGGTAATATATCTGGCGGACCTGTTGAGTTCCCGGTAGAAGATCCATTTGCATTGGGAGACTTCAGTTATTCTGTGGTTGATGCTTCAGATGCAAATTTTACCTCTTTGCTTGACGGATTTTTTATTACCGGGGGACATGCCAACGGCACATGTGCAATTAGCGGTTTAATCGAATGCAGTGGTGCAGGTATCTATAACGATGGAGGCAACCCTGTACTGCAAAACCTTGTAATATCGGGCAACAGGGCGAGTGATGGCGGTGGAGGTATCTATAATTCCAATGGAGCTTCTCCAATCATGGATAATGTCAATTTCTCATTGAATATAGCTGATTATGGAGGCGGTATGGTAAATAATACGGCATCTCCAAATGTGTATCGTTCTGTATTTCATACTAACATTGCTTCAGAAAATGGAGGTGCTATTGCCAATTTCGGTACAGAAGCCCCGCTCTTTTTTAACGTTGTTATTA
>SLJB01000226.1 GCA_007135335.1 Balneolaceae bacterium
ATTTGTCCGCAGTGAGTTGAGTTTGGCGCGATTCATTTGCAGCCCAGCCCGAGCAGTAGGCAACCCTGGTTTTTTGAACGTTGGATGCAAACCCGTTTGAGAGCGCAGAGGACGGTGCGATGAGTATATTCCCCTCGCACATTTCACGATCATATGCCGAATAATTTCCAAGATCGATGCCAAACTTTTCATATACCGGGCAGAGTTTGTACCCGGCACCGTGAATCATCATGGGGTGTTTAAGAGGTGCCAGAAGATGCATAATCTCCTGTGCTTTGCCCAGGTTGTAGGCCAGGAAAATGGGTGTGTATCCCGACTTCAATGCTTCAATTGCGAACGTTTGAATTTCAATTGTGAGCTCTTCATGAGTTTTCCATTTATATATGGGCAGACCGAATGTAGCTTCAGTGATCAGAAAATCAACCTGATCAGGGGCATCAAAACCTTCCGATGCGGGAGACGGCGGTGTGCGATAGTCGCCCGTGTAGAGCAGACTTCCTTCATCAGATTCCACATACATCATGGCTGAACCTAAAATGTGTCCGGCAGCATAGAGTCTGATTTTGCATCGGTCGGTTTCAATCTCTTCACCAAACGCAATGGGTACTGAATCTCCACGAAAACCGCGCAGTTTCATAAAATCGATGGTTGGCGCTGAAGCATAAGCGGTTGCGGACCGGTTTCTCGGCATGTGGTCGGCGTGGGCATGGCTTACAAACGTGTACTCAGATTTCGGGTGATATCCATCAACACTGATGCCAAGATCAGGAAAATAGAGGCCGTGATATCCGGTTTTGTGAAATCTCATTGATTAGCGCCTCACATCAACCGGGTGTCTTGCCGGCCGGATTGGACTATAATGATTTGATGATGTTTCATAACAGGACAACCCGATTTAATGGGATTCATTGCTTATTCAGGTTTAAGGTGAAACGCACAAGAAGACAGTTTGATTTTATACTGTTTGCGTTCGTTCTAAAAGCAGATAACAGAGCATAAACAAAATGATTCCGATGGTTATCATATTTGCAGCAACGTAACGTATTTTCTTTCGCAGTTGTTCGCCCCCGGCTAAAATTGCTTTGGATGTATGCGGCCACAAAACCAAAAGCTGCCCGGCCATAAAAATGATAAAAAAGCTCCAGATGCTGAATAGTAACTCAACCCATGAGAATGGAAAAAAGGAGAGTATGAATCCCGGGATGGTGAAAAGGAGCAGATATTTAAGTACGGTTCTCCAGATTTGAGGTGGTTTTGATTCGGCGGCAACACGGATCAGAAACTTCTGAATAGAGGCAGTTTTAATAAGCAGGTACACGCCATAGCTGAGCAACAGAGCGCCTAGTGAGATGTAATATGCCGTGAACCATTGTGTTGAGAAGATTTCCATAGATCAGGGTTTGGGAAGTTCAGTCTCTTTCGGAAAGAAGATTGAGAGGATTACAGAGAGAGTCAATGTGGAAATGATGATGCCAAGTGTAACCATTGTTGGGATTTGGTAGACTCCCTCAAGCAACATCTTCACCCCTATATACACAAGAATAAATGCCAGCCCGTAGTGCAGATAGTGGAAAAGGCGCATTACCCCGGAAAGAGCAAAATAAAGTGCCCGCAGTCCCAGAATGGCAAAGGCATTCGCACTGTAGATGATAAACGTATCGCGTGTAATAGCCATGATGGCCGGAATAGAGTCGAGAGCGAACACAATGTCGGTGGTTTCGATAACCACAAGTACCACAAACATGGGAGTGGCAATGATTCGTTTGCCACGTTTGATGAAGAATTTTTGACCGTGATAATTTTTTGTGATCGGAATAAATCGGCGTATGATCAGGAGAATCGGGTTTCTGTCCGGGTGTATCTCTTTGTCTTTTTCAAGGCCGAGTTTGATGCCGGTAAAAATCAGAAAAGCACCAAAAAGATAAATGATCCAGTGAAATTGTTCGATGAGTGCCACGCCAACCAGTATGAAGATCAGGCGAAACACAAGTGCTCCAAAAATCCCCCAAAAGAGAACCCGGTGCTGATATTTTGGTTCCACACCGAAATAGGTGAAAATAAGCAGGAAAACAAAGATGTTATCCACGCTCAGAGATTTTTCAATCAGATAGCCGGTAAAATACTCGAGAGAGGATTCCGGGCTCATATAAAAATAGAGCCCAATGCCGAAAATTACCGCCAGAATAACCCAGATGGCTGTCCATACCAGGCTTTCGCGGATACTGATTTCATGAGGTTTTCGGTTGAAAACCTTCAGGTCAACAATCAGCATCGATACGATGAAAATATTAAATACGACCCAAAGTGTAATGCTGTGTTCCAAAGATCTTCTGTTTTAAAATTCGGGAAGAAAGGTACGGAAAAACTTAGTATCGAGTATCAGTAAACGGCTTCTGAGATGTAGATTAAACCCTTACTTTTTATTCAATCAGCAGCCTTTTGTCTGTTGTTTTTAATACGTCGGGGATGGAATTGCAGATTGATTTTTTGAACGCCGCGATAATTGTGGGCTTTAGATGTTTGCGTCCGTACACCAGCCGAACTTTTCTTGAAGGCACAGGGTTCTCAAACTCCTTAATGACAGCGCTGGCACACTGGCCATCAAATTCACGAACCGCAGTCCAGGGCATTAAGGTCATTCCGAAATTCTGCTCAACCAGTTTTTTCAGTGTTTCGAGGTTGCCGCTTTTAAACTCAATGGCCGCCCGGTTTTTCTTATCCACTTCCTTACAAAGTTTCACAGCCTGATCGCGAAAACAGTGCCCCTCACTCAGCAGCCAGATGTTGGATCTGTCAAGATCTTCTACCGTTAGCTTCTTTTTGGCAATTAGCGGGTGATTTTGGGACAGATACCCCACAAACGGTTCAACAAAAAGATCCTCAGTGTAGATGAAGCTTTGATCGGTGGGGGTTGCAATGATTCCGGCATCAAGCTTATCATCCGCAAGCTGATCGAGCAGTTCGTCAGTCATAAGCTCTTCAAAAACCAACTCTATGCCGGGATGATTTTCCAGAAATGATCGCAAAAAGAGAGGCACAAGATAAGGTGCAATGGTTGGGAGTATCCCCACTTTAAAAACACCCCGAAGTTCATCCTCTTTAAAATTAGCAATGTCGGTAAGCTGTTTCGACTCTTTGAGAATAATCTGTGCCTGTTCAATAATTTTCTCTCCAATGGGTGTAGGAATCACAGGAGTTTTTGTACGATCGAAAATAGTGACGCCTAGCTCATCCTCCAGTTTATGTATCTGCATACTAAGTGTGGGCTGTGTTACATAACTTTTTTCTGCCGCTGTGGCAAAATGGCGGTATTTATCCACGGCAACGATGTAGGAGAGTTGTGTTAAGGTCATTGGGTCAGCTTGTTTTGCACTTATTCTTTTTAATGAAACAGAAATTAAGAAAAGAACGAATCATTCGTGATCAAAAATAAAAGGGCCTTTCGAGGGTGCTGTTTTCAATAAGCAGGCAGTTATCACATGAGGAAGGCAGGTTAAATCCGGAGCATGGATTAGAGATTGAAACCGGGAGATCTGTCCTGGTTACAAAAGCGCGGGAGGTGTCAATGGCCGCAGCCTCAAAATATCCCAATACTTGTTCCAAGTCATCATTCAGATTGAATAAGTTGCCGGGAGGAGTTGCCGGTGGTGAGTCAAAGATGGTACCGGATTGATTGATCGTTTCATCCACCCTCTGCCAGTATTGATACCTGCGTTCTGTTACCGATTTTGAAACTACATTGAAATAATGCCTGATGAAAAACTCTTTCTGAACAATGCTTTTTCGTGCCAATAACTGTTTTTCAATGTTCTGATATCCGGGATTGGCTATTGAGAAAATATTGATAGTCTGTGGATCAGGAATGGTGGTTACGTAGCAAACATTCGGAGGTGGCGCCAATGGGCTGGGAGAGGCCCGTTCAATAAAAGAGTACTTGCTGTAGACGCTCCAGTGAAGATAGAGTGGAGCGGTCGCATCAGGAAATTCCGTATCTGCATAAACCGAGATCATTGGAACATCCCTTACCCCGCCTGTTGCAGTTGGCTCCTGAATAATTTCCGCTTCAATAAATACAGAATCACGACCGTGGATAGAGGGAATGGTTTCAGGGATGGATTGATAAACTTTACCATTGGACAGCAAAATCTCTATGTAATACGTTTCGCCTCGTTTCCCGGTAATAATATCGCCGGGCAGCTCATAGATTCCATCCCCCAGTTCAATATAATTTTCTGAATTTCCGTCACCTGAAAATAGGGTGACAATAGCGCCAGTTAACGGTTTTGGCAACGCTGATTCGATGGCGGTGATTTTGAGCTGAAGCTGATAGGGTCCCGGCCTGTCGTAAATGCTGCCGTTTACTACAATTTGGCCCTGTGTCCGCTCAACATCAAATTCTATCTCGTTTACACACCCTGTGAAAACGATCAGTATAACTGCGATGATAAAGATAAATCTGAGGCTCATTCGGATTGCTAAAAGTTGAAATTATATGTGAAAGATGGAATGACTGCACCCAGTACGGAAAGCTTGTAGGGTGCAGGTACTGAAGCCGATGGCCTTCTTTGGTAAAAAACAGAGAATGCATTTTTGCGCCCGAGAATATTGTAAAGTGTGAAATTGGCACTGTCCGAAATTCGCCTGTCCGGGCTCACGGTTCTGTTTTTCCAGATATTGTCTGCAATTGTGAAGGAGAGATCAAGACGAATGTAATCAGGAATTCGGAACTCGTTTCTGTCTGAAAAAACGGGAACTGTTGTGTTGCCTTCAAGGTAGTTTGTTCTAATAGCAGTGAACGGCCGGCCGGAGTTCCAGGTAAAATTGAACGAAAACGCACTGTTTTCACCGAGATTTCGAACTGCAATCAGGTTCAGGTGATGGGGCTGATCATGATTAGCCGGATACCACTCACCGCTGTTTATTTGGATCTCAGGGAACTCACTTTCTGCAAGTACAAAAGATCGGCTATAGGAGTATGAGAGCCATCCGGTCCATCTGCCGCCGGTTGCACGTATTGACAGTTCGCCACCATAACTGCGTCCCTGACCGGAAAATAGCTCCGTTTCTAAATGATTGTTTAAAAATAAGTCGGCAAAATCAATATATTCAATGAGATCGTCTATGTTTCTGTAATAGAATTCTACAGATGTTTCCAGGTTATTCCCGGCAAAGTTTTGATAATATCCCACTGAATAGTTGTGCGCTTTTTGGGGTGGCAGATGGCGGGTACTCATTTGCCATATATCAGCCGGTGTTGGTGATGCACTGTTCGAA
The DNA here is from genome assembly GCA_007135335.1 of Balneolaceae bacterium. GTDB lineage: Bacteria > Bacteroidota > Rhodothermia > Balneolales > Balneolaceae > Rhodohalobacter. The sequence continues at coordinate 5,275 of SLJB01000226.1, forward strand.
ATTTGATGAATATACTGACGAGTACGATTGTAACTGAGCTTTATTGAGCTGTTCTCTGTAAGTGTGAACCGGGATGAAATTCGGGGTTCAAATCCACTGTAACCTGCCATTTGTTCGCCGGCAGAAAATTGCGTTGTATCGGTGATAGCTGAGACAGATCTGGGTTGGTTTCCACCGTAAAAGTACTCGTGCCCAGGACCAAGCTGATGGTACAATGAATACCTGATTCCGGCCTGAACGAGAAATTGATCAGACAGCTCTATTTCATTGCCTGCAAAAAATGCTATCTCCCGTCCCGTATCTTTTTGGATGCTACTGAAATCTGTAACGGATTGTTGATTATAGGGCTTCAGGGTTTCATCATCACCGGAATATCGAATCCATTCTGCACCTGCAAAGATTGTATTTCTGCCGAAACCTGTGTAGGTAAGCGTTTCTTTCAGGTTCAGGTAACGAATTCCCGTGCCAAGTGTGAATGCATCGGGACCGGAGGGTGTAAACCAACTACTCCGATATGAGTTGCTGACCACCGAAAATGTTGAAAACAGATTATCAGAAAAAGCGCCGGCCCATGTCAGGTTTGCAATTCTAGTGTTCCAGGAGTAGCCAAATTCATCGGAATATTGAAACAGATCATTACTACCATAAAGCGATAAAGACAGAGTGTGATTGTTATTTATCCGGTGAGTTACCGTTGCATTTCCATCGTAAAACCTGGCGTTACTATTGTAAATTTCAATAGGGAAAGAGACTCGGCCAAGATCCCGATTTTTGCCTGCAAGAGTAAAGAGAATTCCGGATGCAGCTCCGCGGCCGGCTATTAGAAAGGATGTTCGGTTGTTGATTACAGGTCCTTCAGCAACAAACCTGGCTGAATAGAGCCCCAAGCCTCCGCCGATGGAAAATTCATCAAACGAACCGTTTCTCATGGATACATCGAGAACTGAAGACAAACGTCCGCCAAAGCGTTCCGGCATGTGCCCCTTATAAAGTGCATAACCTTCGGTTGCGTCGGGGTTGAAGACCGAAAAAAGTCCAAGAACATGCGAGGAATTAAACAGAGGTGCACCGGCCATCATTACCAGGTTTTGATCTTCACGCCCTCCCCGCACATTAAAACCGGCCGCGCCATCACCCACAGTCTGAACGCCGGGGAGCATGGTAAGCGATTGAATAACATCCACCTCACCCATTAGCTGGGGTAACTGCTCCAGATCCCGTATGGTAACCACTTCAACACCGGTTACTGCGCCACGAAGATTGTCCCAAAAACCTGTTCCTTGTACAACTATTTCATCAAGACCCATTTCAAGTTCAGCCAGTTTCACATCCATCCGCTGAGATGAGAGCAATTCTACCTTCACGGTTTTTGTCCTCATTCCAAGAAACTGAAACCGGATAGAGTAGCTGCCAGGCGGAAGTGTTAATGAGTAAAATCCATCTTCATCGGCCGCGGTTCCGCTATCAAGTTCTTCAACATAAACAGTTGCTCCATGCAGAAGACGTTGGGTACCTTGTTCGGTAATTGTACCTGAAAGGGTTACATCACCAGACTGCCCCTGTGCAAATAACAGGCAGTTTGATAAGGTGAGCAGGAAGAATAATAATATTTTGTATTTCATTTATGTGTTCGCACAGGGTATCTGCTTTAGATTTTTTGGAAAGAGGTTGTATACTTAACTGTGCAATGATAATGTTTGTAAATCATTTGAAGTTATTGAGATTTAAACCTTTGTTAAAGTATGAGAATTACTAAACATCTGAAAATACATGGGCGGGTACAGGGCGTGGGTTTCCGTTATTTCACAATTCAGCAGGCGAAAGAGCTTGGAATAAATGGTTGGGTAACAAACAGGAGTGATGGCACAGTTGAAGCCCTGCTGCAAGGCAAAGTGGCATCGGTTGACGAGATGATAGAGCGGCTGCACCGGGGGCCGATTGCCGCAAAAGTCACAGAAATAAAAGAGATTCCGGTGACTGACTCTCCGGAGAACTATCGGCATTTTACCGTGCGAAGATGAGACTGTTTACTGCTATAGACATACCCGAAGAGCTGAAGATGAACCTCGATAAAACTGTGCCGAAACTTCCGGGATGGAAAAAGACCGGGCGGGAACAGCTTCACATTACAGTAGTTTTTTTGGGTGAGTGTACAGATGATGAAAAGAAGAAGATCAGCCATTTCTTAAAGAGGATATTATTCGAGTGCTTTGAACTAACCGTTGATAGATTAGGTGTTTTCCCGAATCAGGAAGACCCGCGAATTTTGTGGGCCGGCATCGGTAAATCAAAAGCAATTATGGAACTTCAATCGAAAATTTCAGAAATACTAGGTGGTTATGGGACGGGAAACGAGCATCACACGTACATTCCCCACATCACCGTTGCGCGAAGAAAGGGCGGGGTTGGCAGGGATCAAAACGTTGATGGTTTGATTGAAAAAAATAGTTTAAAAGCTTCTTTTTGGGTTGACCGTTTTTTGCTGAAAAGGAGTGTTTTGTCAACTGAAGGGAGCAATCATGAAATTCTTGAAGAGTTTGCGGCAACCGGCTCTGAAGATCTAAATCATAAACCATCATGAATAAATTAAAACCGATGATTTCATTCCTCACAGCAATTGCAGGCGGGTACCTGCTCATACTGGTACTGATGTTTCTGTTTCAGAATAAGTTGCTTTTTATGCCAACATCGGGTTTTGTTCAAACCCCTCAATCGGCAGGGCTTGAAGCGGAAGATTTTTGGGTGGAAACGGATGATGGAGTCCGCATTCACGGATGGTATTTTCCAAATGATGAGGCTGAATTCGTGGTGGTACTCTCGCACGGAAATGCAGGAAATATCAGTTACCGGATCGATATCGCCCGTACGTTGCTTGATGCCGGCGCCTCGGTACTGATGTATGATTACCGCGGTTATGGGCAAAGCGATGGCCGCCCCAATGAACGTGGTTTGTATAAAGATATTGAGGCTGTGGTGGAGGGTTTAAAGAGTGAGAAAGGGTATGCTGAAAACCGGATCATTATGTACGGACGTTCACTTGGCGGGGCAGTGGCAGCTTATGCCGGTACAGAGTACAATTTAGGTGGTCTCGTGCTCGACTCAGCCTTTATCAATCTGAGGGCTATGGTGAGGGATGTGTATCCGTTTGTGCCTTCACGATTGGCGAGATATGAGTTTTCAACGGAGAATTATCTGATGCATTCCCGGAATTATCCTGTCATGATTATGCATAGCCAGAATGATGAGATTGTGAGATACCATCACGGACGGGAGCTATACGAACTGTTGAATGAGCCGAAACGCTTTGTGGAATTGAGGGGCGGGCACAATGATAATTTTTTTGCATCGCGGGATATTATACTCGAGAGCTGGAGGTGGTATCTGGGGGAGATTGTTCGAAACACCGAAGCGACGCAGTGAGGGGGCTCGCAACGACGCTACGCCGCAGAGTGAATTATGGGCAATGAATTATTGAGGAGACCTTCACTCGTGAGGTTTATATACTGCTAAGAAGATTCTGAAAACCAAAAAAGCACCAAACCCCACCGCGTCGCTGCGCCGTTGCGAGACCCTCCGCCGCGCCGCTGCGCCGTTGCGAGACCCTCCGCTACGCCGTTACGAGAATAAAAACTTTTCAACTTTCAGCCCTCATCTTACTATATTTCAATCACTGCCATCAATGAAAAAATAACACACTCAAACCCCTCTGCATGTACCTCATTTTTGATACGGAAACAACCGGCCTTCCCCAGAATTACTCAGCACCGCTGACCGATTTTGACAACTGGCCTCGTTGCGTTCAGCTTGCCTGGCAGGTACTTGATGAAACCGGGAAAAAGATCTCATCGGGTGATTATATCGTAAAACCCGATGGCTTCACAATTCCCTACAACTCCGAAAAAGTTCACGGGATTTCAACTGAAAGGGCACATCGAGAAGGGATACCGCTCAATGAGGTAACAGACTTTTTCAGCCGTGACTTGGAGAAGTGTTCGTTCGTTGTTGGGCATAACCTGGAGTTCGATTTGAACATCATGGGGTCGGAATATCTGCGGATGGAAATGGGGAATCCGCTGACCGAAAAAATTGCAATCGATACGAAAGATGAATCAACAGAATTCTGTGCACTTCCGGGTGGCAGGGGACGGTACAAATGGCCAACCCTCGCCGAGCTTCACAATAAACTCTTTGAAGTAGGTTTTGAGGAAGCTCACAATGCCGCAGCTGATGTAGATGCAACAGCCCGGGCTTTTCTTGAACTGGTTCGTATTGGGGTGATTCAGCCAAAGCTGCCAACGCAGCCGGGAATGGTGTCGGGAAATCCAGCCGACAAAATTGACACCGGCCACTACATGCCGAAAGTTCAGGATCTGAAACGGCGGGGAGTAACCGGCGAAGAGGAAACCTCAACAACAACCATCGATCTGCCGGTGGAAAGTGCAGGCAAAAAGGTGGATTCTCCCTTTGTTCATCTTCACAACCATACCAAATTTTCAGTACTTCAGGCGGCCTCGGGTGTGAAAGAGATCGTGAAAAAAGCTGCCGATGATGGAATGCCGGCCGTTGCCATCACCGATATCGGAAATATGTACGGCGCATTTCACTTTACAAAAGCCGCAAATGAGGCAGGAATCAAACCGATTATCGGACTGGATGCTTATTTCGTGGAAGACCGTCATCAAAAACGGTTCACGCGCGACCATAAAGACAAGCGCTATCAGCAGCTATTTCTGGCAAAAAATACGCAAGGCTACCGAAATCTGGCCGAAATGTGCTCCCTGGGTTTTGTAGAGGGTTACTACTACAAATTTCCGAGGATTGACCGTGAACTGGTAGAGAAATTCAGAGAGGGGCTGATTGCCACCACAGGAGGTATTTTGGGTGAAGTGCCGGATCTGATTCTGAACAAAGGTGAAGATTTTGCAGAGGAAGCACTGAAATGGTGGCACGATCTGTTTGGGGATGATCTCTACATCGAACTGATGCGGCACGGCCTTGAGGAAGAGGAGCGTGTGAACAGCGTGCTGCTGAAATTTGCCCGGAAGTACGGCATTAAAATTATCGCTACCAACAACACATTCTATATCGATAAGAAAGATGCAAAAGCGCATGATGCCCTGCTCTGTATCGACAATAACGATTTGATTTCCACCCCAATTGGCAAGGGGCGCGACAGGCGCTTCGGTTTCCCGAATGATGAGTTCTATTTCAAGACTCAGGAAGAGATGAAAGCGCTCTTCGCTGATCTGCCTGAAGCTATTTCGAACACAGCTGAACTTGCCGGCAAAATAGAGCCGATAAAACTGAAGCGGGATGTAATTCTCCCCAACTTTGAACTGCCTGCGGAATTTTCCACTGAGGATGATTACCTGCGCCATTTAACTATCGAAGGGGCAAAAGAAAAATATGATGAACTGGATGACAAAGTTTTAGATCGGATTGATCTCGAGCTGAATATCATCAAAAAGATGGGTTTTGCGGGCTACTTTTTGATTGTTCAGGATTTTATTGCCGCTGCCCGGGAGATGAATGTGTATGTGGGGCCCGGACGTGGTTCGGCGGCAGGGTCGGTGGTGGCCTATTGCACGGGAATTACAAACATCGACCCGCTTGAGTACGATCTCCTTTTTGAGCGATTTCTGAATCCCGAGCGGGTATCCATGCCCGATATTGATATTGATTTTGATGATGACGGCCGCCAGAGGGTTATTGATTATGTAGTGGATAAGTACGGTAAAGATCAGGTTGCACACATCATCACATTTGGTACAATGGCTGCGAAATCGTCTGTGAGAGATGTTGCCCGTGTGCTTGATCTGCCCCTGCCCGACGCCGACCGTATTGCCAAACTGATCCCTGATACCATCGGAATTTCTCTTGAAGATGCGATCAAAGGGGTGAAGGAACTGAAGGAAATCAAAGAGTCAGACTCGCTGGAAGGCCGCACTCTTCAGATGGCCGAAACACTGGAGGGATCTGTTCGGAATACCGGAATTCATGCCGCCGGTGTAATTATCGCGCCGGATAAACTGACCAATTACATCCCGGTTTGCACGGCTAAGGATGCAGATCTCTATGTAACTCAGTTCGACGGTAAAGTGATTGAAGATGCCGGTATGCTGAAGATGGATTTTCTCGGACTCAAAACCCTCTCTATTCTGAAGACGGCCATTCAGTATGTAAAAGATAATCACGGAAAGGAGTACAATCTCGATGATATTCCGCTGGAAGATGAAGCCACCTACGAGATGTTCAAAAAGGGGGCAACTGTTGGGATATTTCAGTTTGAGTCAGACGGGATGCGCAAATACCTGAAGCAACTAAAGCCAACGGGTATTAATGATTTGATTGCAATGAACGCGCTCTATCGCCCCGGCCCGATGCAGTTTATCCCTGATTACATTCGCCGGAAACACGGTGAGGAAGAGGTTGTGTACGATCATGACGATCTGCTCGATGTACTTAAACCTACGTATGGAATCATGATCTATCAGGAGCAGATTATGATTGTTGCGCAGATAATGGGCGGCTATTCACTCGGCGAAGCGGATGTACTCCGCCGAATTATGGGTAAAAAACAGCCTGAACTTTTACCGCCAGAAGAGGAGAAGTTTGTGCGGCAGGCCACCGAAAAAGGTTACGATGAGAAAACGGCAAAAGCCGTGTTCGATAAAATGGCGATGTTTGCCGGCTATGGATTCAACAAATCTCACTCGGCTGCATATTCTGTGGTGGCGTATCAAACCATGTACTTTAAAGCCAATTACACAGCAGAGTATATGGCTGCGGTGCTGAGCCACAACATGGGCGACATCAAAAAAGTGAGTTTCTTTATCGAGGAGTGCCAGCGTATCGGTATTCCTGTGGACCCGCCCAATATCAATTCGGCAGAAGGAAAGTTCATCGCTAAAAACGGACGTGTGCAGTACGGGCTATCTGCCATTAAAGGGGTTGGTTCTGCGGCTATTGAGCAGATTGTAATAGAGCGAAGTGACAAAGGGCAGTTTCGCAGTATTTTTGATTTTTCCTCACGAATTGATACCCGTGTTTGTAATAAAAAAACCATTGAAAGTCTCGCACAAGCCGGCGCTTTCGACTCCATGCACCAAAACCGGGCTCAGCTTTTGGCAAGTATTGAAGACGTTTTAAGCTATGCTTCGCGAAAGCAGGAGGAAGAACGCCTGAACCAGGTGAGCCTGTTTGGAGGAGCCGGTGGTGGCAGCGGCATGCTGAGTGAGCCGAAACTGCGAGAGTGTCCGCCGTGGAGCAACATAGAACGTCTCAATAAAGAGCGTGAGCTTATTGGTTTTTACCTGAGCGGGCACCCGCTTGATCGCTATCGCGAAGACACCAAACTATTTGCCAGTCACAACTTATCTGAAGAGACGCTCTCAGAAGTAAATGACCGCGAATCGGTAAAAATTATTGGTATCATTACTGCCGTTAAACGAATTACAGACCGCAAAGGCCGGCCAATGGCATTTGTTCAGCTTGAAGATCTGAAGGGCAGTACAGAAGCACTGATATTCAGTGATGTATATGACCGCCATCAGGGAATGATAGCTCCCGATACAATTTTAATGATTGACGGAAGCATCAGTAAAAAAGATGGAGCACCCAAAATTATTGCCAACAGTATGGAACGGGTGGAGAGTTTGCGGGAGAAGTTTCAGTCGCAGCTGGAGCTGAGTATACGCCTTCAAACCGGCGACCTTTCCAAAGATGATCTGCACCAAATGGCCACACTTTTCAGCCTGCATAAAGGCGAGACAACGGTCAGGCTGGTCGTGAAGTCCAATCACGCAAAAAAACCAATAAATATGAACGTGAGGAAATTTGTGGTAGAACCGAGCAATGAACTTCTCAAAGAGCTGCGAGAAATTGTGGGGAAAGAATCGGTAAAATTAGCTCGTCATAACAGAGGAGCTGCATAAACAAGCTTGTTATACCGTCTGTTATAAGAAAACGCAATCAATGTGATAACTTTTTGATATGTGTTTCTTGGTAAATAAATGTTCATATTGCAGGAAATCAAATAAAAGAAAAGAACCATGAGTAAAACAATAGAATTTACAGACAGTAACTTTGCTGAAGAAGTAGAAAAATCAAACACTCCCGTTTTGGTAGACTTTTGGGCAGAATGGTGTGGTCCGTGCCGAATGGTAGGCCCCATTGTTGATGAACTTGCCGGTGAATATGACGGAAAAGTGAAAGTTGGAAAGGTGAATGTTGATCACAATCCAGAAATATCCGTTAAATACGGAATCAGAAGCATACCTGCTTTGATGATCTTTAAAGATGGAGAAGTAGTTGACCAAATTATAGGTGCTGTACCGAAAAATCACCTCAAGAAGCAGATTGACGCACAACTTGTTTAAGCAGCATATTTACTTTCAGTATTTAAAGGCGATGGAATTCCATCGCCTTTTTTTTTGAAAAAATAAACTCCAGAGCCATTCTCTCGTCTAAACCGGCAATCACACAAGAAGATTTGCATATCCGTTCTGCAACAATATTTTACATAGACGGAATTTATTATACAGAACTAACACTTAATTTTCCTTGTTGCAAAAATTACCATAAGTGCTAACATCATCAACCGAAATGGGCAGAGTTACAAAACGCATCATCACAATTACGATTGTATTATTAATTTTTGGAGCGTTGGCTTATCCAAAAGTAAAGCCTCTGTTCAGCTCTCCTTCAGAATCGGGAGGGCAAAGCAGCAGCCAGCAAAACAGAGTGATGCAGGTAGAAGCTGTTGAGCTGGATTACGAAACCATAGAAGACCGTATCTTTTCAAGCGGAACCGTTCAGGCAAACGAACTTGTTGAACTTACCGCAGAAGCAAGCGGTATCATAACAGGTATTTATTTTGATGAGGGCCGCGAAGTGAGCCGCGGTGATCTGCTTGTGAAGATCAATGACAGCGAACTTCAGGCTCAAAAACAGCGTGCTGAATACAGGCTGAATCTTTCTGAGCAGAGAGAAGAACGACAGCGCCGGCTGCTCGAACGTGGCGGTATCAGTCAGGATGATTATGACGCAACACTGAACGAGGTAAATGTGTTTCGGGCAGAGGTAAGGCTTATTGATGCTCAGATTGAAAAAACAGAAGTGAGAGCTCCGTTCTCTGGTTTAATAGGGCTTAAGTACGTGAGTGTGGGATCTTACATCACATCCACCACAAGAATTGCCTCGCTGCAGGAAGTGAATCCCGTAAAAATAGATTTTTCAATTCCGGAACGCTACATTCCGCGGGTTCAGATTGGTGATCTGATAAACTTTAATGTTCAGGGTGTTGATTCTACATTTACCGGTGAAGTATATGCCATTGAACCAAGGGTTGATCCTGAAACAAGAACACTACAAATTCGCGCACTCAGTGAAAACAGAGGGCAGGTATTGTATCCGGGGGCTTTCGCAAACATTGTACTTATACTTGATCAGATTGATGATGCACTGATGCTTCCCACAATCGCAATTGTCCCTGAATTAAATGCACAAAAAGTATTTGTAGTTCGGGATGGTAAAGTGGAAGAATCAAGAATCAGAACGGGCATCAGAACCAGTGAAAAGGTGCAGGTAATTGATGGGGTATCTCATGGTGATATTATTCTCACAACCGGCCTTTTGCAGGTGCGGCCCGGTATGGAAGTGGAAATTACAGACTTGAAAAAAACTTCTGAAATATGAGCCGTTTATCCTCTCTTAGTATCCGCCGGCCTGTATTGGCTTCTGTAATGTCGATTGTTATCGTGCTGTTTGGGGTCATCTCATTTTTCTATCTGGGAATAAGGGAATATCCGTCGGTTGATCCGCCGATTGTAACGGTCAGTACATCGTATGTCGGAGCAAATGCCGATGTTATCGAATCACAAATAACAGAACCGCTCGAAGAGTCTGTAAACGGTATCGCAGGTATTCGAACCTTAACATCGGTAAGTCGTGATGGGCAAAGCACTATCACCGTGGAATTTGACCTTGAAATTGATCTTGAAGCCGCTGCGAATGATGTTCGCGACAGGGTTTCTCGTGCACAGCGAAGTCTGCCGCCGGATGCCAATCCTCCAACAGTTACAAAAGCGGATGCCGACTCTTCCCCAATCGTTTTTCTGAATGTAAACAGCGACAGGCGAAACCTGCTTGAACTCACTCAGGTTGCCGAGAATATTTTCAAAGAACAGCTGCAAACCATACCGGGTGTGAGTGAAATCAGAATTTGGGGATCAAGGCAATACTCCATGAGATTGTGGATGGATCCGCTTAAACTTGCAGCTTACAAGCTCACTCCGCTTGATATTCAGCAGGCGTTAGAACGCGAAAATGTGGAGCTGCCATCCGGACGAATTGAAGGAATGGTTACAGAGCTCTCTGTTCGAACCATGGGACGCCTTACAACCCCCGAAGAATTTAATGAACTGATTATCAGTGAAGATCAGGGGCGAACCATACGCTTTGGAGATATCGGGTATGCCGAACTTGGAGCTCAAAACCAGAGAACTGTGTTGAAAAGAGATGGCATTCCCATGGTTGGGGTAGTTGCCATTCCTCTGCCCGGTTCAAACCAGCTGAGTATTGCCGAAGAACTTTTCTTACGTCTAGACAGAATTGAACAAGACCTGCCGGAAGACATTAACGTTGCAGTTGGTTTTAATACAACCGAATATATTCAGCAATCTGTAAATGAAGTTCAGCAAACGGTATTTATAGCACTTGCATTGGTAATTGCTGTGATTTTTCTCTTTCTGAGAGATTGGCGCACCACACTTATTCCTATTATAGTAATTCCAATTGCATTGATCGGCGCCTTCTTCATTATGTATGTGGCCGGATTTTCAATTAATGTTCTCACGATGCTTGCCATTGTGTTGGCAATTGGGCTGGTTGTGGATGATGCCATTGTGGTGCTGGAAAATATTTATGCAAAAATGGAGCAGGGTCTGCCAACTATCGAGGCCGGTATTCTGGGGGCTAAAGAGATCTTTTTTGCGGTGGTGGCAACATCTCTTGCTCTTGTTTCTGTATTCATGCCAATTCTTTTTCTTGGCGGAACTACAGGCAGGTTGTTTCGGGAGTTTGGAGTTGTCATTGCCGGTGCGGTTATTATCTCTTCATTTGTGGCTCTGACACTTACCCCCATGCTGGCAACTAAAATTCTCTCAAAAGGAGCGGAAAAAAATCGGTTCTATATTATGACCGAACCATTTTTCGTGGGGCTGAATAACATCTATAAATCATCACTTGAATCCTTTATGAAAGTCCGGTGGATGGCATTTGTCGTGTTGTTGGCATCCAGCGGTTTGATTTATCTGTTATTCACAAATCTTCCCCAGGAACTTGCTCCAATGGAAGACAGAGGCCAGATGAGAATTGTTGCAACGGCACCCGAAGGCGCCTCTTTCGAATACATGGATAATTATGTTGACCGCATGATTGAAGAGGTGCGGGCGAATGTACCTGAACTTTTTGCAATGAATACCGTTACCTCACCGGGTTTTGGAGCAGCCGGATCGGTAAACTCGGCCTTTGCATTTGTTACGCTTGTTGACAGAAGCGAGCGCGAACGATCGCAGCAGCAAATTGCTGATCAGCTTACGGGAATTCTTGGAAATCTAACCGGTGCGCAAACTTTTGTTGCCCAGCCGCAATCCATTGGCGGCAGAGGTGGCGGCCTTCCTGTGCAATATGTGCTCCAGGCACAGTCGCTTGAGCAGCTTGAAGATGTTCTCCCAGACTTTTTAAGTGCTGCAAACCAACATCCTGTATTTTCATTTGCTGATGTAAACCTGAAATTCAACCAGCCCGAAATTCAGGTTGAAATAGACCGAAACCGCGCACGATCACTCGGGGTTTCAGTCAGAGATATCGCACAAACTCTGCAGTTATCGCTCTCCGGCAGCCGGTTTGGATATTTCATCATGGATGGAAAGCAGTACGAAGTGATCGGGCAGATGGAAAGACAGTTCAGAAATGCTCCGGTTGATCTTAGAACCATCTATGTGAGAAACAACAGAGATCAGTTGGTTCAGCTTGATAATCTTGTTTCTCTCAGTGAATCGAGTGCTCCGCCACAGCTTTTCAGATTTAACAGATTTAGTTCGGCTACCGTCTCAGCCGGCCTTGCTCCGGGATATACCATCGGAGACGGAATTGATGCCATGAATGAAATTGCAGCTGAAATATTGCCTCAAACAGTGGTTACTGATCTGGCCGGGCCTTCGCGCGATTTTGCCGAAAGTGCAGCCAGTTTACTCTTTATCTTTATCCTGGCAAATATTTTGATATACCTCGTGCTGGCAGCTCAGTTCGAAAGTTTCAGAGATCCTTTTATTATCCTTTTCACAGTACCACTTGCTATTTTGGGAACCCTCGTTTCGTTGTGGTATTTTAATCAAACGTTAAACATATTCAGCCAGATCGGGGCCATTATGTTAATAGGTCTGATTGCCAAAAATGGTATTCTGATTGTAGAATTTGCAAATCAACGTCAGCAACAAGGTATGAGCGTAATGGACTCCATAATGGATGCCGCCGCCGTTCGATTCCGCCCTATTTTGATGACTTCTATTTCTACCATTCTGGGAATTTTACCCATAGCTCTTGCTCTCGGAGCCGGTGCCGAAAGCCGTACATCCATGGGTATTGCCGTAATTGGAGGGTTGTTTATTGGAAGTTTTCTAACGCTTTATATCATTCCTGCGGTGTACAGTTATTTTGCATCAGATAAGTCTGTTAAGAGAGAGGTTGCAAAACGTGCACAGAAAGCTGATAAAGAACTTGAAGCTGCTTCCGTATGATGAATAAAATATTTGCATTTTCAGCACTGATCTGTGCACTTTTTTTATCATCAGGAACAATCCTTGCGCAGCAATTGCTCACCATAGATGATGCCATCGGGTTAGGCCTTGAAAATAATTACGGTATTCAGCTCTCAAAAAACTTAACGGAAATTGCAGAGAACAATCACTCTTTCGGGAATGCCGGTTTTTTTCCTTCCATCAATCTCACAAGCTCGCGCTCAGAGAGGGTTGAAGACAGTGAATTTCAGGCCGGTGGTGAAGCGCGGTCCACTTCAGGGGCTAGGAGCAGTTCTACCAGTGCGGCCATTAACCTTGATTGGACTCTGTTTGATGGCATGCAAATGTTTAATACATACGACCGGCTGGGTGTTCTGAGTGATGTAACCAACCAAGAGCTGCGTTTTGATATGGAAGCCCTGGTTGCTCAAATCTCACTCTCCTACTACAATATTATTCGAATCAGCGAGCAGTTGAAAATACTGGCGAATAACATTGAGGTATCGCAAGAGAGAATTGAGATTGAAGAGACCAAGCTTGATCTGGGCTCCGGCTCTCAGTACGATCTGCTGCAGGCACGATCTGATCTTAATGCAGACAGAGCCGCATACATTCGTGAAACCAATCAGCTTACGGAAGCAAAGATTGTGTTGAATGAGCTTCTCTCAAGAGATCCAAATATCGATTTCGAGGTAACTTCCGAGATTAACATAAACAGAGGATTGGTTCACGATGAACTCTACCAAAAACTGGTAAATGAAAATACGGAGCTTACCATAGCCCGTTTGCAGAAAGATATCAGCCGCCTTGAGATCAGAGAGATTCGCGGAGAACGCTTTCCTGAAATTTCGCTGAACAGCGGCTATAGTTTTAACCGCAGCCAAAATGATGGCGGGTTTATCAGGTTTAACGAAACCACCGGATTTTCAATCGGCCTTACAGCTCGTGTAAACATTTTCGATGGGTTTAATCTGAACCGCAGAGTTCAGAATGCGCAGATCAATCAGAAGAATGCCGAGATTTCTTATGAGATGCAGAAGCTTCGGCTCGAATCTGATTTTGCTGCGATCTACAGGTTCTATGAAAATTCCATAGAGCTGGTTGATCTGGAGCGGGACAATTTTGAAAACGCTCAGGAAACTCTTGAGATTGCTCTTGAACGGTTCAGGCTGGGTACCATCAGTTCACTTGAGTTCAGAGAGGCTCAGCGAACATTTCTCGAGGCTGAAAATCGCCTGATCAATGTTCTTTTTGATGCAAAAGTAGCGGAGACGAATCTGCTGCAGCTGAGTGGTGATCTGGGTTTGCTGCTGGCCGGGCAGTAAGCAAAAGAAACGAAAGGAGTTATGCCGGCCTGGAAATGGTGAACTCAATTTTTCGGCCGCCATTACTATACTCATATGAATCAGACATCTCTTTAATCAAGAATATTCCCCTTCCGCCTGCTTTCAGTAAATTCTCTTCAGCAAGCGGATCTTTGGTTTCTTTGGGCTTGAAACCATCTCCCTGATCCTGCACGGAAGAGACTACTTTGTCCGCTTCAATTTTAACTTCAATCTCAACAAGCTTTGATTCTACAAGTTTGTTTCCATGAACAATAGCATTGGTGGCAGCCTCACTCAGAAGCAGCATCAAGCTGGCAGTGGTCTCTTCATCGAGGTTTACTTCTTCCTGGATGTCTGAAACAAAATCAGGTACTTTTTCCGACTCATCGTAAGTCGAATTCAGTGAGAGCCGAAAAATATTATCTGACATTGATCTATTATGAGCTATTATTTATGCGTAGATACCGCGCATTTTTAATGTGGTAGCTACTTTATCTATCGCATAAACATAAGCAGCCTGACGCAAAGTTATCTTATATTTTTCACTTACGCCATACACATTATCAAAGGCATCCCGCATCATGCGATTTAAGCGCCTGTTAACCCGCTCTTCTGTCCAGAAGTAACCCTGCCGGTCTTGTACCCATTCAAAGTATGAAACCGTTACACCGCCTGCATTTGCCAGGATATCAGGGATTACCATAATTCCTTTTTCATCGAGCATGGCATCGGCATTGGCGGTAACAGGACCGTTTGCGCCTTCTGCAATAATTTTGGCTTTGATTCTGTCAGCATTGTGCCGGCTTATCTGATCTTCTTTGGCAGCCGGAATCAATACATCGCAGTCGAGCTCAAGAAGCTCTTCATTGGTAATCTTTTCAGCACCCTTAAAGCCTATAAGTGATTTGTTATTATCTTTCACATACTGAATGGCTTCGGGAATATTTATTCCCTCTTTATTGTAATAACCGCCTGAAAGATCACTGATAGCTACAATGGATGCTCCCTGCTCATACATAAGCTGAGCGGAAACAGAGCCAACATTTCCAAAACCCTGCACAGCTACCGTTACTTTATTTGGCATAATGCCTAATTTACTGAGTGCAGCAAGAGTAACCGTTACAACACCGCGCCCGGTCGCTTCTTTTCTGCCTTGCGAGCCTCCAAGGATAATCGGTTTTCCGGTAACTACAGCGGTTTCTGTTTTTTGAGAGTTCATGCTGTAGGTGTCCATAATCCAGGCCATAATCTGCTCATTTGTATTCATATCAGGCGCGGGAATGTCTCTGTCCGGCCCGAATACACCGAGCATATTTGCAGTATATCTTCGGGTGAGACGTTCGAGTTCTGAAATTGAGAGTTTATGCGGATCAACCCGTACACCACCTTTTGCACCACCAAACGGCACGTTCACAACGGCGCATTTCCATGTCATCCATGCGGCAAGAGCTTTTACTTCGTCGATGTTAACATCAGGGGTGAACCGAATTCCGCCTTTTGACGGGCCCAGTACGTTATCATGTATTACTCGATAGCCTTCAAAAACTTCAATTTTTCCGTTATCCATTACCACAGGAATGGAAACCGTTACCTGTTTTACAGGGCTGGCAAGATACTGAAAGAGACCGTCATCAAGTTTTAAAATTTCGGCTGCAAAGCGGAAGCGCTGCATCATGGAATCGAATGGTGATTCCTTGTCAAATTTTGGTCCCGGTTCCTTGTAATAACCCTTTTGTTCAGCAGATGATTTATTGCTCATATTTTTTTTGTAAGCGCTTGTTTGCAATGTTAGGGGCGATGAATGCCATGATAGTCTTAAAAGTACAGGCTTTTTATTCAACTAAAAAGCACAATTTAAGTCAATTTTCGAAAGCAGATTTCAGATGAAAAAATGGATAGATATACTCTGAAAAAGAGCGGAGGAATTCAGCAATTCGAATGAGGGGGATTCAACCTGTTCAATGCCGGTAAACCGGATCGCCTAACCGAGTGATATATCGAGAATCATCATCACACAAAACCCGATAACTGTACCCATCGTGGCAATGTCTGTGTTGCCCGCTTGTTGAGAGGTAGGTATAAGCTCTTCAACCACAACGAAGATCATGGCACCCGCGGCAAATCCAAGTGCGTAAGGCAATATTGGCTGAATAAAGATAACGGCGAGAGCCCCGATAACTGCGGAGGGAGGGTTTACCAGGCCGGATAACTGACCATAATTAAAGCTAAGCCATCTTGAAACGCCTTCACCCCGCAACGGCATCGAAACGGCCATGCCTTCAGGCAGATTTTGAATACTTATTCCAATAGCAAGAACAATAGCACCCATTACCGTGGCTGTACCTGTAGGGTCAATTCCTGCTGCTGCTGCCCCAAACAGCACGCCAACAGCAAGACCTTCCGGTATATTATGAAGTGTGATGGCCATGACCAGCAGAGTTGCGCGGCGCCACTTTGTACTTAACCCTTCAGCTTTGTCACGCGGAAGCCCAAGGTGAAGGTGGGGTACATAGGCATCGGCCAATCGGATACAGAGTGCGCCCAAAATGAGTCCGGATGTTGCAGGCAGCCATTTAATCAGCCCCAGAGCTTCAGCCATTTCCATAGAGGGTTCTATCAATGACCAAATAGTTGCAGCAATCATCACACCGGCGGCAAAACCAAGTGCGGCATCAAGGAATTTTCTTCCAACATTTTTTTTCAGAAAAACAACCCCGGCACCAATGGCTGTGGTAATCCAGCAGAGCGTGCCTGCCAGAAATGCCTGCCAAACAGGGTGTAACTCAAAAAACCAATTTGAAATCTGAAATTCGCCCATAATCTTACCTTAAACTCCTTGCAATAAATACTTAAACTAACACTTTAACATCTCAAATATACATATTTAGCTAATCAAAAAAGAATATTTAGCATCATCAAAAAAATATAGCTTTTAATGCTCTCCTATATGAAAAGAGTTTTCCATTACCATGCCAATTCAGATAAAAAAGCTTATCTTTTCATTCCTGAGAATTTCATTAAATGCATACATTTTTTGTTGTACACCTGAACAGTAATCGTATGCTTTTTGTTTAAGCCGGAAATTAAATCCAAAGAATGTTTTTATGAGTATTGAGTTTGCTAAAGAGAAATTCGAAAACCGGCACATTGGCCCGGATCCATCACAGATTTCAGAGATGCTTCACTACTGTGGGGCTGAATCTGTAGAGCAGTTGCTTAAGGAGACCATTCCGCAAAAAATTCATCTTGAAAACCCTCTGAATCTTCCCGGGGCTCTCAGTGAAAATGAATATCTGGAGCATTTAAAGCGTGATATTGCTTCCAGAAACAGAGTGTATAAATCGTTTATCGGTATGGGTTATTATGAAACCCAAACACCGAACGTAATTCTTCGTAATGTGCTGGAAAACCCCGGATGGTATACTGCCTATACTCCCTATCAGGCAGAAATTGCCC
>SLJB01000037.1 GCA_007135335.1 Balneolaceae bacterium
ACAAGAAAAAATTTCTAACTCTTTTGGACGATCAAAATCAATTTATTTACGGCAGAAAACCCGTTGAAGAACTTCTTCAGACAAATCCGCAACAGGTGGATAAGGTTTACCTCAAAAAAAATGTAGGGAGTGGTTCACTTTCAAAGATTGCTGATCTCTGTTCAAAAAACCGCATCCCGGTGGTTGACGTTCCTGGCACAAAACTTTTCGACCTCGTGGGGGGTGTAAACGATCAGGGTGTGGTGGCGGCCATTAGCCAGGTTGAATATATTGAGTTTGAGGAGTGGCTGGTTTCGGTTGAACCGGATGGCAACACAGCCATTCTCCTGCTGGATGAGATTGAAGATCCCCACAACTTCGGTGCCATCCTGAGAACAGCTGCTGCTTCCGGCATAAGTGCGGTTGTGGTTCCAAAACATCGGCAGGCACCGGTAAATGCCACCGTTTTTAAGACCAGTGCCGGTACGGCAGGGCGAATTCCAATTGTTCGTGCTGTAAATCTGAACCAGGCCATTCTTCAGCTAAAAGAGAACCGATTTTGGATTGCCGGTCTCGACATGGATGGCAGCTCCCGGCTTTGGGAACAAAAATTTGATGTACCCATGGCTTTTGTGATTGGAAATGAAGGCCGCGGCATGCGCAAAAAAACCGGTGAACACTGCGATTTTCTCCTCTCCATCCCCATGCAAAACGGCGTTGAATCACTCAATGCTTCGGTAAGTGCGGCTCTGGTTTGTTACGAGTGGATGCGGCAGCGATTGACCCGTTCCTGATTGATCACTGACTACATTCTCGCATTCTGATCTGGAAGCCCTGCAGCCTGCTGAATGGCTTCAAGCAGTTTTTGCGGTTCGTTTGTGCCGATTCGGGTACTTTTGTCATTTTTTCTGATGACTTTTACGGCGTGCGATCCCGAGACGTTGTAGAGCATTCCCCTGAAAGGATTCCACCGAATTCCCACACCTTCCCAAATGGATGAACGAGTAACAGCAGCCGCTTTTACTTCATTTACTTTCAAACGAAATTTCCATAATCCCGGCCCAAAGTACCAGATAATCTCATTTCGGGTAACTTTAACGGTAAGTGTAGAGAAGTTTATGAAGAATAACAGAAATATGAGTATCACAAGTTGGAAACCGGGAAATTCGCCTTCGCTGCCTGATCCTCCAAAGTAGATTGCCAGAAGAATGGTGAAGATCACTCCAAACACAATGATGGTAAAATATCCGATTTGTGTGTTCTTATAAATTGTATTCATTCACCCGAGAAAAGTTATTCATATAATAAGTAGGGTTCTCTTTGCATTAGAAATTCATCCATATCAAAGACCAATTCGCTTACCTCCATCTCACCGCTCAGAAGTTTGTCAATTTCCGTTGAGCCTGCAAGCCGGTAGAGAAATGGCCGGATTTCATACTCTTCCGTGGCTCGCACAACTGTTACAAACATTTCGAGTCCGGCACGAACGGGATCAAAATCAAACCCTGAAAGCTCCGCCCTGATACCGTAACAAACCACATCCTGATGTTTTGGAGTGGGTGCCACACCCTGGATGGAAACCGGTGTAAACTCCGCTTCTTCAATCCGCAGATTATCTGAAAGGCTCCGCAGTTTTGTAAGATCTTCTTTGGTCAGATTCGTGGTGGGATCACCCATGGTGAGAAACGGGTTGTTCGTTCCCCGCCCCTCCGAAAGTGTGGTTCCTTCAAAAAAGACTGTACCCAGGTACAAAAATGCGTGACTGAATGTTGGCAGATTTGGTGATGGAGGAATCCAGTTGAGACCGGTATGGCTCCAGAGCATGTCGCGGTTCCAGCCTTCCATTTCAACAACTGTTAAATCAGGTTCTGCTTCAAAATCAATCCATCGCTCACCAATCATCATAGCGGCAATTTCGCCCATGGTTAACCCGTGCGCAATCGGGATGGGATACGGTCCCACGAACGAGGTAAACTCTTCCTCAAGTATCCATCCGCTTACATAATTTCCACCCGCAGGATTGGGGCGATCAAGCACCCAGACCGGAACAGCTGCCTCCGCTGCCGCCTCGAGAACCAGCCCTAAGGTTGCAATATAGGTGTAGAAACGGGCACCCACATCCTGCATATCAAAAATCAGTACGTCCACATGTTCCATCATACCGGGAGTGGGTTTGCGGGTTTGCCCATAGAGAGAGAAAACCGGCAAACCAGATTCCTGATCTACCCCGTCTTCAATCAGCTCTCCGGCGCCGGCCTCACCACGAAATCCGTGCTCGGGAGCAAAGAGTGCACTCACATTCACGCCAAGTGCCAGCAGCGAATCCAGTACATGTGCATCCCCGATTCTTGCAGTGGGATTCATGACAAGCCCAACACGCAGGCCTGATAATTCATCAAGATGGCGATCAATCAGAATTTCCGCACCAATGGTTACACGTTCAATTTCTGAAACCGGCTGAATAGACTGCTGCATTGTGGATTCAGCCTCCGGTTGCTGATCGGCACAGGAGATGATAGTCGAAATAAAAGATAAAATGAAGATAAATTGCAGCAAGTGTTTTAGCATAACAATGGGGTAGGTCAGGTTATTTATGCTGAAGATACGTATTGAAGAGACTGGAATTCCAGAAGAAAATCCGGAGGTTAAAAAAGCATCCCGGATCAATGCCGGGATGATAAAAGATAGCTTATGCCAGGTTTGCTACCACTTCAGACTCAGCGAAGAAGTAGGCGCCTTCAATTTTCCCATTCTCAACGGAGTCGGAGCCGTGTACAATATTTTCGCCCATACTGTCGGCAAAATCGGCACGGATGGTGCCTTCTGCAGCTTCGGCCGGATTGGTTGCCCCAATAAATTTACGGAAATCGGCTACTGCATTTTCTTTTTCAAGAAGCATGGGTACACAAGGACCGCTGCTCATAAAATCAGTAAGCTCACCAAAAAACGGCCTCTCTTTATGAACGGCATAAAAACCACCCGCCGTGTCTTTGGTGAGGCGGGTCAATTTCATTGCCACAATCTTAAATCCTGCCTCCTGAATTCGGCGCGTTACCTCACCGATCAGATTTTTTTTCACACAATCGGGTTTCAGGATGGTTAGTGTTCTTTCTACTGCCATGTTAATTCTGTTTTTTATTTAATTGATGGTTTCTAAAGTTGTTTGTATATCCTTTAAAGATACAGCGATTCACAGAAATACGCTAAGTTCGATGCAGACAACAGAAAGGCACAAACGAAACGTTTGTACCTGTACTTAACACAAATTTTAATTCAAACTTCATCCCCATCAACATGAAAAAACCTCATCCAAGTATTGCTTCAAGTACGTCTGAAATGAAAGTAAAAAAACGGATTGCACTGGTTGCTCATGATTACCGCAAACCCGACCTGCTCGACTGGGCCCAATACAACAAAGATATCCTCAAAGAGCATGAACTTTTCGGCACAGGAACCACAGGCAGACTCATCTCTGAGAAACTTGAACTTCCGGTCCACCGCTTTATGAGCGGGCCGCTTGGCGGTGATCAACAGCTTGGCGCAGCAATTGCCAAGGGTGATCTCGACATCCTCATCTTTTTCTGGGACCCCCTTCAGGCGCAGCCTCACGATGTAGATGTAAAAGCCCTGCTGAGAATTGCCATCGTCTATAATATCCCCCTGGCGTGCAGCCGCTCATCCGCTGATTTTCTCATCAGCTCCAAACTGCTGGAGAAGCCCTACGAACGCTATCTGGTAGATTATGGGGCGCGTTTAGAAAAGCTGGCGACAAAAGAGTAATTCTTAATATGGTTTCAGTGATAATCCACATGGCAGTCAATTGTTGGTTATTTTTTTAGAAGCATAGAGGAGCACAAACGTGATCAGCCGAAAGGCGGACAGGCAGTTTGCGCTATTCAAATTCTTGTTTTTGTTGTTGCCAAAATATGATCAAACTCATTTATTTGATTCATCTATATCTTCAATTTTAAAATGCAGATGAACCTCAAACAGATCACACTCTCTTTATTCGCGCTGATTGCGCTGGTGAGCTTTGTAAAATGGTTCCTGCCGGGCGGAGAGGTGAGTTACGGACCGGGAGTGTTTGCACCGAATGAACCCACTCAGGTAAACATCAGCAATGCCCCGATGTTTATGCATAACGACTATTTCATCACACCACTTGCTGAATTTGAGGCTCAGGCAAGGGTACTGTCCCGAAAAAATTACAGCTGGGGGCGCGAATCAGATCTCTCCCCGGTGGATTTTGCCCTGGGCTGGGGGCGTATGTCAGACGAAGCCGTGTACGACCAAATCAACATACGCCAAAACAACCGCTTCTACTACTGGCGGGTGCAGCAGTTCCCCATTCCCCGCCGTGAGATCGAAACTTCCAGTGCCAATATGCACATGATCCCCGCAAGCCGACGTGTTGAACGCGCCATAAAGAGTGTTCAAAAGGGCGATCTTGTCTCCTTTAGCGGAAAGCTGATACGGGCCGAATCGGCCGACGGATGGCGCTGGACAAGCTCACTCACCCGAACCGATACGGGAAACGGCGCCTGCGAACTGGTATTTGTTGAGAGGTTTGAGATTTTAAAACCAGAAGGGATTTAAATTCAGGAGAAATGAATCTGTAAATACCACAAGTTTCTCGCTGACGAGCGCAGAAACATTAATATAAAAAACCTCATCTGCGAAACCTTCTGCGTACCTCTGCGAGAACCAATACTAATGCCCCACAAGTTTCTCGCAGACGGGCACGGACGATCCGCTGACGGGCGCAGAAACATTAATATAAAAAACCCCATCTGCGTACCTCTGCGAGAACCAATACTAATGCCCATAAATTTCTCGCTGACGAGCGCGGAAATATTTGCATAAGAAAATCTCATCTACGAACCTCTGCTAGAAAAAAATGTAAGGCATCCCTCTTTTTTGGTTCCTATAAATAGACTATTTAATCAATTTACAAATAAAAAAATGACAGAAAATCAGATATCCTACATCATCAGAGGTACTGCCATTACTGTGCACAGAAACCTTGGACCGGGCCTGCTTGAATCGGTTTATGAAACGGTTTTAAAACATGAGCTTCAAAAAGAGGGTCTCCATGTTGTTAATCAGGTTCCGGTACCTGTTGAATATGACCAGATAAAACTCGATAAGGGATTCAGGATTGATTTGCTGGTTGAAAACAAGGTCATCATCGAAGTTAAATCCGTTGAAAGCCTTCTTGAGGTACACCAAAAGCAGCTTCTCACATACCTGAAACTGGCAGACAAAAAATTGGGGCTATTAATCAATTTCAATTCCGTTTTGATCAAAAATTCGATCACAAGAATTGTGAATAATCTTTGACATGTAAACCATATAAGATACCATACCTACTGGTTTTCTCGCTGACGGGCGCGGACGAATTCGCTGACGAGCGCAGAAACATTAGTACAAAAACCTCATCTGCGTACCTCTGCGAAACCCTCTGCGTACCTCTGCGAGAACCATTACTAATGCCCATAAATTTCTCGCTGACCGGTGCGGACGAGAACACGAAGCTTTATTCCGTTGAAATACTCACAAATAAAAAATTTACTCAAATCTATTCTATATCGGAGTCAGTTTTTTAGTATCCTTGTGATAATTGTATCATAAACAGAAACCCCCATCTCAACATATATCGATATTCTGTGATTCGAATTCTAACTGCTATTCTTTTACTGGTCGTTATTTCCGTATCGTACCTGGCCTTTACCGGTGTCGCAACGGAGCCGAACAATTCTGAACCTGAGCCCGAAGAGTGGGTAATGGATGCTTCCCTGGCGACCTACCTGGAAGAATTTGAAAAGAACTTTGATGAAGGGCTCAACGACGAAGAGATACCCGGCGGGGCGGTTGTCATCGTAAAAGATGGACGGATTGTATTTCAAAAAGGATTTGGTGTAAAAGAGAGAGGCAAGCCCGAAAACGTGGATGAACACACCATATTCAGACTGGGCAGCCTGTCTAAAGGTTTTACCTCGGTTTTGGCTGGTGTACTTGCAGAAGAAGGCTTTGTAAGCTGGGATCAGCCTGTATCCCATTTTTTGATGGATTTCAGGCTGAATGATCCGGAACAAACCGGCCGGATTCAGGTCAGGCATTTGTTATCTCACACCACCGGCTTGCCACGCCATGCGTACACAAATCTGGTGGAAGACGGACTTACTCTGGACCTGATAATCCCCCGATTTGAACAAGTTCCGCTGATCTCAAGAGAAGGTGCCCAGCATTCCTACCAGAATGCGGCATACTCATTGATAGAAAAAATTCTGGAAGCCCAGACCAACGCCGACTTTAACTCGCTTATGTATGAAAAGCTTCTAAATCCGCTGGAGATGGTTCATTCCTCTACAAGCTATGACGGCATTTTTAATTCCGGGAATAAAGCGACGCCGCATCTCTATGTTTCACGTACGCGGGGACGCGTTCCCGTTCCAATTTCCGGGAAATATTACAATGCGGTCTCTTCCGGCGGGGTGAATGCTTCAGCCTCAGATATGGGGAAATGGCTGCTGTTGTTAACCGGGCATTACCCTGATATTATTTCTGAAGAGACACTGGCTGAAATTTATGAGCCGTTTGCTACCATCCGTAACCAGCGATTTAGCCGGCATTGGGATGGAGTGAACCAGTCGCATTATGGAATGGGCTGGAGAGTGCTTGATAATCACGGACAGAAAATCGTATACCACGGAGGCTATGTAAACGGGTTCCGCAGCGAGATCGCCTTTTCTCCTGAAGATGGAACCGGAATCTGCATTCTCATCAATACCAACTCAAGCTATCCGTTAACCGTGATACCGGACTTCTTCAATCACTTTAAAACAAGTGCTTTGGACATTGTTTTAGAGTGATGTGTAGTGATCCACGAATTTCTCGCTGAGGCTGCTACCGATTTCGCGGCGCACGCTCATAATTAATACACAAACCCACATCTGCGTAACCCTCTGCGTACCTCTGCGAGAAACAGAAATACGTTAACCATCAGACGGATAGTGCTGTTAGCTCAAAATCCCGAACCAATACCATAAATGGAACTTGAGAACCTGAATTTGCGGAAGAGTTTGAAATTAAGAAACCGG
>SLJB01000160.1 GCA_007135335.1 Balneolaceae bacterium
CTGATCTCTGATCTCTGATCTCTGATCTCTGATCTCTGATCTCTGATCTCTGATCTCTGATGAGAAGAAGCTATTATTTTTGGAAATGTGAATGCACGGCTTTTGCGGCTTTTTCACCAATAGTTTTTTTCAGTTCTGCCTCATCCAGTTGCATGATTTCAAGTATTGACCCATGCTCCCGAATCAGTTTGTCTGCCGTCTTCTTTCCGATACCGGGAATATCCTCAAGTTCGGAACGGAATGTTTTTTTGCTTCGCACATCCCTGTGAAACCGGATCGCGAAACGGTGTGCTTCATCACGCACCCTCTGGAGAAGCCTGAGGCTGGAAGATGTCTTCGGTATCATGACCGGATTTTTTGCTCCAGGGAAAAAGACCTCTTCCAGTCTCTTGGCAAGACCAATCACCGTTACATGACCTTCCATTCCCGCCTCCTGCAAAGCAGTAACCGCACTTGACAGCTGTCCCTTCCCCCCATCTATGACAATCAGGTCTGGTAAGTGCTTACCCTCCATCCTCACCCGCTTGTAATGCCGTCCGATAACCTCTCTCATGGACGCGAAGTCATCAGGTCCACTCACCCCCTTTACATGGAATCGCTTATAGCTGTTCTTTCTCGGTTGCCCATCCACAAAACACACCATGGAAGCAACAGTAAATGCTCCCTGGAAATTGGAAACGTCGAAACACTCAATTCTTCTTGGCAGTTGCTGCAGGTTCAGATCGCGCTCCAGCGCTTGTATGGAATGCGGTACCCGCCCCTGGTCAGCTTTCATTTTCTCGAGGAGCCATTCCTTGAGAAGCAACCTGGCATTGGAACCGGCCATGTGGACTATCTGTGCCTTCTCACCCCTCTGCGGAACAGTGATCGGAACCTTTCTGCCCTTGCTCTGCCAAAGGTATTCGAACAGAGGTTCATCATTTTGAAGCCCGTGGCTGCAGCATACCTCGTCCGGAATCACGCCGGACAATTCGCCCGTGTAGTAATCTTCCAGGAATGCCTGAAGCAGCATACCTTCATTCCTTCCCTCAATATTCCTGAGGTATCTGTGGTACTTGCCTATCAGTTTGCCCTCCCTGACCTGCAAGAGTACCCCGCAAGCGACGTTTTCATCCCAATCCACATCCAGGGCAAACACATCACGGTCCAGACCGTCAGGCGTAACCATCTTCATTTTCTCACTGTAGCGCTTGATTGCCAGCATGCCGTCTCTCAGCAAGGCAGCCTGCTCAAACTGCATGGCCTCGGACAATTCCTCCATTTCCAGTCTGAGATCACGGATCAACTCCTTTGTTCTGCCGTTCAGCAAACGGACAACCTGATCCATTCGCGTCTTGTACTCCTCCAGGTCAAGATCCCCCGAGCAGTTCTCAAAATAATCTTCAAAACAACGTCCCCACTTGGGCAAACCCCTGCTGTGATCAATCATGCGGGATGAACAGGCACACGTACATAACTGAAAGGTTTTTCTGATGGTCTCCAGCATCATTTTCATTTTTCCTACATGGTCATAGGGACCGTAGTAGCGGCTCCCATCGCGAACAATGCTCCTTGTCGGGAAAACACGCGGACGCTCCTCTGCTGTTACACAGATATAGGGATACGATTTGTCATCGCGATAAAGGATATTATACCGTGGCCTGAATTTCTTGATCAGGGTGTTCTCAAGGATCAGTGCCTCGGCCTCGGAGTCCGTAATGATCACCTCGACATCCACTATCTTACCCACAAGCGCCCGGATTTTCCCAGTATGATCCGCGGCGTTCTGGAAGTAGGACCGTACCCTCTGATTCAAGCGCTTTGCTTTTCCCACGTACAGAACCTCTCCTGCACTGTCCTTGAACTGGTAAACACCAGGCTCTGAAGTTAACGCATCAAGTTTCTGTTTGAGTGTTTCGATCATTGTGGATGGATATTCCTTTTCAGTTATCAAACCTTGCAGGTATATTAGAAATCTAGTGGCCTTCTCTGCATATATGCTATCTCTGCGGCTCAGTCCCGGCTTCTGTCAAAAAATACGGAGTTTGTTATTATCGAAAGGTACAGAAATATCGAAATCCTTTACGAGGACAATCATCTGCTTGTTGTAAACAAGCCGCCGAACATGCTTTCGCAGCGTGACAGAACTGGCGACAGCGACCTGCAATCCATTTTAAAGAAATGGCTGAAAGACAGGTATAATAAACCTGGAGAAGTCTTTCTCGGGCTGGTCCAGCGGCTTGACCGTCCAACACGCGGCCTGTTGGTGCTGGCCCGCACGTCCAAGGCGGCATCTCGACTTTCAGAGCAGATCCGTGTACGCAAATTCCATAAGGAATACCTGGCTGTTGTAACAGGTAAAAAGGTTAAAACCGGTGAAATGGTCCATTATCTTGAAAAAGATGCAAATCTGAAGAAGGCAGTTGTGGCTGATCCTGACAAGGCACCTGGTACTGCCGGACCTGATGCCGCGTCCAACAGGCTGGATGATAAAGCCAAGGCGGCCAGAATGCGGCTGGAGCATCTTGAAACCAGTGGTGCGCTGTCACTGGTCAGGATCGTCCTTGAAACCGGACGTTTTCATCAAATACGCGTACAGCTCGCAGCTGAGGGAACACCCATTGCGGGGGACAGAAAGTACGGAACAAGCAGTGATCGAACCGGTAAACAGACCAGGCAACTGGCGCTGATGTGCAGCAACATTGCATTCGAGCACCCCACCAGGCGGGAAACCATGAGATATTCAATAGCATTGCCAGATGAATATCCCTGGAATCAGTTCCGTCAACCCCAAGATACAGCTCTGCCTGTTCCTTGAAATCATTTCACTTTTTCGACCCTGCGCAGGAACTCATCCGGGCCTACAAATCCCATGATCCGGGCAGGTTCCACCTCATCTCCGCTGCTGTCGATGAATACGATGGTTGGCACTCCTGCAACACTGTACTGTCGACGAATCTCCTCTGATTCCGGTGAATCAAATTGTGTCAGGTCTACTTTCAACCTGACCATGTCCTCTGTCGCCTCAATAACACGGGCATCAGTAAAGGTAATCCTCTCCAGTTCAAGGCAGGGAATGCACCAATCGGCATAGAAGTCAAGGACGACAGGGACCTCTGAGGTCCTGGCATGTGCCAGCTTTGCCTCTTCGAATGCCTCCCATTCCATCCCCTCTTTTTGGAGATTCATCACAAAAACGATTCCAATAATTACAGCCAGGGTTCCAAACGCCATTTTCACCTTCGAAAAAACGGGTGTGCCGCGGCCTGACGATTCCACAAATCCAAGATATACGCCACCGATAATGAAACTGAGTGGGATTACCCAGTAGGCATCACTCACTGGGATGAAAGGCATCGACAGGTAGAACAGAGCAAGGGCAACCAATACAACCCCAAAAACTTTTTTGACCCAAACCATCCAGACTCCGGATTTTGGCAGTTTGGGCAGCAGTCCGGAGAAGGTCCCGAGGATCAGGTACGGAAGTCCAAGTCCCATGGAAAGGATGAAAAAGGACCAGAAACCGAATACCGGGTCTCCCTGGGCTCCGATGAATGCCAGAAGGGCTATGATGGGCGGGCCAATGCACGGAGCGGCAAAAATACCAACTACAAGACCGGAGAAATAGACACCAATGTAGCCCGTTGAGGAGCCCGTACCGATGCGCGAAGAGAGCCAGTAGGGAATCTGGATTTCATACAGCCCGAACATGCTGAGGGCCAGTGCAAAAAGAAGTACTCCAATACCACCAAGCACCCATGGGTGCTGCAGCCAAGATCCGAAAAGTTCACCGCTGAATGATGCCAGCACGCCGAGAACGCTGTACATGGTTGCGATCCCCAGAACGTATACGACCGCTTTAGAGAAGACCCGCAGCAAGTTCGGGTCATTCTGACCGCCAAAAATGGAGACCGTGACGGAGAGCATCGGGTAGACACATGGAGTGAGGTTCAGTGCCAGACCAATGAAAAACAGTGCTATGAAAGCCAGAACCAGACCTCTGTCGCGAAACAGCGCTTCAATTTCGTTTGCAGATCCCGGCTGTGCAGAAATGCTAGCTGCAGTCTGCCCCTGGTCATACTCCTCAAAGATATTCAGATTCGCCGCGACTGCTTCGGTACTCTTGTCCACCACTTCCATAGTGATTACTACCGGAAGGTTTGACGGAGCCAAACAGTTCATGTCATCACACGCCTGGACCCGTGCCCTGCCGGTCATTTCATAGGTGCCCGGCTGCAAATTGGATGAAGCGCGGATATCCAGATACACCGGTACCCTCCCGCTGTAAACGAGCAGTGCTTCTCCGCCGGCAAATGCGAATTCGTACTCGTCGGGATTTGGATAACGTATATCGGCAATGATAAATCCATCCATCGGATCCATGGTCACATCAGTGCCAATAAGATAGTCAAGTGTCGGACGGTGGGCGTTGATATGCCAACCCTCCGCGATATCCAGGACAACGGCTGCCTTGAATGTCTCTCCGGCGGGTACTGCCTCTACGGAAAGAAAGGTTTCAAC
Organism: Balneolaceae bacterium; assembly: GCA_007135335.1. Classification (GTDB taxonomy): domain Bacteria; phylum Bacteroidota; class Rhodothermia; order Balneolales; family Balneolaceae; genus Rhodohalobacter. Next base: position 4,501 of record SLJB01000160.1, read on the forward strand.
ATCCACCTTTTCCGTGCTTCCCCGCAATTGCGCCAGCACCTCGGCAGAAGGGATGGATAAAAAGAGCGTAACAAGAACTGTAACCAGAGCGAAAGGAGTTCTGTTCATGTGCTTTTTGAGCCGGTTAGGAATCTGATTTTGACATTACTTACCCGATTCCGAGTATTGCTGGAAAGTCTGGGTGCGATAGCTTTCACTACCGACAAAAGATAGCATTTTGTGAAACCTTCCAGGTTCGATGAATCCGGGCTGTAGTGCCACGGGTTCCCCCTGGGAGGTCAGGAATATGGTTGTTGGAAAAGATTGGACACCGAAGGCCAGTGCCAGATCTGCCATGGTGTATTTTTCACCCCGGAATTCCACCAGCTGGGAAGATTCCGCGTCTATGCGGACAGGCTGGAAGTAACGTTCGAGTTCATCCTGAACGCGTTTATCGTTATAAGTCTCGCGAAGCATCCGACGGCAGAAACCGCACCACTCTGTGTAAACATCCAGCAGGATGTATTTCCCCTGATCGCGGGCATTGATCTGGGCCTCATCCAGGGTGACCCAGAACTTTTGCTCCGGTTCTGACGACTGATTCCCTGCTGCATCAGTTTCATCAGAGCAGGAAATCACCATCAATGCTAATATCAGGGGTAGAAAAAAGCGTAGTTTCATGTGTTTAAATTATTTGATTTACAAGGTCACATAGAATATTCATGACAAATTTAATCATACTACTGTGTGTCAGTGCCACAGTCATGAATATTTCATTTGAGATCAATCAAAGTTTTTTCGGGTTTTGCGAGACACATTTCGAGTCAAAACAGGTAAACATAATTCTGAATCAATGCATTGGATATGAATGCTTGAAGAGTGCAGCAAAAAACTTGGTTCCGTTCAACTATCCAATATCCAAATCCAGTACGTGGTACCCCGATTTAACAACGAATGAACCCGTAACGTTTAAAATCTGACTTCAAGCATATTATTTATGTTGTAAATGAAATCTGAGGAGCTAAACGGCGGATCGGAATCATAAGTGCTTACAAACTGAAAGACAAAGCGCAGGTTCTCAGAAATCCGGAATCTTAGCTGCCAGTCCGAAGTGAACCTGGGCTTAAAAAAATTATCCGGCCGGGCCTGATAGTAAGTTATTGCGGCAAGATCCAGGTTTTCAGCAATTTTCCCGCTGAGATTGATGCTGGTTGTGCTCTTAATCAGGTTTCGATTCTCGCGAAGGGCATCATCCTCATCCACCCATAACTCATTTTCAAACATAAGTCCGGTACTTGCAAATGCCCTGAATTTTTCTGTTTGGGTAAATCTGATCCGAACAGCGGCACCTGCCAGACCTCTTCTTTTCATCCCCCAATCCAGATTGTACTGCGCCTGAAGGAAAAACTCTGGTGCTATGGCATTGTTCCTGAAGAGAACGCTGCGCAGGTGGATGAATCCATCATTGAGCACGTTTTCACCTTCTACACGCAGGAAGCTGTTCCTACCGAGCAGCAGGAATTCATGGAGCCTTGTACTGTATGTAAGGTCTGCTGAATTGTTAAGACGAATAATCTGGGATGTGTTTTTTGACACATTAAGGCCCGCACCAAGTCCCCCGGTAAGGGAGGTAAGCGTATCATCAACTATGCGATGCCGCTCCACGTTAACAACCTGTGCGGCTATTGGAGCTGCGGCCAATATGATGATAGAGAAAACGAGGATGGATGATCTTAAAAAAAACAGTGTGGGGAACATTGCAGATTACTTACTTGAGAGCCTTGAAATAATGATTGTCAGGAACATTTTAGCTAATGTGTCTGAGAGGGCCACAATATAAGAATTAATCGCCTTGGTCAACAATTGGAGATACTGATGGGTTTCACGTCCCTCTGATATCCCAACCAGCGATTTCAATTTCCAAGTGCGTGAAACAGTGAGGTTGCGTGCGGGTTAAACTGTTCCTGGAAGAATTCGAAATAGATAGTATCACCTGTTCTTTCCATGACTTTTGCATCCCGTATTACTTCCTGATAGGTTTGGTAGCAATCCAGGGCACGGGCAGCATTTTGGATGTCATCCTGGGTGACAGGTATGGCGCAATCGATTTCAACATCGGTTGAGGTGTGGAGCTTGAATTTGGCATCTTCCATAGTAGTTTCTGCAAGCGTGAAGAGAGCCAATCTCTTCGGTGCGTCGCTCCACTCCAATCGGAGCTTGCAAAAAACCCTTTTGACGATGGCATGTGAGACAAGGTGGTCATGAAACCCGCTGATTCCGTGGACGGCATATGTTACGAGCACGTCTGGCTTGACTGTGCGGACATGCTGCTCTGTGAAATGTTCCAGTTCGATGGGATCCATTTCCTTTAGTCCGCTATCGGGCAGGTCCAGCACCTGCATACCGGTCAGATTGAGCGTTTTTGCGACTTCGAGCATTTCCGCATAGCGGACATCCCCCATTTCTTCAACGGAATAGCCGTATTTATGGCGAACCTTTGTGGCACCTCCCCGTGTGTAGGTCAGCAGGAAAACCTCGTGGCCCAGTCTGATTTGGGACGCAATTGCAGGTGCTGGTCCAAAGGACTCATCGTCAGGATGTGGGAATATGTAAAGAACCCGCATGATACTATTTATATTTTTCGAGTGACCCAGCAGCTCTTTTTATGAGTTTGGTGTAGAAAAAAATCATTTCGTGATAGTTGTGTTTGGAAAGCCGTTCATTGGTTCCGTGAACCCTGTCGAGGTCACTCTCATCGGCCCGGAGCGGAAGAAACCGGTATATATTGCTGGTCAGGGCGGAATAGTGGCGGGCATCGGTGGCACCTACCATGAGGGTCGGTGCCACAACAACTTCAGGAAAAACGTTTTTAATGGTCTTTCTGAGAAGTTTAAATGCTGGTTGCTCCACATCCGATACGTGTGATGGGTTGATGGAACCACTGAGTTCATTGATCTCAATTCTGGGATCATTGATTGCCTTTCTGACATGTTTTATAACACTTTCGATAGAGTCATTGGGATGTATCCTGAAGTTGACAATGGCCCTCGCCTGGGTAGGCAGCACGTTTTCTTTGATTCCAGATTCAAATATCGTTGTTGCGATGGTGGTACTCATTGCTGCCTTCGTTGCAGGCATTCGGTCGAGTTCGCGCTTCACCAATCCACGAAACAGCCAGAGGTTTGCCATTATGATACGGTATGGCAGAGGCATCTGCGGACCAATTGCCTCCATTGTGCGTTTCACAAGACCATCTACCTTGCCTCTGATGGGGTTGTTTTCGAGCTTGTGGATGGCTTCGCTAAGAACGGCAATGGATGTTAGACCTTGTGGAACAGAGGAATGACCACCTTCGGCTACTGTAGACAATTCGAGACTCAGGTATCCTTTCTCTGCCACGGCGACTAGTGCAACAGGGTTTGGCAGGTCTGGGAGTATATTATGGACTATGGGTGTACCTTCATCCAAAAGAAACTCAAGTTCAACTTCTCTTTCTTGCAGCAACTTTCCAATTGCGAATGCACCATGGTGTCCATCTACTTCCTCATCATGGCCAAAACCCAGGTAGATAGTCCGATCAGGTTCAAATCCGGTTTCGATAAGGTGCTCTGCTGCTTCCAAGATGGAAAGAACCCCACCCTGGACATCCATAGCACCCCTGCCCCAAATATAACCTTCCGAGATTATTCCTTCAAATGGTGGGTGTTTCCAATCTTTTTCCGTACCTGGTTCAATTGGCACAACGTCAATATGGCAGGTAAACATTACCGGTTTCAGGTGCGGGTATTTACCCTGCCATGTATAGAGCAGGCTATATTTGTTGATTACTTCCTTTTTGAGAGTTTGATGAATATTTGGGAAGGATTTCTCAAGAAAGCGATGCATGTTCAGAAATGCATCCTTATTAAAGTCATCTAAACCTTGTGTTGAAACTGTTTCATAGCTGATGGCCTCGCTCAAACGCTCGGCGGCTTCATCGATATCAAAATCTCCGGGAACGTTGCGATTTTTTTCGCCATGATGTCTTGTGTACCTGAGGGTTCTGACAACCAGAACCACTGCAAGGAGTAGTGTGAAGACTACAACACCGGCTGACAAAATTATCATACAATAGAGAAACTTCGAGATGCTACTGGCATGACCCGTTCAAGATTCGGTAATTTGAGTTGCAGGAAATAATTAACAAAAAAAGGCTATCAGTTCCTGAAAAATACAGAGATCTCCCCTATACTCAAAAAGTATACATGGTAATCAAAGTTCATTTATCCCGGTTGAGCAGATATGATATCAAAAATGGACAGAACCGATACCAAGCAACTGAGACAATTGAAAGTTAATGCAGGGCAGCTAGTAATGTCTTAAAAAGACTACAGCTTTATTACCTCTTTAGCCTGCAATCCTTTATCACTTTCAGCAACAGTGAACTCTACTTTTTCACCTTCATTCAGCACTCTGTACCCTTCCGCTTGAATTTCACTGAAATGAACAAACAGATCTTCGCCACTTTCACGGCTGATGAAACCATAACCTTTGGCACCGTTGAACCACTTTACGACACCTGATTCACGTTCTTCTGACATAACTTCTAAAACTCCTTAGTTATTAAATATTGCATCATCAAGCTAACGATTAATCAGAAACCGACTCACTGGAAGCACAGTGCCTGATAAATGCTGCTTGAATTGATTATAACTTTTTCCAAACAGATTAGCAATGAATTTGAAAAAAGTTGTAATTATTTGTTTTTCTCAACACATCTCTGCAATTCCTGCATTATTCTGGTTTTCAGCGTCCTTGTTTTAGCATAAGAAAAATTGAAGCGTTTCGAGATTTCAAGAAGGTTCACAGAAGCTGCCGAAAAAAAAGTCAAAATGAAGTTTCTGTTTGTTTCGGGTAATTGTTGCAGGCACTTTTTCAACTGTTTTTGTCTTTCATCATCAATCAGTTTTTCAAGTTGACTAGCGGGCTCGGGAAGAAAGTTTTCAGTTAGGGTAGGGTCAAGATCTGACCTTTGCTCAATTTTCTTGAACCTCAGATATTCGTTCCGTGATGCTGTCAGAAAATATTTAAAAATGGACTTTTTATCAGAGATTCTGTCATTTCGAATCATCTCAAATACATCTGAAAAGGCCTGGTAAGCACATTCCTCCGCAATGCTCTCCGGAGCCCCCATCCTAACTTTCAGATATAGGATGACTCTTTTCATCAATTCTGATGATAATTTATCTACAACCGTTCTGTCGTCGCGCAGAATGGCGTCTATCAGGCCGGAATAATCGGAGGTAATAGAAGGCAAGGTGCTGTTATTCCTTAAGTTGTAGAGATATAACAAGTATGTTTAAAACCTAAGCAGGTTTGGGAATTTATCCAAAGTTACTTTCTAATTTCAAATTTTTCAGAGAATCAGAGAAAAAAAACCAATTACAGTACAATTTTCTTTGTTATAAAAAAAAATTCTGTATTATATTATTAAAGTTTTTTAATATAACTTATGTGTCACTGCAATAGAGTTTTATCAGATTTTTTAAAAATGCAAAAAAGTTTGTAACAAATGAAGAATTGAACACTCCTAATAATGGAGCAGAGGTCTATGTTTTGCACTTTTATGACAAATTAATTAAAAAACCCCAATAATTCGAGGTTAAGCCATGAAACATTTCAAGAACATCTCCCTTATCGCAGCCCTTACTTTTGCCATGGCCCTGTCGTCCTGCAGTGGCATCACCGGCGCCAACGATGCTTCCGACGAGCTGCTGCTCCAGGCCGAGGATATGAAAGATCAGCGTGTTCAGGAAACCCAAGGTGAGGGATTCCGCATGATCCGCATCCGCCCTGACTGAATAAAATAATCTCAGTTTTTGTTTTTATATAGGTGGTCTATTTATTGGTCATTGCTTTAATTAGTAGTGTTAATGTGTTAGATAATGCATCTCTTAACACATTCGAAAAGAGAAAAATATTAGCATCACAAATTGAAGGCTATCTTATTGAGTACAATGAATTAAATTCTCAAAACTCAGCTTGGTTAGCTTTCCAAGTAATTAATTCCGATATCGATGAAGATATACTGCTAGATGCGTTATTAGATATTAAGAATAACAGCGATGATTTATCACCACTAATAAATTGTTTACTAGAAAATAACAAGACCAATGCATTAGACCTTTCGTTTGTACTTTGCTTGGATGTTCCATCCATATATATTTCATACTTTTACTATAATAATGAATCCGATATACAGAATTTTTTTCCTTTATTAGAGAAACATGAATACAGTGACAAAGAACAAAGTCATATTTCATATCTACTGAATAATACTATTGACAATTATATCCTACCCGATCCTTCCTCTATTGACTTTCTCGATTTTTACTATTTCGATAATATTTTTGATGCTGAAGACAACATTGATTATTTTGATTATCACTTAAATAGTAATATTACTAATTTTAATTCCGTCAATTCAGATAGAATAGTATTATTATTAAACTTAATTAATGGTTTATTTAGATCCGAGAGAGAATATGATGTTTTCATTATTTCTCAACAAATAAGTGACTATATAGATCTACCAATCTCCACTCTTTCAATGAGAATATTTCGATATATCTCATTCTCATCTTATTTCAGTGGGTATTATCAATACGATATAGATTTATACAGGGGCTCAATAATTCCGCTATCTCAATTCTTTGGATTGGAAGAAGAGATGAAAGCAAGACTAGATTTTGGAGTAAGCCTATTTCAAATTGGTAACTTGAGCTTGTCTTTAAACGAACTTGAAAGAGTATTTAGGAATATTGATGTCTTTGAGGATTTTAGATATCAATCAGCTACCTTAAATAACTTAGGCATTGTATACTACTACATAGGGTACTTCGAGGATTATTTACAATTAATCATAACTGGATTAGATCTAGCATCAAGAATTGAAAATATTGAACTCAAGGTAGACTTATTATATAATCTACATATCTATCACAAAAAAATTGAAAATTGGAGTGTTGCATTAGACTATTTAAACCAAGTAAGTGAAGTTGTTGATGAAACTGGAGACAAAAGGAGATTGGCACTGGTTTATCAATCGTACGCTACCTTTTATCGTGATAGCCAAAATGATTTAAACAAATCACTTGAATATTTATTGATTGCAGAAAACTATGCAAGAGATGCACAATACTATACACTACTTTCCTCAATATTAGCTGAACTAATTGACACATACACAACGGTAGGAGATTATTATAATGCACTAATCTACACACGTATTATGAAAGATGATGCAATTGTGAGAGATGACTATACATATGAGTTATACTCATATGTTAATCTTGCTAACCTTTATTTTGAAATGGATAATTTTAAAACTGCATCCTATTATATTGATATAATAAAGTCCCGAGATTTAACCCAACTTAGATTTAGTAAATTTCAAACATTGCTAACAAAAGCATTGGCGAGATACGAGATACTAATTAATAATAACAATACCAAAGCTGTTGAGATTCTAAATACATTTGCAGATGATTTAATACTGAGAATAAAAAATAGTTCCGATATTCAATCAGGCCATCTTATGTTTGAAAAAGAATATCTGTCCTTTTTTCAACTTTTAATAAGTCAGCTTATTGAGAAAAAGGATAGAGAATCTGCTTTATTATTAAAAGATGAAATCAAAAACTTGAGCTCAGCCAATTTTTTCAATAATCCTGCTCTAAAGTCTAGCATTTTAAGTGAAAGTGAACTGGTACTTGATTTTGCGCTTCGGAATAGAATTGAGAGACTTAGAAGTCAATTGAGAACAGCTAGTGAAGACAAGCGTGTTCAGTTGAACACGCTGTTGTTCGAAGCTATATCCGAGCAGAATGCATTGAGGAGAAAGGTTTTGCAGCACGTTGATATGGAGCCGATAGACCTGCGCAAGTTGCGCAGGCTACTTGGGAGATCTGATATCATTCTTTACTTCAGCATCTTCAATGATGACCTCTATGTATCTACTATAAGCTCTGGCTCATTCAATATGCATCATCTAATCATCTCGGATGAAGATAACGAACGGATTCAAGAGATAGTAAACAGCCTATCGGGTGATAGGGTTCGACTAACGGAGCTGGCATGGCTTAATGAGAAAATTTTCTCGACGATTGATATCTCAGAACACTTTACAAATTATTTCATCATTCCTGATGGATTTCTCTATCACATACCATTTGAAATATTACCTGTTGGCGATGTTACTTCCGACTACAGCTACGGTGAGGCTACGTACCTGATTGAGCGAGCCGCTGTATCATATTCTAATTCTTTAAGGGATCTTAAATCCAGTCTTAACCATCGACCGAAGCGTAGTTTTGATTTCGATTTCGTCGGATTTGGAATAACACATTTCGATAATGCTGAGAGTCAGATGCTGCCTGGACGTTATCTTCCAGCTCTTCCATTGGCAGAGAGAGAGGTTGAGGAAATTGCAACAAACCTGAACAGTTTCAACAGGAATTATTTCCTTAATTCTGAAACTTCAACTGAAAGCAGACTACGACAAAAGGCAGGAAACAACAGGATTCTCCATTTTGCGACACATAGTGAGGTTTATGAAAGTGACCCGCTATACTCTGTCATCTATCTCAACCCGGATCCTGAGTATCAAATTAACGGTAATCCCTCATATGATGGACTCGTATACGCATATGAGCTTTTTCAGCTGGACCTTTCCAGTGAAATGGTGATGCTGAACTCATGTGAGTCGGGTTCCGGTAATTATATTCAAGGTAGTGGAATAGTCGGATTCAGCCGCGCGTTCAACTATGCCGGAATCCCAAGTCTTGTCATGAACCTGTGGACGGTCAGGGACCGTTCTGCATACCATCTATCTGTTTCATTCTATGACTACCTGAATCAGGGATACAGCAAGAATGAAGCCATGAGAAAAGCAAAAATAGACTACATGAACGAGTATAACAGCAATCCGACACACTGGGGATCATTTGTGGTCTATGGCAATATTGACCCGATTGTCCCATCGAAATCTCGCTGGGTTTTTGCTGTCGTGGTACTGATCATCGGAGGCATCTCTTTGATCATAGCCCTGCTCAGACTGCCGGGAAAGATAAGATCCAGGTTGAAATAAAAAAATTACCTGGCCAAATTTGTATTCAGCCAGGTAATTATTATTTAATTATCCTGAAAAATCAGTCAGAATTTCTGATTTTTGCTTATCAGTCGCGATCCAGATGTCTTTCTGCCAATCTTCTGTAGGCACCGTTGAGATCGTACGTTCTTTGAATGTGCTTTAATGCAATCTCTTCTTCTCCAAGTTGGAGATACACATTCCCCAAGAACCATTGAACCCGCTCTTCAGTTAAGATATGCAGGTTTTCATGGTTATCGAGAATTTCTCGGAACAGATCCCTTGCAGCGTAGTAGTCTCCACGATTGTACAGAATAGAACCCTTATTCAATTTGAGCGACACCTGCTGCTCTTCAGAAAGGTGGGCCATTTCTATTTCGCCGAGCATTTCTATGGCTTCGTCATACTTCTCAAGTGATGCCATATTTATGGCCCGCTGTACCTGATAGTCGAATACTGCCGTTGGCAATGTTGTTGACCGGTAGGTATCCAGTTCTATATCGGAAACAGGGTCCTGCTGAAGTATGTAATCCGAACCGAAAAAGTAGACGGTAGAAAGTAAACCCACTGTGATTATGAAGATGGCGGCAATGCGAGCGAATGAACTCTGAAAGCCATAGAGCACAAATACGTTGCTTTTCTTACCACTTCCTTTCGAACCAATGGATCTTCTCTTCTGTTGACTGGCTACCGCCTGAAGGTTTACAGAATTGATCAGGTAATCCAGATGCTCGGGATTTTCAATCATCTTCTCCCATAGCAAGTCTATTTCCTGGTCATTTAGTTTCCCAGCGCGGTAAGCATCCAGCTTATCCTGGATTCTGTTGTGTTCTTTTTTATTCACACGTATTTCTCCTTTGTCTTAATCCCTTTTGACTACCTGTTGTTCATGACCTGGTCTATAGTATTGATGAGGTCACTTTTCATGAATGGTTTCAAAAGAAACGCATCCATACCCGCATCGATGCATTCGTTTCTTACTTCCGAATCTGCATTTGCGGTTGCAGCGATTATTGGTACATCAGCGTAGTTCTTCATATCGCGAATGATACGTGCGGTCTCAATACCATTGAGACCATTCCCCAAATTGATATCCGTGATAATAAGGTCATAAACCGCACTTGATGTGCAATTCAATGCCTCAGTACCATTAGCCGCCGCTTGAATATCAACATAGTGCTTCAAAAAGGCCTGCACAAGATAACGAACCTGTTCGTCATCCTCGATGTGCAAAACCCTGTATTTATGTTCAGCCTTCTTGACAGATCTCATCGTGGATTCACCAGTTGCATGTTCCGATAAGACCCCATTACCGTTGCCGTTGAAAAAGTTGACAAGCCTGAGATTTGAGCTGCTCTTGCCTGAATTGTCTCTGTACTCTTCTCTCCTGATCTCTTGCCCCAGAAGCGACGACGGAATCGAGAGCTGATTGCTTCTCGGAAAAAACTCAACCCGGGAAGCTATTGTTGTTGGGGAATACATATCCATTTTGTTGTAACATCTGTGTTTAAAGCATCTCTAACATTTGCTTATTTAAAGGAGTCATTCCAACCTTGTTTGTTACAAAAAAAAGATCAAATATTTTCAAGCCCTAGACCAGGTAAATCCCTGACTTGAATGTGCCCCTGCGGCAATATTTCAACCCCTTTCATGGGGTTTTCAGTCAGAAGTAAATGCCCGTCCACATCCGCGTAATCTGCCCAAAGGGCAACCAGTGCTGAGGCGGTATCCGCAATTACAGATTCTATCATACATCCCACCATAATCTGCAAGCCAAGCTTTCGAGCTTCGTGTATGATCCTGAGCGATGTGCTGATGGCCCCTGTCTTCATCAGTTTGATGTTAATCCCATGAAACTGGGTTGACAGGTCTTTCAGCGACTCCTTACCCGTGATACTCTCATCGGCCATCAGTGGAATGGTCGATTTCAGTCTCAATTCCCGCATTTCTTCGACGCACTCGGACGGCATTGGCTGCTCAATGACAAATACGTTTCGCCTGTCCAGGAACTGTATCATCTCAAGTGCCCTGTCTGTGGTTTTCCACCCCTCGTTGGCATCAACCAGTATTGGTTTGTCAGTGAGTTCACGGATTGAGTCGATAATATCCTTATCATAATCAGTGCCAAGCTTGATTTTCAACAGTGGATACGGATGAGCCTCTTCCACTTTCTCTTTCATTAGTTCAGGCTTGTCGATACCGAACGTATAGGTAGTACGGGGTCCGGTTCGTCCCGGTGCCTGTAAAAGCTTATAAAGTGGTATTTTCAATTTCTTCCCTATCCAATCATAGATTGCCATTTCCAAACCGGCCTTGGCTGAGTACTCGCCAGGGGCTTGTTCCTCCATTTTATCTACCAGTCTGGAAATATCGAATGGATGTTCGGTTTCGTAGTATCCCATGGCATCCAGAAAACTTATTGCTGATTCCTGGGTTTCTCTGTAACGATGATTGGGTGCTGCCTCACCGATTCCAGTCAGCCCATCACAGTGTACTTTGACCAGCACATTATTCACCTCAACCCTGGATCCCCGTGAAATAGTGAACTTCCTTTTAAGCGGCAGATTCAAAGGCAAAAATTCAATTTCGAATTTTTTCATTAGCTTTTTCCTTTATTTAATAATTTGAGGTATTTCAGAGACGCTCCCTGCAGCATCTGTAAACACGCAAGAATAAAAGAATGCAAATTTCCTCTACATATTGCAAATTATTACAGGTTTATGTATATTTAGTCACGGCTAAGAAACTATTATTCAATTAAGCTATTAACTCCAACCTCAATCATTAAAAACAAAGGAGGAACGTTATGAACAGTGTGAAAACCGACCGGACCAGACTTTACGAGCAATTTCATTCATTTGACAAGTATCACAGTGGCTTATACCATCGAATTCATGATGCTGTCAGGACAATTTTTCGCAAATTAATACCTTTGCGCAGAAGAACCGCCTTCTAAACCGGTCGTCGCAACTATTTAAAAAAGACGTATCTCCAAAGGGGATACGTCTTTTTTTTTGCAAAGTGAAACAACGATTTTGTTACTATGAACATCCAGTAGTTGACCCACAGGTGGTACATTTCAAACAGGTACCATTTCGAACCATCGTCATGCTACCGCAATCTGGACATATGTCTCCGGTGAAACCCATTTCCCGCGCCCTGTTCATCTGCTCTGACCGATGCTGTCCAACGTTTTTCCTTACCGTTCCTCCATCAGCCGTCACGGCTTTTTCTGTTTCAGCCGGATAATGATCCGGTTTTACTTTTGCTACGGCTCCAATTTCATCTGCCTGAATTGAAGAACCTGTATAATCATCATCAAGGTTGGCCGGTCCTGTGGGCGCAGATGCAGAACCAGAAACTTTTGCATTATCAGATTTTCCCAGATCTTCAGGTCGTAGAGAGCGCTTGAAAATTTCATCCGGACTGACATGCGCAAGGTCTTCCCTTTCCAGATATGTAACTGCCAGTTCACGGAATATGTAGTCGATAACCGAAGTGGTCATCTTGATGTGCGGGTTTCCAATTACGGTGCCGCTGGGTTCGAATTTTGTGAATACGAAAGCATCAACGTACTCTTCAAGCGGAACCCCGTGCTGCAGTCCAAGTGAAATGGCTATGGCAAAGCAGTTCATGAGACTGCGGAATGCCGCCCCTTCCCGGTGCATGTCTATAAAGATTTCTCCGAGCTGACCATTCTGGTATTCGCCAGTTCTCAGATATACAGACTGTCCGCCTATTTTACATTTTTGGGTATAACCACCCCTGCGATGCGGCAGGCGTTTGCGACCGGTGACGTACTTATGGATTATGCGCTCTGCAGTTTTGACAACTTCATCCTGCACTTGAATGGTTTCCGGCTGTTCATCGGTCTCCGCACTTTCCTCCTCCAGCTCATCCATGATATCGGCCATGGAATTGAGGGGCTGGCTTAATTTGGAACCATCCCGGTAAAGAGCATTCGCCTTGAGCATTTTTTCCCATGACAGCTGGTAGGCCTTTTGAATATCCTCTACCGTTGCCTCGTTTGGCAAGTTAATGGTTTTGGATATTGCACCTGAAATGAAGGGCTGTGCGGCGGCCATCATGTTGATGTGACCTTCTGCTGTAATGTAGCGCGTGCCAGTCCGACCGCACTTGTTGGCGCAGTCAAACACCGGAAGGTGCTCTTCCTTGAGATGGGGTGCTCCCTCCACCGTCATAGTGCCACAAACATAGTCATTCGCTTGCTCGATCTGTTTGCGCGTGAATCCGAGATAGCGCAGCATGTCAAAGCCCGGGTCAGAGAGTTGATCATCGGTTATGCCAAGCACTTCTTTACAGAATTCCTCACCAAGGGTCCAATGGTTGAAGGCAAACTTGATATCAAAGCTGCCTGGAAGGACCTGTTCAACAGCGGCAATCTTATCATCTGTAAACCCTGCATCACGCAGGTTTTTATGGGCTATGGACGGGGATCCCTCGAGTGTCCCGCTGCCTTTTGCATAAAGCACGATATCCTGGATTTCCTGCTTGCTGTATCCAAGTTTCCTGAGTGCCTGTGGCACGCTTTGGTTGATGATTTTAAAGTACCCTCCACCGGCGAGCTTCTTGAACTTCACAAGTGCAAAATCAGGCTCAATTCCCGTCGTATCGCAATCCATAACCAAACCAATGGTTCCGGTCGGAGCGATTACGGTAACCTGCGCATTTCTGTAGCCGTGCTTCTCACCGAGTTCCAGCGCACGGTCAGAATCTTCTCTCGCGGCTTTTATCAGATATTCCGGACAATACCGCTCCTCAATACCAACCGGCTTAATGGTTAGCTCTTCATATTCGGAGTCATCCACGTTGTAGGCAGCTCTCTTGTGGTTACGCACAACGCGAAGCATGTGCTCGCGATTCTTCTCATATCCCGGGAATGCACCCAGCTCGGAGGCCATTTCTGCGCTTGTGGCATAGGAAGTCATGTGCATAATGGCGGTGATTGCACCGCAAATGGCCATGGCTTCCCTGCTGTCGTAGGAAATACCGTTCACCATGAGCAGTGACCCTATATTGGCATAACCCAACCCGAGGGTTCGGAACTTGTAGGACAGCTCGGCAATGCGTTTCGATGGAAACTGCGCCATAAGCACCGATATCTCAAGGACGATGGTCCAGAGCCTTGTGGCATACCGGTAATCATCCACCATAAAACGCTCCTGTTCCTCGTCATAGAACTTCATGAGGTTCAGGGATGCCAGATTGCACGCGGTGTCATCCAGAAACATGTACTCAGAGCAGGGATTGCTAGCCTTTATGGGTCCATCTTCCGGACACGTATGCCATTCGTTGATGGTATCATGATACTGGGTGCCGGGATCTGCGCACGCCCAGGCGGCGTAAGCGATCTGATCCCAGAGTTCGCGGGTACTCAGCACTTTGTGCGGTTTGGGCTCGCGTCTCTCCTTCTCGGCCCGTCGCAGTTCGATGCGTCCATAGAGTTTCCACTCACCGTCGTTTTCAAGGGATTGCATGAACGCATTTGGAATACGGATCGAGTTGTTTGAGTTTTGACCGCTTGCTGTGCTGTAAGCTTCGGAATTCCAGTCCGTGTTGTAGGTCTCGAAAGCAATGTCCTCGAAGCCTTGCGCCGCAAGCTGGATCACGCGTTCGATGTAATTGGCAGGTACCTGATCGCGACGGGCATCCTTTATGGCGGTGCGCAGTTTTCTGTTCTTCTTTGGGTCGCGGCTGATTTTTCCGTTGTACTGCCGGCCTTCAATCTCAACGGGTTCGTGGCACAGCTGGATGATAGCGCGCAGATGTTTTTCACAGATGCGTGAGCCCGTAACAATAGCAGCCACCTTCTGCTCTTCCTTGACTTTCCAGTTGATGTACTCTTCGATATCGGGATGGTCCAGGTCCAACGTGACCATCTTTGCAGCTCGCCTTGTTGTTCCGCCTGATTTGATGGCACCGGCAGCGCGATCGCCAATTTTCAGGAAGCTCATCAACCCGGATGATTTTCCTCCACCGCTCAGTCCTTCGCTGTCACCGCGGATATCCGAGAAATTGGTGCCCGTCCCGGATCCGTATTTGAAAAGACGCGCCTCACGAGTCCAGAGATCCATGATTCCGCCATCGTTGACCAGATCGTCGTTCACACTTTGGATGAAGCAGGCATGCGGCTGCGGCCGGCTGTAAGCGTCTTTTGATTTATGGATTTTCGCTGTGTCAGGATCGACATAGTAGTGCCCTTGTGCCGGACCGTTTATACCGTAGGCCCAATGCAGCCCGGTGTTAAACCACTGCGGACTGTTTGGGGCTGCCATCTGAAGAGCAAGCATCCGGCACATTTCACCATAAAAGGTCTTGGCATCATTCTCCGTATGGAAGTAGTTGTGTTTCCAGCCCCAATAGGTCCATGCCCCAGCCATTCTGCTGAAAACCTGCCTGCTGTCCGTTTCTGGTCCGTACCTCTCGTCCTTGTCAATTTTTTGAAGTGCGGTTGTGTCCGCTTCGGAGCGCTGAAGCCACTCGGGCACACCCTTCTCGTGTACTTTTTTTAACTTTATGGGCACGCCAGCTTTGCGAAAATATTTCTGTGCGATAATGTCTGTAGCAACCTGTGACCAGTTAGAAGGGACTTTCACATTTTCCAATAGAAAAACCAAAGAACCATCAGGATTTCGTATCTCTGATTTTCTTGATTCAAATTGAATTCCCTCAAAGGGGCTATCGGGGTTCTTTTTTGTGAAATGTGGGGTGATCTTCATAATCTAAGAGCGATTTTAATATGTTCTGGTTCAGCTTGCCTCTGATTTACTCAAAACTGTTGGATACCATGACTCTGCACAGAAGTGCCTGATTTTATGTTTTTTCCCATGTGGATAACCCGTCAGTTCAGCTAATTGAGTAGCAAATATAACGTTAGGCAATGAAGAAAAAACGGGTACTTTCCCACAACTTTTCAACAGGAATCAACAGCTTATACTGATATCGAGGAATGAGGTCCGGTTTTGCAGTTATGTGAATAACTTGTGGATAAATATCAGATGGTTTTCCAGTGTATTCCAGTTTTGCGGCACTCACAGCGTATACATTGCCGGAGTGAAACAGACATGGAAGCCCGGTAGTGCCGGGGGGCCACCGGGTAACCGGAAATAACTTCATAGCGCTGGTCTGTCAGGTTCCGGATGCCCATGGACAACCGGACATCCGCCGACCTGACCGGCAGATCCCATCCGCCAATAATATCCGCGATGCTGTAATCTGACAAGGTATCCTGAGGCGAGGAATGGGCTGGGTGTTAAACCGATCTCCGATCTCCGTTGTGCTTGATGGATAGTCTGCTGCCTATTTTGTGTCCCTGATCGTCATGCTGCGCTCCAATGCACGCCCTACCAGTAACTTGCGCAATCTGGAGGTCAACACTTGCATCACCAATAAATCGCACCTGCCGTATGGATTCATCCAATCTGGTCACCATTAGTTGCATGTCCAGCACAAAGCAGTAATTAGGCACCCGGCGAGTGCAGTTTTTCCACATTTTGTCGAATATCCCCAACATGGGTTGGTGAAGCCGTATCTCCTTCCATAGAACGCGGATATATACGGGTGAAAATCTATGCTCCGAATTCTGTTTCATTTAGTCCTCTCAAGAATCCCGGACTATGGAAAATATGTTGCCCGGCCAGTGGCTCAGGCATAATTCGCCGGTGATAATCTACGGCTGTAGTGCATATGTTCAAGTACCTCTTACGACTTATTAGTCACGCCTAAAGCAAACCAAAAAACTTACTGCATGTTCCGAGATTACATCCCTGATTCTTCAGTTTTCCACGACGCGGGAACTGATTGGTTGTGTTTAGATTTAGTTATGACTAATTTCTAAGAAATTGATAATCTGACATATCATGGAAAAGCCCCGTCTCAGTGAATCTCAGGAAGACTATCTTAAAGAGATCTTCAAACTCCGTGAGACAAATAAATCCGTCAGCATGCAGGATCTGGCGCGTAAGCTGGATGTGCGGCCGCCCTCAGTGACCGGTATGATCAAAAAGCTGTGTGCCATGGACCTCGTTGAGCACGAGCCCTATAAAGGGGTTCAACTGACTGAAACGGGCGAAAAGATAGCACTTGAGGTGTTACGCCACCACCGTTTGCTGGAGCTTTACCTGGCCCGTCACCTGAACTACTCTTGGGACGAGATCCACGAGGAGGCGGAGCGGCTCGAACACGTGATCAGCGAGAAGTTCGAAGCAGCCATTGCCGATTTGATGGATCATCCCACGCATGACCCGCATGGCGATCCCATTCCCACGGCCGATCTTGTGATTCCGGACTCCCCGGCCATGAAACCGTTGTCCACCATTAAGGGAAGCAAGGCCATCGTCATTGGGCGGGTGATGACACAGGACAAAGACATCCTCAGCCTGCTCTCACGGCTGGAGCTTGTCCCCGGCCAGCAGATCGAACTGATAAAGAGTGAAGCGGCCGGCATCAGGGTCAGGGTCGGGGACAACCAGTACCTTGTGCCACAAACCATTGCCAGGCTGATCTGGTGCGAAGACCCGAGTACCTGAAATATAACAAACCCGACAGTTTAACAGCCGCAAATCTAATGTACTACAGTAATACCATCGCGACTGGAACATCTTCACCATTCGATATGCTGGCAAGGAACATTACCCTGTTTTTTGTGGTACTTCTTTTTTTTCAGGGATGTGGAAACGGTGAAACGACTGAAAATGATGACCGGCCCTTAGTTGTAACTACCACCAATCTGATCCGCGATGTTGTTCAAAACGTGGGTGGTGATGATGTGCGGGTCGTAAGCCTTATGGGCCCGGGTGTAGACCCCCACGTTTACAGGGCCACACCGCGCGATTTCCGCAGGATGGAGAAGTCTGATCTTGTTTTATACAATGGATTATACCTTGAGGGCCGGCTTTCCGAGATCCTTGACCGGCTTGGCGATCAGTCGCGGGCTGTCACAGGTTCCATTCCCCGGGAGAGCCTGATTGACGCAACGGAGTTTGGCGGAGCCTATGATCCGCACGTCTGGTTTGATGCGGAATTGTGGACGTTTGTGGTGGCTGATGTTCGGGACGCGCTCACA
>SLJB01000279.1 GCA_007135335.1 Balneolaceae bacterium
CAGATTTCTGTGGGCGTATGCCACGGCTTCACAGATCGTCAGAAACAGGTCCAGGCGTTGCTCAAGGTTGAGGTTGTTTTCACTGCAGTAAAGGTTCATCGGTACCCCTTCAACCAGCTCCATCACCATATACGGCCAGCCTTCAGGTGTAATTCCACCATCAAATACCTTGGCAATGTTCGGATGATTGAGGTTTGCAAGGATTTGGCGCTCGTCCCGAAGTCTTCTGAACCGATCCTCACGATCCACACCGAATGGCTGCATAATTTTAACGGCAACGTCCCGCTCAAACTCGCCATCGGTGCGCCGGGCAAGATAAACCACGCTCATGCCACCTCGCCCAATTTCCTTTTCAATTTGATAACGGTCGATGCTGAATGTTTGATTGGCCAGTGAGTCAGCCATTTCATGAATTTGCGGATCGTTTTTAAGTAGTTCCTCAAGGCCGGTATCCAAATATTGAGGGGCAGATTTTTCCGCATTGATGAGAATTAGAATCTCTCTTTTAAGATCCTCATCTTTAACAAACTTATTGACATACTCAAGCCTCTGCTGATCATCAAGATCCCATGTTTGGTCGAGAATCTCTTCTATTTTTTGCCATGTGTTTGCATCCATAGCATCATCCGGTTTATTGATTTAACTCAATTATCAAAAGGAATAATAATCCTGTCAGTTTATGGTTAGTTCCCGCGAGAGCCACATGCGGGCTTTTCTCCAATCGTTTCTCACTGTCCGGTCGGTTACACCGAGATACAGAGCGATCTCTTCATCTTTCATGGCGGCGAAAAATTTGCATTCCACAACGATGCTTAACCTGTTGTTCAATTTTTCGAGCTTGGAAAGTGCCAAATCAAGGTCAAGTAATTCAAAGCGCCGATCGTTCTTTGGTAATATTTCTTCTTCCAGGGTTTTGTCCAATGCAATACCGCCGCGCTTTTCAGCAGTTTTTTTTCTGTAGTAATCTACCAGAATCTGACGCATCACCTTGCCACAAAGTGCAAAAAAATGCACCCTGTTTTCAACAGCCAGTTTTTCTTTATCAAAAAGTTTAAGATATGCTTCATGGACAAGTGCTATGGTGTTAATTGTATCAGAACTGCTCATATCCCGAAGGTAAAAATGCGCCATTTGCCGGAGTTCACCATATACCAGGTCAAAAAGATCGTTTACAGAATCCGAATCACCTTTCCCGGCTTCTTGCAGCAAAAGAGTTACGGTATCCTGTTTGTTTCTCATCTATAATATTAGTTTTGTTATACTCCCAAGTTTCAACCAATTATAAATAAATCACATGTGTAAAAGAAAAGAAAAATGTATGATTTGGCTAAAAGACGCTGATGGATAGTAATTAATTTGCTATAAATTTTTAATCACTTCTTTTAGCTCTTCCTGTGTTTTGAAATGCCTCAGGTTATCATCATCAAGCTCCCGAAGGCAACCTTTTAAAGGTAAAATAATTGGTTTGTTATAACTCTGCGCAAGCGGCACCCCACCGGAAGAGAGCACATCTTTGTAGTTAAACAGTACATAATCAGCCGCATTCATAAACTCAGGCACACACTCTTCTTTGATGAATTGAGGGATCAGGATAATATTCGAGGATTTTTTAGAGATTTTCCGAATGTGTTTATACAGCTTCATTTGTCCTTTTTTTACCGGACCCACAATAATCAGTTTTTTTTGTATCGGTTCCTCTAAAAATATCTTACAAACTCTATCGATCTGTTTGTATGCACTGATATGGCCAAACATCAGAAATAACCGATCCTGAACTTTTATACTTGTATTGTACCTGTGGTTTATAGCCTCAATCGCAGCTGCTCTGGGCATTAGTTGAGGTGGATAGCCTGGATGAGGCCAAACTCGCATTTTACTTTCTGAAACTCCAAGAAAGGAACTCAGGTCCACAGCCACAGTTTCACATTCAATGAGGAGCAAATCTGCTTTTTTGGCCAGCCACCTTCTGCCTTTATAATTCACCCATTCCATTCTACAGTCCAAGGGCATTTTATTATGCACCGACCAGATTACTTTCCCACCAAGAAAGCTGAATATTTGGATACAAAGAAGTTTGTAGATGTACACAAATATGGAGAAAAAACCGGTGCATTCAATCCAATGATAGTGAAGAACAGAGTTTTTTTTAAACAACTGCCATCCCAGGCATTTAATGTGTCCCAAAGTGCTGATACCCGATAAATTGAAATCGGATGAACCAATCAGATTTTTATACAATAGATAGAGATAGTCCGATTTTTTGTACGCAAAGCGGATAGGAGGTGCAGTAAACAGCTTGCATGGTTTCTTGCAGTCAATTTCTTCGTAAATGTCACGGAGGGCGCTTAGCTTTTGCATGAATTCTTATAACAATCAAAAAACGTACTGAATACCAAATGAGTGAACAGTTCCAAAACCGGTTGAAAAGGGAACTAACGCATAGTTAACCCGGATGGGGTCAATCTGCATACCCAGCCCAAAACTAACGGGCCTCTCGGTAGGCCCAATTCGATATCCGGCTTGCAGAAAAAAGAGTTCACCAATATCTGCATTTAGTGCAAAGCTGAAAAAACCCTCATTCGGATCGCGTTCAATAAAATCACTTGTAGGGTTTTCTTCGAGTGGTAAACTGTAATCCAGATAAAGCGAAAGTAAAACCGGGAGATCGTTGACTCCGGGAGTTACAAAATCAATCATTTTTATGGCTGTACCAATATTAAAAGTGGCCGGCAGCAGTGTCGATTCAAGATCAAGACTTTCCATTTCACCCAGATTCTTTACTGCTGCCGCCGCTCGTACTCTTCGGTTGAGAAATTCAGCCGTAATTCCCGCAGTGATGGCATAACCGTTTGCCCTGAACTGAAACACCTCCTCCCGCAAGTACTGTGCAGAAACTCCAAATGAAACCGGGCCAAATTTGTAGGCTCCTGCAGCTGAGAGGGATAAATACCCGATAGAAAAATCACCGGCAGAGGGTCCCGGTATATCACGGGCTTCAAAACCATCGGCACGGGAATTGTACACACCAAATGCAATGGCCGACCTGTTTCTTACAAAATTCACCGCTGCAAACTGGTTGTTTACTCCTGAAACCCACAAAGTGTAACTGGCATCAAGGCCGGATTGTTCTTCCAACGCAAGTAATGAGGGATTTGTGTAAATAGCTGAGGGACCGGTTAATACCGCAGTTGAAGCTTCTGAAATAGAGAGTAATCGTGCGGATGGCCCGATATTTAAAAAATCGAGTCCACTGCCGGTATCCTGGGCAAGCAGAGCGGGTGCAAAAAACAGTGCAATTAAATACAGATAGAACTTTTTCATGATACCATCAAAAATGTAAACGAACTGCAAAAACGTGCATGGATGAAAGTTGAGACGGTTCCCTCACAAAAGCATAATCAATTGCCGGGGAAAATCTGTCATAGGGTAAATGTATTGAAAATCCGCCACTTGGCTGTAATTGATTTTCTCCACCGATATCATAATACTCAAAACCTCCCCGTAATGTTACCCGTTCGTGTGCCAGATATCGGGTTCCCATTCGAAAATAGGATGACTGAGTGGTTTGATCAGTACGTGTCAGAGGGGGAGAGGGCCAAAAGACAGGAGTTTTGAATACTTCAGACTTCTGGAAACGTTGCTCAAAATCGGCGCTGATTAGCCACTTGTTTGAGATTTCGTAGGAAGCGCCGGTAATGAAACGCACCGGAAACGGATAGCTGCTTGACCTGCCGGATGTTTGTCCGTAGAGCTCTGTGGAGTCCGTGCTGTATTCAGACAGAAGGTCTTTTACAGCTACTGCAATGGCAAGATTAGGGAGTATAGCAATTCGGAACCCGGCATCAATTCCCACATTTTGGCTATTGGGAATTTCTGAATGATAGTTTGCCATATTATATTTAATACCAATACCTGCCCATACGTTTTCGGAAAAACGAATAGCAAAATTACCGATCAGCTGAAACTCATTAGTGGAGAGCATATCTGTGTGGTAGCCGCTGGAGGTGCGCCCGTCGATATTACCAACCCGGGCATTCATCAGGCTCAGAGATAAACCGGCTGAAGGAGGTAACTGAAAATTTGCAGTAACCATGTGTAACTGGCGATCAAACCGCATCGAAGCGGTTGAAAAATCCAACTGGATGTTATCGGAGGGTACTGCGGCCATTGCCGGGTTGTAATAGGCATAGCTCCCTTCTTGGTGAACGGCCGTCATAGCATTCCCCATAGCCATGCCTCTCGGTGAAAATCCCATTCTGGAAAATGAGCCGGCATAGCCTCCGCTCTGCGCAGCGGTGTCGGCAATCCAGAAAAGAAGTATGAAAAAAACGGTACTATATTTTATGGCTGATTTCATGAAAGATCTCACTCGATTAGCAAAATTTTTCCGTTTGCCTTTCCGGAGGGTGTGTCAATGGAGTAGAAATAGGTGCCGGCACTCAGCACGCGTCCTGTTTCATCACGCCCATCCCATAATGTTTCGTAGGAACCGGCCGTGGGTATGGAATCGATGGTAAGGGTACGAACCGGGTTCATGCCAAAATCGAAAATTCGTACCGTTGCCCTGCCGGCCTGTTCACTTTCAAATTTGATGCGAACAACTGAGTGCAGATTTGGTGAAAACGGATTCGGGTAGGCAAAAGCATCCACATTTGGCGCATCCGGCTGATAGATATTACCCCCGCGAAGCGGGACATCCACCCGGATTATTCTCCACGTATTCCCGCCATCGTTTGTGGAAGCAAGGCCATCACCGGTACCCACCCAAAGATTCTGATCGGTTGATGAAACCGCAAAATATCGTGTATCTTTTTTGATAAATGTGTTGGGACTTTGGATCTGTTCAATCCAAAGCCAGTTTGCTCCGTCATCATGTGAGACGAGGAGACCCTGATCGGATGCAACAAATATGGAACCATTAAAAAACCCAACATCATTCACCCGGTAGGACTCGAGAAAACGGCTGAAGGTTTCCCCTCCATCATCGGTGTAAACAAGGCCGAATGAATCTCGGTTATCGGGATCGGCACGCCAGTTGGTCATCCAGATGCGATCGGTACCGGGCTGTTCTCTGATAGAAACGATCCAGTTTGCCAGCAAACCCCTGTTGTTATCGGGATCAAAGCTGATTCGTTGCCATGTAATTTCATCAGCCGGAGCGAATAGTGCATTGTATGAGACATTAACTCCACCTGCTGTACCAACCCATACGGTCCGGTTGCTGTCGATGAGCAGTCCAAAGCCAAGCAGGTTGTTGTCGAAACGGGGATCGTAACGATTAACAGTTTCACCATCTGTTGTTCGTGAAAACCACTGGTAACTGTTTTCCGGATTCAGCTCGTTTTCGAAAGAAGGAGGGAGGATGATTCGCTCCCATGTTTGTCCATTATCTTTGCTTCGAAGCAAACCTGATGCCCAGTTGACTGACATCAGCACATCCTCATAAAAATCCACTTCGAATGGTGGTGACTGCTCAGGTACGGTTATTCTTGTGCGATTGTAGGTCTCCCCGCCATACAGAAATTCAATATCGCAGGGAGGGCCAACAGAATTACCATCACATTCAGCAGGCGGGCGTTCATCCAGAAGAAAGGGGATGAATGTCCACTCTTCTCCATTGTTGAAGGATTGATAATATCCCTGGGCCGCGTTAACGGCTTCTCCGCCGGCAGTAGAGGTGAAGCCTGTACCCGCAAAAATACGATTGTCATTAACTGCGAGAGAGAATACACGGCCACGGCCCGCAAAAATGCTATCGGCATTTTGAGGGACATAAATATCACTGAGATCTTCGAAATAAGCATTTAATCCGGGTCCAATCCAAAGTGTATTGCCGGAAGCCTCAAGAGATGAAACGGAGTTTTGCTGTATGGAGAGAAAACGGTTATCAACCGGGCCGTATGTCTGTGCAGTTGCAACCGGCGTTACCAATAGTACTGCGAACAGGAATATAAGATAATGGGTAGATATTAATTTCATCGGCTGTTATCCCTGATCAGGGAAAATCTTGAAATGTCACTATTTATGAAAAACCTGAGATTCTGCAAGATATGCTCAAGCAGACAAACATGTTAATAAAAAAACGAATCTGTCTGATGGTTCTGCAATAGAAATGCAATGTTAAAGGATCCTGTCTGGTTAAAAAAGAAAAGGAGCCTCCGGTCAGAGAGACTCCTTTTTGATTTAGCAATCTAAAGATTGGGCACAGAGTGCCCCTTCTTGGTATTAGAGCAATTGTAAACGGGTTGTCAACAACCTTTAATCCATGATTTTACGCAAAAATGCAGGCTGATCGGTATCGCGTTTATCTATACGCGGATTTCTATCGGCGTATGGAGCATCATTACCAGCCCTGCGTTGTTCACGTATGGGTTCTGAGTACTCATCATCCACTTCTGCGTCATCCACGGTTTTGAAGTATTTCAAATCTCTGCGATGAATTGCAGGTGTGTCGAGATTCTTCAGGTTTTTTTCACCTTTGTAGAATTGACCATCCTGAGAGGTTCTCCGGTTAGCAATATCGCTGGCTTTCGGCAGCTTTAATGACGACTCCTTTCTGCGTGGTTCAGATCGGGTATTTGGAGCAACTTTAGCTTCTTTCCGGCTCTCACTGAGCTCAAAACCTGTAGCAATTACCGTAACGCGCAGTTCCTCATCGTACGATTCGTCAAGCACGGTTCCGAGTATAATTTCTGCATCATCACCGGCCTCCTGCTGAATAATACTTGTGGCGGTTGTTGTCTCGCGCATACCGAGGTTTGCACCTGCTGAGATATTAACCAGTACATTACGAGCACCGCGAATACTCACTCCATCAAGAAGAGGAGAGTTGATTGCTTCGCGTGCGGCAATTTCGGCGCGATCGGGTCCGCTTGCGGTTGCAGATCCCATTATGGCTGCGCCTCCATCAATCATGGTAGTCCGTACATCAGCAAAGTCAAGGTTAATGAGACCCGGCATCAGGATGAGATCTGAAATGCCGCGTGTTGCGTTGTAGAGAACTTCGTTAGCATTTTCGAAGGCTTCCATCAGTGAGGTATTCTCATCTGAGATATCGAGAAGCCGCTCATTGGGGATTACTATTACTGTATCGCAATTTTTCTTCAGTTCGGTGATTCCTTCAAGCGCGTACTTCATACGAACTTTGCCTTCACAATGGAAAGGCGTTGTAACAATCCCCACTGTAAGAATTCCTTTTCGTTTGGCAATTCCGGCAACAACGGGTGCACCGCCTGTTCCTGTACCGCCACCCATGCCGGCTGTGATGAAAATCATATCGGCAGAATCTACGGCTTCATCGAGTTCGTGCCGGTTCTCTTCTACAGCTTCACGGCCAATTTCCGGCCGTGCGCCGGCACCTAAACCTGATGTTAAATTTGAACCAACCTGAATGGTTATGTCGGCACTGTTGGTTTTTAAAGCCTGTGCATCGGTGTTCAGTGCAATATACTCAACACTGTTGAGGCCTTTTGTTATCATATTGTTGATGGCGTTTCCTCCTCCGCCTCCAACTCCAATTACTTTTATTTTTGCGTTGTCCTGACCTTTTTCGTCAAAACGAAAGCGCGATGTTACGTATTCCATAGTTAACTCCGTTTAATGATTGCTATTAATTAATCTGTAGATTGCTGTTGTTTTTATTTGATTGCTCATGTTCTTTCGGTAAACTTCTTAAGTGACTGACTGTTTATTACTTAAAGCTCTTTAAACCAGCTTTTCATGCGTTCGGTTATGCTGTTCATTACTTTCTCAACTCCGGCATTTTTTCCGGTTGTCGGAATCATGTTTTGATTTTCCACACCTTCAGCTTTCAGGGCATGAAGAACCAGCCCTACACTGGTTGCATAAATGGGGCTGTTCACCTCTTCTATCAATCCGCCGGCAAGTCCAAGGGGACGCCCTATTTTGGCATCCATCCCGAGTACTTCAGTGGCAAGCGGACAAATATTTTTGATGAGTGCTCCGCCACCTGTTATCACAATGCCGGCACTCAATGAATCAGAGTAACCGCTTCGTGAGACTTCAATTTGTACGATCTCAAGAATCTCTTCCATCCGTGCCTGAATTATTTTGGCAAGAATGCTTTTTGTAATCTCTTTCGGTGGACGGCCTGCAATTCCGGGAATGGTGATCGACTCATCATGTTCAATCATATCAACAAAACACTCGCCGTGGTTATGCTTTAATTTCTGAGCCTGATCATCCAGCACACTGAGACCAACTTTGATGTCGTCAGTTACTTTTTTCCCGGCTACGGCTATCACTGCTATGTGGCGAATGGTATTATCCTGGAAAACGGCCAAATCGGTTGTGCCGCCGCCAATATCAACCAGAATTACACCGGCTTCTTTCTCCTCATCATCCAGAACGGCATAGCTTGATGCGAGCGGTTCAAGAATAATATCAGACACCTGGTACCCGGCTCGCTCAACACAGCGATAAAGATTTTTTGCTGCAGAAACCAGACCTGTGATAATGTGCACTTCAGCCTCCATTCTCATGCCACTCATCCCAACGGGATCGCTGATACCGTCCTGCCCGTCAACCACAAACTCCTGCGGAATTACGTGAATAATCTGCTGATCGGGTGGAAGCATAATCTGCTGGCAATCTTTGAGGATGCGTTCCACATCCTGCACGGTAATCTCTTTCTCTTTGTTATTGATGGTAATAACACCTTTACTGCGAATACTTCGGATGTGATCTCCCGCAATACCCACATTTACCGAGTTCACCTCAATACCCGATGCAAGTTCGGCCTGCTGAATAGCTGTTTTGATGGCATTTACGGTTTTGTCGATATTTACAACCACACCCCGGTTTAAGCCTTCACTTGGTGCCTTGCCAACTCCCAGAATATGAATGCGATCCTGTTGATTGATAGAAGCCACCACAGCGCAAACTTTTGTGGTTCCGATATCAAGTCCTACGACGATGCGTTCATTTTCATGTTCCATATTTTTTCCTGCTTTTATTTGATTGCTAAATGTGATGTTTTGTTAATCTCGGGTTACTATCTGCCCTTCAAATCGTAAATCCACGTTACTGAAAGCCTGAATGCCTTTTTCAGATACAACATTTGTGTAGAAGGCTTCCCAGTTTTTAATTTTATCCCGGAAATCGTCGCGGCCAAAAATCAGCTTTACACCATTTTCGTTTGTAAGTGCCACAACGCCATCCAGGTCATTCCATGCAACTTCACTGATTGTAATCCAGCCCAGTTCGTTGATTTTCGCTTCAGTTAAAAACTCTTCTATTTGCCTGTACTCGTTTGATGAGAGTGTATCACTCACGGGGTTTACAGGAAACCCATACAGAAGTGGCACATTCCGGATATTTCCGGGGATCACCGGCAATTTTATACCACCTTCACCCACATACATTCTGTTGCCGTTGTGAATTAACATTGCAATCGGTTCGCGTTCCTCAATTATCAGAGTCAAAGTTCCGCGAAAATTCATGTTCATCGATACATCCTTCACGTATGGGAGGGTTTTAATGCTTTCAAACAAACCTGAGTAGTGCACACTATCAGCAAGCAGACCCACGGGTGATTCTATTTTTGAAACCAAAGTGGAGTCATTCATAAAAGAATTTCCCTCAAAACGGACCTCTTGTATGATGGTATTTTTTTCAAAATAGATACCTGCATAAACACCGCCGCCGGCCAGCATCAGAGATAGCATCAGCCAGAACAAAGGCATCCAATTCCGGCTGTGTTTCTTTCTTTTTTTATGTGATCTCTTTTTTGACAAATCAGATATCAGTTAAGGTTTGTTTGTTCTGTAAATTTTTCGCCGAATCGATAAATATCACCGGCACCCATAGTGATTACGATATCACCGGGCAGTACAATTTCTTTAAGCTTTCCGGGAAGCTCGTTTTTATCTTCAACATAGTGCACGTTTTTGTGTCCGTAGTTTTTTGCTGTGTTTGCAATCAGCGCTCCGTTTACACCTTCAATCGGTTGTTCGCGTGATGGATATATATCGGTAACTACAAGCACTTCTGCATCAAAAAATGAGAGACCAAACTCTTCATGCATCTGTTGAGTGCGCGAATAGAGGTGCGGCTGGAAGACGGCCACAATTCTTCGGGTTGGCCAGCCTTTGCGTGCCGCTTGAATGGTTGCCTGTACCTCTGTTGGGTGATGGGCATAATCGTCAATTACAATAAGCTCATCTGTATCCAATTTGTGCTGGAATCGTCTGAAAACTCCGGAGAATCGTTCAAGACCTTTCTTGATTTTCTCAAACGCCATTCCAAGCTCTATACCCACGGCAATTGAAGCGAGGGCATTTTTTACGTTGTGATCACCCGGTGCCTTCAAATTAATTTCACCAAGTTCCTCCTTTTCAAACATCACTGTAAAGTGGCTGTTGAATGATTGCTGAGTGATGTTCACGGCCCTTACCTGTGCCTGTGGATTGTAGCCATAACTGATGGTGCGCCGTTTGATTGCAGGAAGTATACTTCTCACTTCGGGGTCGTCCAGACAGACAATCACTGCACCGTAAAACGGTACTTTGTTGGCAAACTGAATAAAAGCTTCTTTTACATCATCAATATCTTTGTAGATATCAAGATGCTCGGCTTCAATGTTAGTGATGACAACCATGGTAGGGGAGAGTCGCAGGAATGTTCTGTCGTATTCATCTGCCTCCACGATGATAATATCTCCCTTGCCAACAACGGCATTGGTTTTGTCGAAACTGTGAACCCGGCCGCCCACAATAATAGTGGGATCGAAGCTGCCATCCTGAACTACATGGCCGGTCATGGTTGTGGTTGTGGTTTTTCCATGTGTTCCGGCAATACCTATACCGTATTTCATTCGCATGAGCTCTGCAAGCATTTCGGAGCGTTTGATTACAGGCACCTGGCTGGCAATAGCGGCACGAGTTTCATCATTCTCTTCTGCCTTCACGGCACTTGTGTAAACCACAACATCAGCTCCTTCTATGTTAGAGGCACTATGCCCCAGATAGATTGCAGCTCCAAGTTCTTTCAATCTCTTTGTAGTTTCTGATTCACTACTATCAGACCCGGATACTCTATATCCTCTGAGAAGCAGAATTTCAGCCATTCCGCTCATGCCAATCCCGCCGATTCCAACCATGTGGATATGTTTGGTTCGGCCAAAAACGGGTTGTGTTTGAATCTTTCTGCTCATTTGTTCAGTTGCTTCATGAGGGTTGAAATATTTTCTACAATCTGTTGTGCTGCGTCGGGTTTTGCCATTTTCAGCATTGCATCTGACATCTGCTCAAGGGCTTTGTGATCATAAATCAGCATTTTAACGGTAGATGTAAATTCACGATCCAGTTTATTCTCGGTGAGAATTTTTGCTGCACCGGATGCTGCAAGGGATTGTGCATTTTTTTCCTGGTGATTGCCTGCAACATTAGGTGATGGTACCAGTACAGCAGGCAAGCCCACGGCCATCAATTCACTGCAAGTGCCTGCTCCTGCCCGGGTTACAACCAGATCAGCAGCACCATAGGCTGTTGACATGTCTTCAATAAAGTCAGTAAGAATCAGATTGGGATAGTTTTCAGTGTCAATCCGGTTGATTATTCCCTTCAAATATTTATCACCACACTGCCATATAATTTGCAGTCCAAGCTCGTTGTGCAGTTTATCTAACTGTTGCATCATCACTTCATTCAAAGCTAAAGCGCCGCCACTGCCACCCATAACCAGTAAAACCGGATTTTCAGAGTGAAAGCCGAGTGATGTAAGCGCCGTATACCTGCTCGCTTTTTGTAATTTGCTGCGAACCGGATTGCCGGTAAGGTGAACTTTCTCTTTGGGTAAAAACTTGGCCGCATCATCAAAAGCAGTGAAAATTATGGATGCTTGTTTCGCCAGTATTCGGTTGGTTACACCGGGATAACTGTTCTGTTCTTGCAGGATCAGGGGTATGCCCATTTTAACAGCGGCCCAGCCAATCGGGCCGGATGCAAAACCACCACATGCAATTACCATATCCGGTTTGAAGGAGCGCAAAATGGCAAAACTCTGCAGAATGCTGATGATCAATTTCAATGGGAAGATGAGATTCTGAATGGTAAAGCTTCGGTGAAAACCACTGATCCAGACACTTTTAATTTCATACCCGTATTTGGGTACCGTTTGCCACTCCATCCGATCTCGCGTACCCACAAACAGCACCTTGGAGTCTGGATGTTTCTCTATAAAGGCATCTGCAATGGCAATTGCCGGATATACATGGCCACCCGTACCACCGGCTGCCATGATAATCCTTGGGGGATTCACGGCAGCGGTGAGGGTGTCTGTAGATGATATGTCTTTTGCAACGGTTGCGATCATCCGTTATAAAATCTGATATTCTGGTTTTGATTGTATTTTGAGATATTTAGCAGGATGCCCATCATAAGTCCTGCAAAAAGCATACTGGTGCCTCCATAGCTGATGAAGGGCATTGGCAGGCCTGTAACAGGAAAAAGACCGGTGGCCACAGCAGCATTTACAAATCCATAAAGTGTAATCATAAGGGTTGCTCCAAGTGCCATCAGTGTGCCTAAAACATCAGGTGCATGGCGGGCAACGTAGGCTATACCGCGAATCATAATGATTGTAAAAACAAGGATAACTGCTGCTGAACCAACAAGACCATACTCCTCGGCTATGATGGCGAAAATAAAATCGTTGTAGGGTGCGGGCAGAAAATCGCGTTGTGTGCTTTTCCCAACTCCAACACCAAAAAGCTGACCTTGAGCTATAGCAATATGTGCCTGCTGTGTCTGATAGCCACTTCCCGATTCGTAGTTCGAGCTGTTGATATCTGTAATCTGAGTTACATAATTAGTGATTCGGCTTTGCCTTTCAGCTGATGAAGAAATAAAGGCTGTTCCACCCAAAAGACCGATAAGAATCAGACCAAAAATTTGTGGAGAGCTGATTCTTCCCACAAACATCATTAATACTGTGATTCCCATTAATACCGCAGCACTGCTGAAATCTTCAACGGCTATAAGTGCACAAGTAATGACAATCCAGAACATAATCGGCACAAATGCCCGCTTAAAACTCTTGATGTAACTTTGTTTTTCATGCAGAAGAACAGCAACATGCACGATGAGGGCAATGGCGGCAACAGAAGATGGCTGGAACGAGATCAAGCCAACTGAGAGTGAACGCCGAGCCCCAAACTGAAATTCACCGTAGAAAATTACCGCCACAAGAAGAATCCAGCTAATCAACATGCCTATACGGCTAAACCTGGCCAACACACTATAGTTGATTTTTGATGCAATTACCATCACCAGAAATGCGATTCCAAGTTTAAAAACATGTCCGGTAACCAGTTTTCCGGCTGTGGTTTCGTGTGTTTGTGCAAAAAATGCTATTGAAGAGAACACTGCCAGAATACCAAAGATCATGAGCATGATAATAGAGACGAACAGAATCTGATCGCTGCCATACTTTGGCACTTCGAGCTCATCCTGAGTGGTCTCGAAAATGGCGCCTACTTTGCTATTTGGTGTGGTGTAGTGCAAATTTAATTATTGGTTATTGGTTATTGGTTATTGGTTATTGGTGTATCTCGTTAGATTTATAAATCGAGTACGGCTTGTTTAAAATGATTGCCCCGGTCTTCGTAGTTTTCAAACATATCGAATGAAGAACAGGCCGGACTCAGTAATACCACCTCACCTCGCTTTGCTGCTTTACGGGCTGTTTTTACGGCAGCTTTCATACTTTCAGCTTCGAGAATGTGGGGAACTAAATTACCGATCTGCTTTTTGATATTTTCTCTTGCTTCGCCGATGGCAACAATGGTATGTACTTTTTCACGGAGCTCTTTTTCAAGCTGTGTGTAATCATTTCCTTTATCCCGCCCGCCGAGAATTAGCACCATGGGCATGTTAAAACTTCGCAGTGCAAACCAAACAGCATTCACATTGGTGGCTTTACTGTCGTTCACATATCGCACACCTTTGTATGTGCGTACATGCTCAAGCCTGTGGGTTACCCCTTCAAACGTTTTGAGGCTTTCGCTGATAAATTCATTTTTAATTTCAGATGCCCGTGCTGCCAGGGCGGTTGCCATTCCGTTTTGGAGATTATGCTGACCAGGAAGTCCGATTTCGCCTATTTGCATGAGTTCTTCTTCTTTATTGTTGATTTTTAGAATCAGGTTGCCGTTTCGAACAAATGCTCCGTTCGTAACCTCGTTTTGGCTTGAAAATGCCAGTAGCCGAGGTGCATTCTCTGTTTCAGCCAGCTGCCTGGCATGATCGGAGAGTATGGGGTCATCAAAATTGTAGATAAACCAATCTGATGCGGTCTGGTTTTTAGTGATATTCAGTTTGGACGCAGCATATTTCATAAAGTCATGCTCATAGCGATCCAGATGATCAGGGGTAATATTGAGCACCATGCTTACTGCCGGATGGAATGATTGAATATGATCGAGCTGAAAACTGCTCACCTCAAGAAGTACATCTTTGTTTGCTGATGTATGCTCAACCTGCTCAGAAAATGCTGTACCGATATTTCCCGCAAGGATGTAGTCTCTGGAGGCCATCTTCCAGGTATGAGCAAGCCAGCTTGCAACCGATGTTTTTCCGTTGCTGCCGGTAACGGCTACCATGGGCGATTTGGAAAACCAGCTTGCAAGTTCAATCTCAGAGAAAATCCCTTTTCCTGCATCTTTGTAATGCTGCGCGATTGATGAAGAGGTCGGTACTCCGGGACTCAACACAAGAAATTCGCCGTTCATAGCTCTTTGCGAGTGCTGATTTTGCTCAAATTCGATAGATTCATTCTTTAGCCTTTCTGCAGTTTCAGCCGGAATTGTGCCATTATCTGAAACAAAGGGAACAGCACCTTTTTTCTTAAGCAGAAATGCGGATGCTATTCCGCTTTTGGCAGCTCCAGCAACTACGATATGTTTTCCTTGCAGATTTCTCATCGTAGTTTTAAGGTTAAGAGACTGATAATTCCAAGGAGAATGGCGATGATCCAGAACCGTACCACAATTTTAGATTCGGGCCATCCCTGCTTTTCAAAATGGTGGTGGATGGGAGTCATCAAAAATACGCGGCGGCCTTCTCCATACTTTCTTTTCGTGTACTTGAACCATGTGGTTTGAATAATCACAGAAACGGTTTCAACAAAAAATATTCCGCAAATAATGGGCAGAAGGAGTTCTTTGTGTATCATTATGGCAAAGGCTCCCAATGCGCCGCCAAGAGCAAGTGAACCGGTATCTCCCATAAATACTGAAGCCGGATGGGAGTTATACCACAAAAAACCGAGGCAAGCACCAACAAGCGATGCTGCAAAAATGGTGAGTTCTCCGGAACCGGGCAGATACATGATATTCAGGAATGATGAAAAATCAACCCGGCCGGAGACGTAGGCAAAAATACCCAGAATAATACCGGCAATGGCCGAAGTGCCAGAAAGTAGTCCGTCAAGCCCATCGGTGAGATTAGCTGCATTACTTACGGCAGTGATGATAAAAATAACAACGGGTATGAAAATCAGCCATCCTGTTGATTCACCAAAAAATGCGTAATCAATATTTACATCTTTCAGAAAGGGTACGGTAGTAAGCGTATTGTACTCCTGAAAAGCGGGCCAGAAGTAAAGAGTAACTCCAATCACCACGCCCACAAGAACCTGACCAATAATCTTAAACCATCCGTGCAGTCCGGATTTATCTTTGCGTACCACCTTGATGTAATCATCAATAAAACCAACACCACCAAGAACCAGAACCACAAAAATAATCATCCACGTGTAGATGCTGTCCATACGCATCCATAATAGTGCGGGAATAACCGTAGCCAGGATAATGATAACACCCCCCATTGTTGGTGTCTCTGCTTTTTCAAGATGGCTGTTCAGGCCAATATCATCGCGAATCACTTCTTTAAGTTGCATTTTTAGTAACCATCGGATTATTTTTTTTCCAATGAAAAGGCTGATGAGAAGTGCGGTAGCAGCAGCAAATGCCGTTCTCGTTGTGATATATTCAAAAGCACCGAATC
Organism: Balneolaceae bacterium; assembly: GCA_007135335.1. GTDB lineage: Bacteria > Bacteroidota > Rhodothermia > Balneolales > Balneolaceae > Rhodohalobacter. The sequence goes on from SLJB01000279.1 coordinate 16,026, forward strand.
CGGGCGGATTGAAAACATTGTTCATCCATGACAGTAGTTCGTATAGCATCAGACAACCTCCTGCGTTTCGGGGTGGCCATTTCTCTCTGCTAAAGCTATTCGTGCGATTTCACGATCATCAAAATACGTTCGCACTCCATTGATTTCCTGATAGGTTTCGTGCCCTTTACCGGCAATCAGAATAATTGAATTCTTATCAGCTTTGTAGATAGCCTCATTGATTGCCTCATTCCGATGAGTGATGGTTTGAACGATCTCCGGAGTATTGAAACCTTCCATGATATCGCCGATAATGGCATCAGGATCTTCAGTACGCGGATTATCAGATGTTACAATTACTTTATCACCAAATCGTTCGGCGATTTCGGCCATCACAGGTCGTTTTGTTTTATCACGGTCGCCGCCACAACCAAAGACAATAATCAGTTTCTGATCTTTATTTTTCAGCTTTTGCAGTGTTGAGGCTACATTTTCGAGGGCGTTTGGTGTATGTGCGTAATCTACAAACACAACAGGTGCGGTATCGGATAATCCGGCGCCGGTAACTCGTTCCATTCGTCCCGGGGCACCCTTGCACTCCTTCAAAATATGCGAAACTTTCTTGGCATCATGGCCAAGTGCAGTACATACTAGCAGTGCCTGCATTACATTATAGGCATTAAAATCACCTACCAGCGGACTGTGAATTTTTGTGCCATCAACAGAGAGGGTAAAGCCGGAGGCATCCGACTTTATGATTTCAGCATTAATCAGCCCTTCATTTTTGAAACTGACGGAAATTACTTTTGCGGGTGTGGAGTTAACCATCCATTCACCGCGTGCATCATCAGCATTCGTGATGGCCCAGCTGCTGTTATTCAGGGAATTGAAAAGTCTTTTCTTCGCTGAAGCATACTCATTCATTGAAGAGTGATAATCCAGGTGATCGTGCGTCAGATTTGTAAATACAGCAACGCTAAAGGGTATTCCTTTCACTCTTCGTTGATCCAGTGCATGCGAGGAAACTTCCATCACAAGATATTTACTGCCTGCATCCACCATCTGTTTCATGTCATTAGCAAGTTCAATGGGATCTGCAGTAGTAAGCCTGCTATTAAAGATGTCGCGATTTATACGTTTTTCAACGGTTCCAAGCATGGAAGCGTTGGTATTCAGGGCATTTAGAATTTGCCAGATGAGAGTTGCAACGGTAGTTTTTCCGTTGGTTCCGGTTATACCAATAATTGTGAGTTTCTCAGCCGGACTACCTGCCATTATTTGTGCAAGTGGTCCCAGAAGCTGTCTTGTATTACTCACTACAATTACAAAAATTCGTGATGAGACTTGAATGTGTTTCTCAGTAATAATTACGGAAGCACCCTGCTTAATGGCTTCACTTATAAAATTGTGGCCATCAGATTTCAGGCCTTTTACGGCAATAAACAGATCGCCTATTTTTACATCTCTTGAATCCTGACATAGTTTCCCAATGCTCTCCGGCTTGTGACCGTGAACCGCTATTGGGTTACAAAAATCTATGATTTCTTGAATTGTCATCAATTCGAAACGATTGAACGTTGTTGATTAAAGGCACCGGCTCTTCCGCGCACGGTTACGGTTCTTCCCTGGCGCATCAGATCACCGGCCCGCGGAAATTGTGTATATATGGTTCCTGATCCAACCATTTCGATTTCAAGACCGGCCTTTTCGACTAAATAAACAGCCTCACGCATGTTCATATCTCTTAAGTCAGGAATTCTGGCAAAGCCATTCGGTATGGAATCTGTAGCTGTATCAGATAACTGAATTTCAATTGGAGTGTTTCTGAGAACCAATTCACCAAAAGCAGGTTGCTGGCCTGTCACATAATTGCCATTCCCTGAAACTTTATAGGGTATTCGGCTTCGCTGCAGCAACAGTTCAGCATCTCTGCGGTTCATTCCCTCCAGTTTTGGCAACACAAATTCACTGCTTTCAGCCAGAAGTTCTGAAGGCTGAGTTCTCAGAATTGAATTTTGAAGACCTGACACACGCTGGGCAATTTCTTTAAAAACAGAGCCGGCGGTAAAACCACCATAAATACTGGTTCGTGGTTCATCAAGGAGTACAAGAATTACATACTCGGGATCTTCAACCGGGAAAAATCCAACGAACGAAGCTCTGTATCGCGCCTGGTATCGTCCATCAATATATTTTTGTGCGGTCCCTGTTTTCCCGGCAATCCGAAGACCCTCAACAGAAGCCCATTGTGCCGTACCTGAGTCTGAAACAGCCTGTTCAAAAACGGGGATCAGTTTTTCTATGGTTGACGGTCTTGCAATTCTGCGAACTTTTTTTGGTTCATTTTTTTCAATGATATTTCCTAATTCATCTGTAACAGATTTAACCACAAAGGGTTTCATCAGGTAACCGCCATTTGCAAAGGCAGCATAAGCCTGCACAAGCTGTACGGGAGAGACTTGTACTTCATAACCAATTGACATCCATGGCAGGGTTACACGGCTCCATTCATACGGGCGTTGCAGGCGTCCTGCAAGTTCTCCGGGCAAATCAATCTGGCTGGGTGTGCCAAAGCCCATATTTCTAGCATATTGATAAAACGTATTCGGAGGAATTCTTTGGGCAATTTCAGATGTGGCAATGTTTGAACTTTTTGCCATTACCTCTGTAAATGTCAGTGTACCCAGCGGATTGTGATCTCTCATCACCTGACCATGGATTATTTTCCTGCCGCTTTCAGGTGTTTCAAACCGTTCATCAAAACTCACTACATTCTGTTCAACAGCGGCAATTGCTGTAACCAGTTTGAAAGTGGAGCCGGGTTCAACAATATCAGCTACCGCATAATTACGGCGGTTTTCATTTTCAATGGTTGCAGGAGCATTGGGGTTGTAAACCGGGTAATTAGCCATCGCTTTAATTTCCCCGGTTTTGGGATTCATTACGATAGCAGTGCCATATTTGGCGAGATGACGTATAGCACCCTCCTTCAACTCTTCCTCAACAATTGCCTGAATCTTCGAGTCGATGGTGGTGTGAAGCGAATATCCCTGTTTCGGGAATTTTCTTGGTGCTCCTACATAGGCAAAAATCTGATTCAACCGATCTTTACGAACCTGCTGCTGGCCGTCTCTTCCCCGAAGAATATTATTGTATCGGCTCTCAAGGCCCGCCATACCATCCATGTTGTGGTTTACAAACCCAACTACATGTGCGGCAAGTGTGCCGAAATTATAATTTCTTCGGTATTCTTCTTCCAGAATTAACCCCCGCAGACTAAGCTCGGTCAGGTCTTCGTATGCCTGTACGGGTACACTGCGCTCCAGTACAAGATATTGCGAACCGGACGGTGAACTGTTAATTCTGTCTACATAATATCTTGCAGTGCGCCCCGTATGATTGCTCAAAACTGCTGCAACTCTGTTTGCGGCTTCAGTATTGCGGATTAGAAGGGGGTCAACAGCAACTTTGTAGATTGCTGTGTCGGTTACTAATAGAGAGCCGTTTGCGTCATAAATATTACCGCGTTGCGCCGGTATGGATATGTAATCAATAGCCTGTGAGCTCCAAAGTTCCCTGAACGCTTCTCCCTCGTAAAAATTTACGCGTAAAATTTGCACAAGAATTGCAGCAGGGAGTAACATCAACAATCCCAAAAGCAAAAACATACGGCCCATAATGGAGCTGCGTTCGTTCATTTAGCTTCCGCTTGTATATAGATGATTTGGTCAGCCGGCCCGGCATTTACAAAACCCTGCCGGCGTGCAATTTGATAGATCTGTTGCGGCCCTGTTATTCTATCGTACTCAAGCCTTGTTTCGTGGTATAACCGTTGTGCTTTGTTAAACTCATTCTCGAGCTGGTTCACTTCGGTTAGTATTTGCTGAGTATTGAACACATGGCCGATATAAAGAATCCCGCAAATCCCGATCAGGAAACTTGCGAGTACAACCTTCCAGGGGGTAAAAGCCGGAAGATTTGTTTTTTTGTCTGTATGTGTGCGTCTGCCATGGGATGGGGCAGAACCGCCTGTATTAAGTTTTTTTGAGTAAATGGTACGGCGTTTGTTTTTGGCAATTTTTCCGCCGGAAATCCCATTTTTACCGGTTCTGGGAGGACTTTTAATGATCATTTTTCCTCCTCTGCTTTTTCCGCTACTCTAAGTTTTGCACTCCGGGCAGCCGGATTATTTTTGATCTCTTCGTCAGATGGCGTGATAATTTGCCGGGTAACCATTTTTACAGGGGCCACTGCATTTCCATAAAAATCTTTTTCAATGTCACCTTCAAAGTTTCCGCTTTTAAAAAAGTTTTTTACCGGTCGGTCTTCAAGCGAATGGTATGAAATAGCAACAATTCTGCCACCGGGTTTTAAAATATCGAGTGCTTGAGATAAGCCATCCTTCAGTACATCAAGTTCTCTGTTTACTTCAATACGAATGGCCTGAAAAACTCGTGCCACTGATTTTATAATGTGGCGACCATATAAAACACTTTCAATTGCTTCTCGCAATTCAAGTGTAGTTTCAATAGGCCTGCGGTTTATAATTTCCCGGGCTATCTGACGGCTCAGTCGCTCTTCACCGTAATGAAAAATAATATCCCGCAGTTTTTCGTAATCGTAACTGTTTACCACATCGTATGCAGATACACCACTCAGTTCACTCATTCGCATATCAAGCGGGCCATCGTTCTGGAAACTGAAACCGCGCTCAGGTTCTCTGATCTGATGGGTTGATACTCCAAGATCAAACAGTATTCCTGAAACCTTTCCGTGAACTTCTTTAGGAATGAGGGTGCTGAGATAACCAAAGTTTCCGGAGACAGGGGTAAACCTTGGGTCATTTCCGATATTTTTTGCTGCCGCCTTATGCGCTTCACTATCCTGATCTACTCCAAAAAGTGTTGCGTCTTTAGACAGGCTTTGAAGAATTTTTAAACTGTGACCGCCTCCGCCAAGAGTAGCATCTATATAGATACCGGATGTATCTGTGATGAGAAACTCAACAGATGAGTCGAGAAGTACCGGCGTATGTGGGAAAAATTCAGCCATCAGATCACTCCTCCTCCTCTATATTACCACCCATTACCTGCTCAAATAGATCCTGGTAAGATTCAAAACTCAATTCATTGTCAACTTTTTCAAGTTTTCCGGGCGACCATATCTCGATCCGTTCACCGGCACCTATAAAAATGGCAGTGGAATCTATTTCAGAAAAGTCCATCAGATGGGATGGGAGAGAGAGGCGGTTTTGCTTATCTAAAGAAAGATCCTCCGCAAATCGAAGAAAATTACGGATAACGGTACGGCCTTTGAGAGAGAAATTGTTGATCTTTGAGAGCTTTTTTTCAACAAGTTCCCAGCGGTCTTGCGGATAGAGATAGAGGCAAGGTTCCAGACCGCGTAAAATGGTAAATCGATCCTGTGCGTCAGGGCTAACAGTTTTGCGCAACTTGGCCGGGAAAGCAACACGGCCTTTATTATCTACACTGTGTTCATATTGCCCTTTGAAGCTTGGCACGAGGATCTCTGTTTTTGATTGCTAAAAAAACTTCAGGATAGTCTTCGGTGGAATATACAGACATTTTCTCCCACTATCCCCCACATCTCCCCACAATGTACCCTATTGACCCCCATTTTGTCAAGAAGAAAGTGTGATTAAAAGAGGTTTAACTAAACGGTCTGTTAAAGAAGACTTTAAAGCGCCATTTCTTATGATTTTCTATTCAGATATTACAGATGATTGAGAGTGGGGAACATATATGATAGTCCGTATTCTTATTTGATCTGATTATGATTATTTTTTCGTGAAGGAGGGTAGAAAGGATGAATGAATCATTCATCAGATAAAAAAATCAAAAATTAACAGACATAAAATATTTGAGATATGAAAAAACTATTAACTACAGTATGTACGATCGGATTGCTGGCATTTAGCTTCAGCAATTCACAAGCCCAGGACACCCGATTCGGTCTTAAAGGAGGATAATCGTTCTATAAAATTGGCGGAGAACTAAGCATCGATTTTATGGGCTTCAGTGAATCTGAAACATTCGACAGCGGCACCGGTATGGGATTTCACGGCGGGATTTTTATGGAAAAACCGCTGAACGAATATCTATCAATACAGCCGGAAGTGAATTTTATTCAAAAAGGTGGTTCTGAATCAGACAATGACGAATTGGTCGATTTTTCTGATGAGGACGTAACTCTTAGCTACATTGATGTTCCGCTTCTGCTGAAAATAAACATACCGCTTGATGGAGGTATTTCGCCATTTATAACTGCCGGGGGATATGTAGGGTATTTACTGGATGCAAAAGTTGACTTTGGCGGCGAACAGGAAGACATCTCTGATGAAGTGAAGGATATCAGTTACGGACTTCTTTTTGGCGTAGGTGCGAATTTCGGGAAATTTTTTGTTGAAGCCCGTTACGATTATGGCCTCTCAAACATCTTTGATGATGATCTTTTCGGCGATGAGCTGGATGGTGAATTTGATGATTTTGGCTTTGATTTTAAAGTTAGAAACAGCGGTATAACTATCGCTGTTGGTGTTATGTTCTAAGAGAATTTTAAATCTGAATACTAAAAAACCTCATGTTGAGAACAGCATGAGGTTTTTTTATGCGTAA